>CALKLF010000039.1 GCA_937992175.1 uncultured Fimbriimonadales bacterium | reverse complement strand
GAACCCCTGAGCGGCTGCTTGGAGGCGAGCCAATCAACAACTTCAGCCTCGGTTGGAAGGTTGCGTAGATACACATACGGACTGGTAAACAGACCGTCCCAGTCAAACCACTCGATGATACTCCACCGACCTCGACACCCTCCGCACCGATGTCTGGCTCGATGTTTCGGCGGCAAGAAACGCTCCCGCCAAAGCACACGGTATGACCGAGACGACTCTGTATTGAGCATTTCAAAGTCGCCATAACTCTCCCGAACAAACTCCACCGCATCTGTGATGGTCTCTATCACCGACACTGATTATATCCGAAGCTTGGCGAGGTTCAAGATCTCTTCACGAACACCCACCACTCGATCATCAGCAGGGCGAGCAGGGCAAGCGCGATGGGTCTCCACAGGTCGCGCAGGGTGGTGAGTGTGTTTTGCGCTGTCACCGTCTTGCCGCCGAGTTCGATGCGCGTGCGCGGGCGGATGTCCGATTCGTCGCTGTGCATTAGGTTCGCCGCGAGGCGCAGCTGGGTCTTCTTGCCCTGTACTGTATGTAATCCGACGCGTTCCAAGCCCGGAATCACTACCGCGCCGTCGTTCACAGGGAAGGCGCGCGTGCGCCCGTCGGGGTCGCGTATGGTCAGCTCGGTTTCTGTAGGGTCTACCGTGAGGCTGAAGGGGACGCCCGTGCGCACCGTCAGGTCGGTCGCGCCGCCCTGCTCGCCCACTGCCCAGCGCAGCAGGTTCGCGACGAAAATCGGGAAGGCGGGCTGGAGCGGGAAGTCCGACTCCAGCAAATCCCAGCCGACGCCGATCCAGCGGCGGTTTTGGTGTTCCCCTGCCACAATCAGGGGCGTCTGTTGGCTCTCGGCAAGCACCTTCGCCCACGGCGCGGGCTTGAGGCGCGGCGCGTTGTCAATCAGCAGGTTGCCCAACTCCAGATAGCGCATCAGCGGATGGTCGCGCTCCCACAGGGCGATGCGCGGCGCTCGTACAGGCTGATCCAGCTCGGCAATCGGGCCGCCCTTTGCCTTGATGACCATCACGGCGCGCGCTTTCACGGGCACAGGCGCGGTTCGGTCAAAGATAATCAGGTCGAACTCGCCGCCTCCGACGCGCTCTCCTCGCTCACTTTCGGGCACAGTGGGGGCTTTGCTGAGCTGCACATTCGGCTCCAGCGCGAGCGCGCGTTCCAGAAAGAAGTTCCCCTCGCCCACCAGCAGCACGCGAATCGGTTTTTGCATTACGCCGACGCGAAAGGCGGCGTTGTCGGCGGCGAGCGCGTCGTCGACCTTCAGGCGGGCTTCGAGCGGCTCCTGCAGCTGGCGCGCCGTCAGCGTCTGCCCAACTGTTTTGCCTGCTTCCACCGTGATTGAGCGCGCGTCGATGAGCTTGCCGTTTGCGTAGAACTCCAGAATCGCCTGCTTGCTCTGGCTGCCGAAGTTGCGGATTCCAACGAACCACTCGAATCCGCCGCTGCGCTTCTGCACATCCATCGCGGTAATCGCGAGATTCTCGCTGCTGTTGCCCAGCGACTCGAAAATCAGTTTCGCGTTCCCCGCCGAGAAGTCGCTGACAGGGGGAAACGCGCCGTCGGAGAGCAGCACGATTCGGCTTTCGCCCGCCTTGCCCACCAGCGCGGCGGCAAGGTGCAGCGCTTCGTCCAAGTTGCCCGCCGTATCGGTCGGTTGAATCTGGTCAATCGCGCTGAGCAGTTTCTGCTTGTCGCTGGTAAGGGGCGATAGCACGCGCACCTGCGCGCCCGCCTCGATAATCGCGAGCTGCTCGCTGGGGTTCAGCTCCTGCACGAAACGGCGCAGGCGGTTTTTGGCGGCGTCGAGGCGGGTGGGCGCGGCATCCGTCGCGCTCATACTCGCGGAGTTGTCCACCACAATCACCGATTGCCCCGGCAGCCCCTTCGCCTGAATCATCGGGCGGGCAAGCGCGGTCAGCAGCAGAAGCGCGGCGAGCAGCTGCAAAAACAGCAACAGGTTCGGACGCAGTTTCTGAAACAGCGCGTTCGCCCGCACATCGGTCGTAATTGCAGGAAATAAAAACTTCGCGGGCACGCGCACTTCGCGCCGCCGCACCTTCAGCAGGTACAGCAGGATGATAAACCCTGCTATCGGCAGAAACCAGAGCAATACCCCCAGCGACTGGAACTGCATAACCCAATTTTACCGCACCCAGCCCAGCCGATCGGCGATGTTGAGAATCGTGATCGCCGTCAAAATCTGGGTGAGTTCGATCCGGTTCGCTTCTGCGAGGTAGATGACATCGCCTTCGCGAATGGGTGGGTTGCCCGCCAGGTTGCTGCGTTTGAGGAACTGCTGGTAAGGTACGCGGAGCTTCTGGAGCGTATCGCCCTCCATCCGCAGGACGGTGATGGTTGAAGTGAGGGCGCGTGAGGTCATGCCTCCGGCCTGCGCGATGGCGTCGGAAAGCAGGAACGGCTTGCCTTCCGGAATCGGGTAGTAGCCTGCGCGTGCAACCTGACCCACAATCGCATAGCGTTGCAGGTTCTGGGGGATGACAATCACATCGCCGTCCTGCAGGGCGGGGTTCGCACTCTCGCTGGTATCGCCCTGCACTGTGGCGCGATACAGGTCGAAGGGGATAATCACGCCCTGTCGGTCGATGAAGGCGCGTTTGAGCGCGGCGAACTCCGTGACGCCCTCCGCCTGAGCGATTGCCTGCATGGCGCGCATCCCCGCATCGAGGTCGTAGTTGCCCGGCTTTGTCACTTCGCCGACAATCGCCACGCGAATAGCGGGCTTTTGCTGGACGCTCAGCAGGTCACCCGGCTGAAGTAGATAGTTCGTGCGCTGGTCGCCGCGGTGGA
The DNA here is from genome assembly GCA_937992175.1 of uncultured Fimbriimonadales bacterium. Taxonomy (GTDB): domain Bacteria; phylum Armatimonadota; class Fimbriimonadia; order Fimbriimonadales; family GBS-DC; genus GBS-DC. The sequence goes on along the minus strand of CALKLF010000039.1, from coordinate 19,277 downwards.
GCAGGGCGGGCAGGTCGATGGGCATGGTCTGTTCGCCGCGAATGAGCATCGCCACCGTGCGCTCTGGCAGGATTTTTAGCCCCTCGGCGGCGGCAATCGCCTCCGCCACGCGCCAGCCGAGCTGAATTGGATACGCGCCCGGACGGTTCACCTGTCCCTCCACAAACACCTGCAACGGACGCGCCTGCTTGAGCGAGACAAACACTTCGGGGTTGCGCAGGCGCTTGCTCAGCTGCTCGCGCAGAGTCTCACTGAGCTGGCGCAGTGTCAGACCGCGCACGGGTAGCTCGCCCACGCCGGGGAACACCACGCGCCCGCTGGGGGGCACGGTAAACTCGCCGCTGAACTGCTCATGGCGCAACACGGTCACGGTGAGCACATCGCCCGTGTCGAGGGTGTAGTCGTCGGATTGGGCGATGCCGAGAGCGATTAGGAAGTAAGCAATCAGTATTGAAATTAGCATCCTACCCAAGTTCATTTGTTGGGTTGGCTGCGCTTTATTCGCCTCGCCTCCCAGCTCCCTCAGGGTACACGGCTCCGCCCCAACTTTGGGCATAGAAACTTCATTTTCCCGCGCTTTTTCCACCTCACCCCCCAGCCCCCTCTCCGTAAACGGAGAGGGGGAGCCGTGCGTGTGCGGCGCGGGCATACCCCCCTCTCTGTTTACGGAGATGGGGGACAGGGGGGTGAGATCTCCAAAACAAAGGCAATCCATTCTCATCACCATTCTCCCTCCTCCACCAGAATCACGCCCACCAGTCGGTCGCCTGTTTGCACGAGCATCTGATACGCCGTTTCGTCCAAGGCGTAGCCCTTCGGGGCGACGAGGATGAGTCGCTCTGCAGGGGGTGCAACGGGCGCGTCGGGCGCGGTCGCGTAGACGCGCAGCACGCCGTTGGCGTAGGCAGGAGCGGGCAGGCTGGACTCTTCGGGTTCGGTTTCCGCTGTTCTCATGGCGTCAGCGATTTGCTGTGCGACGGTTTGTGTATGGGCGGTCAGCGGGAGGGCGAGTGCGCGATGCCACACTTCGCCGCCGCCTAAGGCGCGCAGTTGCCAAGCGATGAGTTGCGCCTGCGCGGGCGAGAGCGCGCCGCGCATCTCGGCTAACACAGGCGCGCCCAGTAGCCGCTCCACTTCCCAGCGGTTGCTGAGCCGCCGCGCGCGCCACGCCGCTATGAGCGCGCCCAGCGAGCCCAGCATCAGCCCCAACAGCGCGCCCAGTCCCATCGTCAGCACAGGGCGCGGGAATACAGGGCGGTCGGGCAGCGCGGGCGGCTGCAACAACAACGGCGAGATCTTCCCTACCAGTTGCTGTGCCCGCGCCTGCTCATACGCCCGCACTTTCTCGGTCCAGATGGTGAGCGCTGCCTCGTACTGACGCTTCAAATCGGCGTACTCCGCCATCAGGTCAGGCGTGCGCTGAAAGCGCCGCTCAAACTCCGCCTGCTGCTGACTGAGAATCGCGAGCATCGCGCCTGACGCCTGCCGCTCGCTCTCGGCGCTCAGTAGCGACTGCGTCAGTTCCAGATACACGGGATTCACCGACTCCTGTCGGGAAAGCGTCAGGAACTGCTTATCGATGGCTTGCGCGAGCAGGCTCTCGCGTTCGCGCTTCGCCTGCACGATTTGCTGCTCCACAATTTTTACTTCAGGCGCGTCGGGCTGGAACTCCTCGAGGAGCGCGCTGCGTTGAATCTCCAGCTCGGCGATTTTCGTGTTGAGCTGCTGTGCTTCGGGGGGGATGGCGAGGGTGCGCATCGCCTCGTAAAACTTCGGCTCGCGTTGCAGCTGGCGGCGCAGGGCGGCTATCTGGCGTTCGAGCGCAATCTGACGCCCCTCTTCCTGGCGTCGCTTTTCCAGCAGGTCGGCGTATTTCTCGACGCTTTTGCTCAGTTCGGCTTCGGGCGCGACGACCCCCTTCGCTTTCAGAAACGCTGTGATGCGCGCGCCGACCTTACGCAGTTGCTCCTCCTGAGCCTGCAGTTCGCCGCTCAGCTTCTCAACCAGCGTGGAGGGGTTCTGCTCGTAGAGCGTGCGCACATAGCTCAGATACGCCTGCACCCAGAGTTCCGCGAGCCGTTGCGCGCCGTCAGGGGTCGAGTCGGACGCCGTAACCTGCACGACATTCGTATTACGCAGAGCAGTGGCGCGGAACCGCTGCTCGAAGTCGCGGTATGGCTCATTATTGCCCGCTTGTTGTTGCACTTTCTCCAGCAAGGGGCGCGAGAGGAGTATCTCGACTTGCGTGTTCAAGTCAGGACTGCCGCCTCCAATAATCGCCGCCAGACCGCTCGCCGCGCCCAGCGTCATTCCTGTCGGCGACTCAATAAGCAGCCTGGCGTTCGCTTCGTAGCGTCTCTCGCTAAACAGTACAATCGCCGCGGCGATTCCAACGCCCAGCAACACGCCCGCTGCGACCCATTTCCACTGATTCCGCAGTGCCTGCCCGATCCATGGCAGCGCGATGGTCTCCCGCCTGTCGTCCCAACGCTCCATCACTCAGAATCATACCTGAACTGCGAACATCTCCCGCAGGCGCACGCCCAGTCCGGGCGCGTCGTTGGGCAACACGCGCCCATCGTGCAGCTCCGCGCCGATAAACGGGTCGTCAATCAGGTTCAAGTGGCTATCCAGATCCAGATGGTCGGCAAGCGGCGCAATCTGAGCGGCGGCGCTAATCGACAGGCTACTATCGGAATAACAGCCGTACATCACTTGCAGCCCCAGCGCGCGGGCGGTATGCACCATGCAGATCGCCTCGCTGAGACCGCCGCACTTCATCAGCTTGATGTTGATTCCATGCACGCGGTCGGCGAGTTTGACCACATCGCGCTGGTCGAAACAGCTCTCATCCACGAAAATCGGCAGGGGCGACTCGCGATAGAGCGCGAGCAGGTCGTCTTCCGCGCCGCGCGGCAGGGGCTGCTCCACATACTCCACGCCGCGCTCCGCGAGCCAGCGGCACATCACAAGCGCGTCCTGCAGGCTCCAGCCTCCGTTCGCGTCCACGCGCAGCGCGACGCCCTGCGGAGCCTCATGCAAAATCGCCTCGAACATCGCCTGATCCGCCTCAATCCCTGCAGGATTGCCCAGTTTGATTTTGAGGGATTGGGCGTGGGTCAGTTCGAGCCAGTCGCGCGTGCGCTGGCGGGCGACTTCGGGCGGGTTGATGCCGATGGTCACGGAAGTCGGGACAATCGCCTCGCGCGACAAGCCCAGCACGCGCCATACAGGCAGCCCCGTGCGCTTGCCGAGCCAGTCCCACAGCGCCATGTCGACGGCGGCGCGCGCAGCGGAGCGCACACCGTTCTCTGTTAGCACTTGCTCAATCCGCTCGCGCTCTAGCGGGTGGAGCGGCGCGAGCAACGGTTCGGCTTTCTGGAGGTCTGCCTGAATCGCTTCCGTCGTCTGGCGGAAATCGCCAATGCCGAACGGCGATGCCTCGCCCCAGCCCTCCACGCCGTCCGATTCCACCCGCGCCCACACATTCACCGTCTGCGCCGTCGTGCCGCGACTGATAGTGAGCGGAAACCGCTTGTTGACCGTAAAGGTCGTCCATGCCAGCTGCATATGGGCAGGTTTCGCCTAAACGCCTGATTTTCCTGCCGAGCCACCAGCGACTTCAGACAACAGTTTCCTTTACAGGCGTCGAGTCGATGACTGCCGACATGGAGCGCGAGTCGCCCAGAATCAACCGTGCCCGCCGATTGCGCGTGAAATAGTTCCACGCCCACTGGATGAACACCAGCAGGCGGTTCTCGAAGCCTACCAGAAACATCAGATGCACAAAGAGCCACATCAGCCAAGCGAACCAGCCGGTGAAGCGCAGGCGTCCGATGCGCGCGACCGCCGCCTTGCGCCCGATGACTGCCATATCGCCTTTGTCCCAGTAGCGGAACGGTGGCGTGGGCTTGCCCTGCAGGGCGTCCCGAATGCGCCGTGCAACATACTGCCCCTGTTGCATCGCCACAGGCGCAACGCCAGGCAATGGCGCGCCCGTCTGGTGAGCGTAGTGCGCCATGTCGCCAATTACAAAGATGCGCTCCTGGTTGGGCACGGAGAGGTCGGGCTGCACGATAATGCGTCCCATGCGGTCGGTCGGCGCGCCCGTGCGCTCGGCGAGAGTTTGCGCCAGCGACGCCGCCCGCACGCCCGCCGCCCACAACACCGTGCGTGTGGGCAGGATAAACACCTCCTCGCTGCGCTTATACACCACATGGTCAGGCGCGACCTGCTGCACCAGCGCGCCTGTAATCACCTCCACGCCGAGTTTTTGCAGCGACTGGCGAGCGTTCTCGCTCAGCGGTTCGGGATAAGCCGTCAGCAAGCGCGGCGCGCCCTCCAGCAGGATGATTCGCGCCGTGCGTGGGTCAAACGCGCGATACTCCCCACGCACCGTCACATGCGCCAGCTCCGCGAGTGCGCCTGCAAGTTCCACGCCTGTCGGACCGCCGCCCACAATCACGAAGTTCAGCCATGCCCGCTGCCGCTCAGGGTCGGTTTCCAGTTCAGCGGCTTCCAGCGCGCTCAGCACACGACGGCGAATCTCCTGCGCGTCCTCGATAGTTTTTAAACCGGGGGCGTACTGAACCCACTCGTCGTTGCCGAAGTAGTGGTAGGCGGCGCCCGCCGCGACAATCAGAGAGTCCCAGCGCAGCGTGTGCCCATCGTGGAGTGTGAGCGTGCACGCCTGCGGGTCGATGTCCACCACTTCGGCGCACAGCACGCGGGCGTTGCGCTGCTTGCGGAACAGGCTGCGCAGCGGCGCGGCGATTTCGGCGGGTCCCAAGCCCCCTGTCGCCACCTGATACAGCAGCGGCTGGAACAGGTGGAAGTTACGCTTGTCAATCAGCGTGATATCAACAGGCGAGCGACGCAAGCCCCGCGCCGCCTGCAAACCGCCGAAACCACCCCCGATAATCACCACATGCGGGCGCATTGCTAAAAGTATACCTTGTGAGAACCGTGATTGCCCCCTCTCCTTTCTGAACAGGCGCGATTCTTCACACCGATTGGCTTCTATATTCAACCCCCATCAAGAGTGGGAGGGTGGAAGGCGTTCCGATAGTGTCGTATTTGCGTGGGCGACGCGGTCATGTCGATAATCACCACATCGAATCGGCACTCGCGAAAGGCGATGTGGGGGTTCTCGTCGAGGAACCGCTGGGCGAGGCGGGCGAGTTGCGCTTGCTTGCGCGGGTCGATGCTCTCCTCGCCTGCGCCGTAGGCGAGCGTGCGCCGCGTTTTGACCTCAATAAACGCCAGAGCGTCCCCCTCCAGCGCGACGATGTCCAGCTCGCCCTCGCGCTTACGCCAGTTGCGCGCAAGAATCGCGTAGCCCTGCGCCTGCAGGTACTGCGTTGCCTGTTCCTCCCCCTGACGGGCTAAACGAACGCGATTCATACCTCTCGTGGCACGGGCGTCCCCGCCCGTGCTACCCCTGTGGCACGGAGATTCCTGTCCGTGCCCACGCTTGGACAGGACTGTCCAGACCACTTTGTGGCACGGGCGTCCCCACTCGTGCGCTCTCCTTCGCCCACGCTTGAGCGAGACGCTCAAGCCACTTAGTCACCGACCATGCCGAAGTTGAACAACACGATGAGCAGGTCGGCGTCGTCCACGCTGCCGTCGCCGTTCAGGTCAATCGACGGATTGTTCTGCCCGAACGAGAACAGAACCTGTAGCATATCGGCGTCGTCGATGCGGTTATCGCCGTTCACATCGCCTGCGATGAGCGTCAGGTTCAGTCCGCTCACGCCGGGGTAGCGCATGCGGGCGTTCGGGACGCGCTTGAGCAGCGTGCCCTGCGCACGGATGGCGAGGTCATAGTAGCCCAAGTAGTTGAAAAAGCTCACAGAGAAATTGCCTGAAGCATTCAGCGTTCCGTTCTGGGTGGCAATCGCGTTCCCGCCTCCCTGCGGACGCAGCACGACCTCCACGGTGCGCCCGTTGTAGCTGCCCGTGTAGTTTTGAATCTGTACGCGCCCACGCACAGGCACGGTCAACGCCTTCTCCACCGATGCCTGCAGGTTGATAATCCCATGCGCCACATAGTTCACGGGCGTCGCAGTGCTTTCGATAAGTTCCCGCACCGCCTGCGCCCGCGCCACCGAGCGGTCAGTCGGACCGTCGGCGACGAGCGCGTAGAGCAGCGCCGCCTGCGCCGTCACAAACGGCGCGGCGTAGGAAGTAAAGCCGCCTGTGTTGTGCCTATAAGTGTCGACACCGCTTGAGGTGGTAGAATACACATCCCCACTCGGCGCGGCGACATCGACCCAGCTGCCATAGGTAGAAACACTTGAACGAGTTCCGTCCAGATTACATGCGGCGACGGCGATGCACACGGGATACCAGGCCGGGTAGAAAGGATTGGTATTGTTATTGTTGCCTGCTGCAGCGACAATCACGACGCCCGCGTTCCAGGCGTTGTCGAGGACGCTGGCAAAACTGCCCCAAGAGCCGCCGCCAAGGCTGAGATTAATCGAGTGCGCTCCCTGAGCAACAGCGTAATTTAGCCCATCAACGATATCGTTGAGGAAGCCTTGTAAGCTATCCCGAAACACTTTCACCGGCAGGATTTTGCCATTCGGCGCTACTGACGCGACGCCACGACCGTTGTTGGTGACTGCGCCTGCAATCCCCGTTACGAAAGTGCCGTGTCCATTGGGGTCGCTGGGGTCGTTGTCGCGCACGCCGTCCACATCGCCGCCGAAGTCGTAGCCGGGCAGCAGGCGCGGTTGTAAATCTAAGTGATTCCGTCGCACGCCCGTATCCAGAATCGCCATGATGAAGTTGTTATCGCCGCGCCAGAGCGCCCATGCCTGCGGTGCGTTGATGAATGGCAGGGCGGGTTGCTGGGGATAGAGCGTGTCGTTCGGCGTCCAGCCGTCGGCGAGGTAGACGCGCCAGTTCGGCTCGGCGGCATCGAACCAGCCCGAGTGGCGCAGCTGCGCCGCTACAGCCCGCATATCGGCATAGGGATTGAACTGCCACAGCTCGTAATCAAGGTACTGCCCGCGTTTAATCAGCTGCGCGCCTGTAACTTGGCGCGCCCAGGCGCGCTGCGATGGCGTGATTCCTGACCGAAACTTCACCAGAACCTGTCCGGGCGCATACTCTGGCTCAGAAGCCTGCAATGGACCGCGCAGCCCCGACTGCGCTATCGCCTGCCCTAATCCAAGACCCAACGCAAGCGCATAAACCAGCATCGTTTTCATACCCTTTATTATACATCGATTTTCGCGGCGAGGGTTGCTCGGCACCCTGAAAGTGGTGCTGGAAACCCGCTGCAGCAGGAACCCCAAGCCACACGGCGAACCCTCCCTGATGAGGTGAGTTCAATGAGCGACTACACACCGAAACCTGAGCATAAGTTCACTTTTGGACTGTGGACAGTGGGCAATATCGGGCGCGACCCGTTCGGTGAACCAGTGCGTCCGCGCATCCCGCCGACACGAATCGTGCAGAAACTCTCGGAACTGGGCGCATGGGGCGTGAACCTGCACGACAACGACCTTGTGCCCATCGACGCCACACCTGCCGAGCGCGACCAGATTGTGCGCGAGTTCAAGAAAGCCCTCGATGACCACAACATGCGCTTGGTGATGGGTACGACGAACCTGTTTAGTGACCCCGCCTTCAAAGACGGCGCATTCACCAGCAACGACCCGAAAGTACGCGCCTACGCCCTGCAAAAGTCGATGCACGCTATCGATCTCGCGGTGGAGTTGGGCGCAGAGATTTATGTGTTCTGGGGGGGGCGCGAGGGTACAGAAACCGACGCTGCCAAAGACCCCGTGCAAGCCCTTCAGTGGTATCGCGAGTGCATGAACTTCCTGATCCACTATGTGAAGGATCAGGGCTACCACCTGAAGTTCGCGCTGGAGCCGAAGCCGAACGAGCCGCGCGGCGATATCTTCTTGCCGACCGTCGGCGCGATGCTGGCGTTCATCGAAACCTTAGACGATCCCAGTATGTGTGGCGTGAACCCCGAAGTTGCGCACGAGCATATGGCAGGATTGAACTTCACCCACGCTGTCGCTCAGGCAATCGAGCGCAATAAACTGTTCCACATCGACCTGAACGCCCAGAAACTGACCCGCTACGATCAGGACTTCCGCTTCGGCGCGGAGGACATAAAGGGCGCGTTCTTCTTGGTGAAGCTGCTGGAGGATAACGGCTACAGCGGTCCACGCCATTTCGACGCCCATGCCTATCGCACTGAAGACGAGGAGGGTGTCTGGGAGTTCGCAAAAGGTTGTATGCGCACTTACCTCATCCTGAAGGAGAAAGCCACGCAATTCAATCAGGATCCCGAGATTCAGGAGTTGCTGTCGAAGATACGCCAGTGGGATGTGGCGCTTCAGGAGCGGATGCAATACTCCCGCGAAAACGCCACATGGCTGAAGGCGCACCCCTTTGATCGCGCCGTGTTGGGCGCACAGGGCTACCACTACGAGAAGTTAGACCAGCTGACGATGGAACTCTTGCTGGGCGTGCGGTAAGTGCGCGTTAGATGCTCGTCGTCCCGACAGGCTCCCCGCGCCGTACCGACTCATAGCCTGCAATCGCGACGGCGGCGGCTTTGTAGCCGTCCTCGCCCGTCGCCAGAATTTGCCGCTCCGCGCCCGCCACGATGCGCACAAACTCGTCCACCATCAGGTAGTCGATGTTGTCGCCCCAGAAGACCTGTTTGATGCGTCCTGCGCGGTCGTCATAGTGGATCAGGTGCTGCGCAAACATGTCCATTTCGATAATCCCGCGTGTGCCAATCGCGGCGAGGGTCACATCGCCCCAGGTGGGGAAGGTTTTCGGACGCGACCAGCTCGAGTCGAGCGTGGCGAAGATACCGTTTTGCAGGGTCATCGTGAGCATAGCGGTGTCGTCGAACGCGCCGTGAAACATATTGTTGCCCGTCTCAGCGTAGACCTCGGCGATTTCCTGTCCTGTAAGCAGGCGCATCAGGTCGGCGACATGCACCGTGTGGTCGATCATCGCGCCGCCGCCCGCGAGTTCGGGGTCGTTGAACCAGCCGCCGGGGTTCGAACCACGATTTGTGCCGCGCAGGGCGAGCAGTTCGCCTATCGCCCCCGATTCCACCGTGCGCTTCATCTGCTGAAACGCAGGGCTGAATCGGCACGGGAAGGCGGTGAACAGGTGGACGCTTGCGCCCTGCGCCGCGGCGAGCATCGCCTTGCCGTCGTCCAGCTTCGTCATGAGCGGTTTCTCGCATAGGATGTGTTTGCCTGCCGCCGCCGCCATCTGCGCCAGTCGCGCATGATGTACATTCTCCGAGCAGATAATCACCGCCTGCACATCCGACGCCAGCAGGGATTCATAACTGTCGAACGCCTGCGTTTCGAACTGTTGTGCCTTCGCCTGCGCACGGGCAGGGTCATGGTCAGCGATTCCCACCAGCTCGGCGTTCGGGTTCGCTTTCAGACAGTGCGCGTAGCTGTCGGCGTGCAGGTGCGCAAAGCTCATAATGCCCACTTTGACCTTCATAGCGCAACGACCCTCCCTGTCTGTGCGGATTCGATGGCGGCGAGCGCGAGGCGCACCGCGTTGTAGCCGTCCTCAACGGTGATTTCGGGCGTCTGTCCCGTCTGCACGCACTCGATGAAATGGCGCAGTTCCAGATAGTAGGGGTTCTGTACGGCGGGGCTTTCAGGAACCTGCACGCCGCCGCCCGCGCCGTCCTCCGCGCGAGTCGCCATCTGCAGCGCAACCTGCCGTGTGGAGTCGTATTCCAGCATTCCCGAATCGCCGCAGATTTCGAAGTTCACCTTGAAGCCACCTGGGTCGCACCATGTGCCCTCGATATGCCCCACTGCACCGTTTTTGAACTTGAGCGTGACCAGTGTATAGTCCAGATGCTCAAGGTTGCGGAAGGTGAGCGCTTTGGCGTACACACGCTCCACCGTGCCGAGCGTCCAGAGCAGCCAGTCGAGGTCGTGGATAATCAGGTCTAAGATGACGCCGCCGCTCTTGTTGAAGTCGGCGTACCAGTCGCTTTTGGTGCGGGGAAAGTCACCCCCGCGTCGCATGCGCACCGCAGCCACTACGCCCACTGCGCCGCTTTTCACGAGCTGGTGCGCCGTGCGGTATTCAGGGAAGAAGCGCAACACATGGGCGGGCATGAAGGGCGTGTTGTGCTTTTTCACCGCTTCCACGATGCGTTCGCAGTCCTCAAGTGTGCGGGCGAGCGGCTTCTCGCATACGACCGCCTTGCCCGCCTCAATCGCTGGCAGCGCGTACTCTGCATGCCGATAGGTGGGCGTGCAGATGTCGACTACCTCGCACTGATCGAGTAGTTCGCTCAGACGGCCCGCGACGCGCACGCCATACTCCTGCGCAAACGCCTGCGCCCGATCGGGGTGGTGGTCGTACACGGCAGCGACCTCCACATCGAGCATCTGCCGATAGGCGTCCATATGCTGACGCCCCATCGTGCCCAAACCGATAACGCCGACTCTGGTCATAGCCGCGTACTGGTTCGCGAGCGAGCCAGCGATTCCTGCCTTTGGCGACGGAGAGGATCCCTGATAAGTGCTTACCTGAAGGAATCGTGGGCTAACCGTATGCTACTTTAGAACGCGCCCGGTGCGATAGCAGGTATGTCGTCGCACAAGGCGGACGATTTTTTGCGGTAGGTACTTATACCGATTACGAGTTCAAGTAGCCCAAATCGTCGGCGGGGACGCCGAGGATTTGGGCTAATTAAACCCTCAGTTGGTAAGTCCCTCCAATGTGAAATCGTTCCTTTTTACCCGAATGCCTGCGCCAAAGCTACCCCCACCCCAACCCTCTCCGCAAGCGGGGAGGGAGCGCGCGGACAGCGACGACGCCTCCCCCGTTCACGGGGGAGGTCGGGAGGGGGAAGAAAGAACAGCGGGCAAAGGAACACTTTAATCTTTAAGGCACTTATTGTTCAACTCCCATCACTCGCCTTGTAGCACTTGAAACCTCAATTGGTAAGCGCTTCCCGCGAAATGTGTTTCCGAAACGAGGCAGGAGACGTCGTGATTCCTCGCTTCGCTCGGAATGACAAAGGTTGTCATTCCGAGCGAAGCGAGGAATCTCTTTTGGCATCATTTCTTGTAGGCAGCACTGATAAAGTCGCGCTCAGACAGAAGAAACCCCTTCATCGTGGTTTTTAGCCCGCGAAGGCAGGAATACCATCGCACCAAGCATGTTCGGGCGCGACGGCAGGAATGCCGTCGCACCAGGCGACGATTTTTTGCGGTAGGTATTTAAGGCTTATTCGCATAATCGCGGTTGGGCAGGGCGTGTTCACTGGCGCGACGCGCTCATAGAATCGCTAACCGCAAAGCGATTGTCTGAGGTATCATTTTCACAACCTGACCGATGGAGGCGCTCCTTGATCCGATGAACAGTTTATCGATAGACGCGCTCATTTCGCACGCCCTCCAGGAAGACCTCGGCGGGGGCGACTGGACGACCGACAGCCTGATTCCGCCTGATCAAATAACCGGGTGCGCGATTTTATCGCAGGCGGAGGGCGTGCTGTGCGGAATTGAAGTGGCGCGGCGCGTGTTCCAGCAGCTTGATTCCGAGATTCAGTTTCCTGAAGCCTTGTCTGACGGCGCGCGGCTCGCGCCCGATACGCCCGTATTGCGCATTCGGGGCAACACCTGCGCGATTCTCAAGGCGGAGCGCACGGCGTTGAACTTCCTGCAGCACCTGTCGGGGATTGCCACGCTCACGCGCCAGTATGTGGACGCTGTGGCGGGCACGGGCGCACAGATTGTGGACACGCGCAAGACGACCCCCGGACTGCGCTTGCTGGAAAAATACGCCGTGCGCGTCGGCGGCGGGCGCAATCACCGTGTGGGGCTGTACGATGGGATTCTCATCAAGGATAACCACCTGATGGTGCTGGGAGGCGACATTCGCGAAGCGGTGCGCCGCGCCCGACAGAACGCCCATCACCTGCTCGCAATCGAAGTGGAGTGCGCGACGCTGGAGCAGGTTCAGCAGGCGATTGAGGCGGGCGCGGACGGTATCCTGCTGGACAATATGCCGCTGGAGACGCTGCGCGAGGCGGTGCGGCTGGCGAAGGGGCGCGTGCGATTCATCGAGGCGTCGGGCGGCGTGAACCTGAACACCGTGCGCGCCATCGCCGAGACAGGCGTGGACTATATCTCGGTCGGCGCACTCACCCACTCCGCGCCTATCCTGCCGATGCATCTGGAGTTCTAATATGCGCTGGCGCGAACTGTACCCCGAATGGCAGGAGGCAATCGACGAACTCGCGAACGCGGGCGGAACCGTTCTCGTGCTGGGCGCGACCGACACAGGCAAGTCCACCTTCTGCTCGCTGTTGCTGAAACTGCAGCAGCAGGCGGGGCGCAGCGTCGGCTTTGTCGACCTCGATGTGGGGCAAACAACCGTCGGACCGCCCGCGGCGTTCAGCAGCGTGCTGATTAACAAGCCCTATGAACTGCTCAGCGACCTCGCGCCGCACAGCATGGCGTTTCTGGGCGATGTGTCGCCTGTGCGCCATGTCTCGCTTGCGCTCGCGGGGGCGCGGCGTGTGCTGGATGATTTAGCCCCGCTGCAGCCCGACGGCGTTGTAATCGACACCGACGGCTACATCGGCGGCTGGCACGGACGCGCGTATAAGCTCATGCTGATAGATTTATTGCGCCCGCAGGCGATTGTGGCGTTGCAGCGTGGGGACGAGCTGGAGCCGATTCTCAGCGCGTTGCGCCTGCGCGCTGACTGGAAGCTCTATGAACTCGGCGTGCCCAAAAGCATCCTACGTAAGTCGCCGCCGCATCGCGCTCAGCATCGCCGCGCCGCCTTTGCCCGCTACTTCGAGAAAGCCAACGCGCATACCCTACCGCTGGAGCAGTTCCGTTTCATCGGCAGGCGGCTTGGCGCGGGGCAGCCCCTCTCTGATGCACGCAAACGCTTCTTCGCCGACCAGATTCGCGCCGAACTGCTCCACGCCGAGATGGTGGGCGACTCGCTCCACCTGATTGTGCGTCAACCCCTTAGCGACGCCCAAATTGAGACCCTGATGACCCTCGCGAATGTGAACAAACTCGTCATGCTGCCCCAATCGGCGTATCATAACCTGCTGGTGGGACTCATCGACTACACGGGGCGTTGTTATGGGCTGGGACTCGTCGAATCGCTGGACTACAAGGCGCGCACGCTTACAGTGTTGACCCCTGTGCGCTCGGTGCAGCCTGTGCGTTGGGTGCAGCTGGGCTATCTGCGTATCCTGCCCGACGGTACCGAACTGGGCGAACCGCTGAGAGATGGATGAACCCGCTCGGTATAATCTTGCCATGTACACACTCGCGATGCTGACGGCGGGCTTGCTGCTGCTCGCGCCCGCCCCGCAGAAGGAGGAAACGCGCATGCAATCGGGCAAGAAACGCCTGCTGGTCGTGACCCACACCGCCGGGTTCCGACACGCCGACTCCATCGAACTTGGCGAAAAAGTGCTGGCGGAAATCGGCGAGCGCAGCGGCGTGTTCGAGGTGGACTACTGCCGCGACGCGGGCGAAGTGCAGAAAATGCTCACGCCCGAATTTTTGAACGAGGGCAAATACGACGGCGTGGTGTTCCTGAACACGACGGGCGACATCGGTATCCCTGACCTGCAGAAGTTCCTCGACTGGCTCAAAACGGGCAAGGCGTTTATTGGCATCCACGCCGCCGCCGACACCTATCACAACCGCCCCGAATATCTGGAGATGATTCAGGGCGAGTTCGCCTATCACGGGCGGCAGACCAAAGTGGAGGCGAAGGTGGAGCAGCCCGACCATCCCGCCGTGGCGCACCTCGCGCCTGCGTGGGCGGTGTTCGATGAAATCTACCTGTTCAAGGAGAACAACCGCAAGAATGTCACGGTGCTGCTATCGATGGATCGCCATCCTGACGACGGCACGCCGAACGCAGGCAAACAGGGCGACTATCTGCTGGCGTGGTGTCGCGAGTACGGCAAGGGGCGTGTGTTCTATACCGCGCTGGGGCATCGGCTCGATGTGTGGCAAAGTGAGGAGTACCAGCGCCACCTGCTGGGCGGAATCAAGTGGGCGTTGCGCCTGCAGGAGCGCGGCGTGGTGAAGTTTTAGAGCAGGCTCTCAATCCGCGCCGTCAGCCCCTCCGCGCACGCTTTGAACCATTCATGTGAGAGCAGGAGGAACCACCACGCTGCAGGGCGAGCGTGCGTCTGGGGCAAGCCTTGCGCCGTGAGGAACGCGCTCCGAATGAGGCTCAGGCGGGCGCGCTCTGCCTCGCACTCCAGCTCCTCCGCACGCGCGCGCTGCCGTCGCACCTCGGGGGCGTCCGCAAGGCGCACTCGCTCGGCGTTCAGGCGCTTAATCTGCGCTTTGAGTTCGCGCAGGCGCGGCGCAAGTTCGCTGAACCGTTTCGGATGGCGCTGAATCTCGGCGATCAGGGCGCGTCGCTCGGCGTGTAGCGCGTGGGTCTGCTCGCGCAGTGTTTGCGCCCGCGCGCCGACTGTCATCCTTAGCTGCGTATGCAGGGCGTCATACTCCTCAAGGCGCGCCTGCCATGCGTCGCCCTCGCGTTCCAAGAGCAGGCGCATCAATGCGCGGGGACTGCGAATCGAGGCGAGCTGTTCCTGCAGCGCGCGCTGCTCTTCCACCACCGAACGCCAGCGTTGCGCGAAGACATCCACGCAGAGCGTCGCCTCGCCGAACGCGCGCGCCAGATGCTCCGGCAGACGCAACGAGGCGCACCCCGCCGCCCCCAGCGCGTCCCAGGTGGGGTAGCGCAGGCGCAGAATCGGGTTGACCTGCAAGGGGACGCCCGCCGCTTTCAGATTCTGGTGCAGACGCGCTGTGCAACTGAGATAGGGCGAACCCCGCTCGTTGAACACGAACACGAATTCACGCGCGAGCATCGTAATCAGCGTAATCGCCTTGCCGACCAGCGTGCAGCGGTCGCCCCAGGTCTGCTCTACGACCTGCGCCAGCGCATGCACATCCGTAATCGGCGCGGGCAGGCGCGCGATTTGCGGTTCGGGGGTCAGCACGCACAGGTAGCGTTCGGTCAGCAGTATCGTGCCACGCCCCAGGCGGGGGATGAGTAGGTCGAACGGCAGCGAGCCCTCGCCGAACTCGGGCAGGGGATAGATGGGCGTGTCGGCGACGGCGGTATTGTAGGCGTCTTCGCAGGCGCGGCGATACGCAGGGTTCAGGAAAGTGTTCACGAACTCGAAACGGGGCAGCCCCGCCGTGTGGGTGTTGAAGCGCAACAGCTCTGTTGTGCGCGTGAAGCCGACGGTTTCGGGCAGCGCGCCGCTGTAGAGCGACTCCAGCAACTCGGGATAAAGCTGCAGAAACAGGTCGGCGAGCGAGGCGTCGGGCTGCGCCTGCGCCATCTGCTGCACGCGCTGGCGTAGTTGCCATGCCCATTCGCAGGCGCGGGCGCGCGCATCGGGGTCGTCCAGCATCGCACAGGAGCCGTCCAGCCCGAACTCCAGCAGCGCGTCCAGCGCGGGCGCGACTTCACGCAGGGGAATCTCGTACACAGGGCGCGGCGCAGGGTCACGCGCCGCTAACCCGCGCCAGCCCCACGCCTCCGTCAGCGCGTCCACAAACGCCTGTCGCCCCTCCGCGCAACGACGCGCGACCCGCTCCACATTCCCCCCAGAACGCGCGTACATCTTTAGGGTTGGCACCGTCTCACTGCCAAATAACTGCGCCATCTCACCCGCCGCTGACCACAGCAGGCGCGTGGAGCCGTCGTTGTGCGGCAGCAGCGCGTAGCCGTCGAACAGCTGCGCGTCGCGCGGGAGCAAACGACTGTGCAGGCGGGCGAAGTAGTCCGTATCATGCACGCCGAAGCGCATCGCGCGGTGGGGCGACGCCTCGCGCAGCGCAGGCAACAGGGCGAGTTTCATCGGCTCGTCCCAGAAAATCGTCTGCCCCAGCGCCAAAAGCGGCGCGTCGGGCGCAGCATGGTTCAACTCCTCTAACACAGCTCGCAACTGAGCCTGACAATCATCGGGCGTTTTCATAGCGCGTACCCTATAGCGTGTGGGTATGAGTGTACCTGAACGGAGTAGGGTGCGGTATAGTTCGGTGAGTAGGAGAACACTATGCGTTGCCGATGGTGCGGGATGGAAACAGAGAATTCACAAATGTGCGACTGGTGTCGTCGCAATCCTCTGGGCGAGGCACCAGAAATAACCCTTGCACGCGAGAGAGCGCTTGCCCTGCAACAGCGGCAACAAGAGGTCGTTCATGCTTTATCGCGAATTGAGGACATACTGGACAACGCTGAGGATGAAAGAAACATAAACGCTATCATAAATGAAACAAGCCTTACGGAACATGAGCTTGCTCCTGTTCTAAATCGGCTTCAACGGGCGTTTCTGATCCGAGACATTGCTACAGGGAATTTACCATCTCTCTCTGCTCCAGACATCATAATTCTACGCCCCACTGAAATATGCCACTGGTATGCTGAAGCGGTACTCTTCGAGATTCGAGAGGAAGTCAAATATAAAGGTAGCTTGTTAGGAGGTAGTTTTCACATAGGGGGCGGCTTTTTCCTGAATTTAGGTGATATAGGAGGACGGTTGGAGAGTTCCCAAGATATAGCTCCAGTAGGAGAAGGAGTTTTGATTATTACCTCAAAGCGGTTAATTTTCTTTGCTCCTGCACTCCTACTCGAGTTCGGGCTTCACGAAGTCGTTTCTTTTCAATACGCTGAAAATATACTGGTAGTCCACATTTCTGGCAGAGCATTGCCTCTGTTACTCGTTGTAGCTGATGGCGAGTTGGCAGGGCGTATTCTGCATCGAGCATGCCAGAATGTGTCTTAGCAGAAGCAGAGGCGTGGCGCACGCGCTCAGCTCCCTTCTCCCCCGCCGCGGGAGAGGGGCGGGGGGTGCGGGCGACAGGCGACACGCTGGAAGCCTGTCGTCGCGAGCCGCAGGAGGTGCTGGAGGAGTGGATTGTGTTTCGTCTTAGCTGGAAGGTATACTCAAGGCATGCCCAAGTTCAAGGAAGGCGACCGTGTGCAGGTGCGCGCCCGCGAGGCGCAGGGCAAGGAGGCGCAGGAGGGACGCTACGCGCCCCATCTGGCGAACGCCACCGGCGCAATCCTCAAGATTTACACGCCGCAGGAGATTGCCGTCGACCTCGATTTAGACAGTCTGCCTGAAGCGATTCGCGAACGCCACGCGGAGCAACAGGCGCGCGTGCACGAACGCTGGCTAAACTCGCTCTCGGACGAAGCGCGCAACCGCCTCACTGACGACGAGAAGACTTTCCGCCTGCGCTATGTGGCGTTGCTTTCGGAGGACGACCTATTGCCGTTGAAGGCGAGCCGTGCTGCGGCGCCTGCGTCCAAAGATTCGCCTGCGAAGGCAGAGACGCCCAAACCTGCCGCTGAACCCAAACCCGCCGCCCGCGCGACAACAGCGGCTCCCAAGCAGACTGCCGAACCGAAAGCCGCCGCCCGTGCGAAAACGGAGCCTGCAGCGAAAACCATCCGCAAAGCGCAGGCAGAACCCGCGCCCCCGCGACGCCCCACGCCGGAAGAGCTGGAGAAACTGGAGGAGCAGTACCTCAAGGCGCGGAAGCGACGCGGCTCGTAACCCTCGCCTGCCTGAAATTGTGGTATACTTAAGGAACGGGCTATATGCCCCGAACGCAGACCGACGCTGACTCTGCGTGGACTGGAGGATTGTATGGACAAACTCATCAGTGCCTTAGTACCTTTGCAGGCAGATAATCCACTGGGGCTGCCGATTATCCGCTCGTTGCGTGAGGCGGTCCCTGTGAAAGGGATGAACATTCGTTCAGGCGTGTTTTATGTGATCCCAGCGCGGCAGATGCGGGACTACGCGCGCATGCTCTGGGAGCATCCCCGCCTGAGTTTCCTGCACAAGACGCGCTACAATGTGCTGTCTGCTCACTTGGAGAATCCCCCCAGCCGCGAGCCGGGCATAGTGCTGTTCCCCAATCGCGCCGTGGTGGTGATTTATGACTACGACAATAATCAGGGCTATCAGGTGGAGGCGGACTTCCCAACGCCGAAGCGGGTGGAGGTGACGCCGCTCAAGGCTCAACCCGACTACTTCAGCGAGGCGGAATACCACGACGCCGTGCAGATTCTGGCGTCTGACCCCAAATATGGCGAGCCGTTGCGCCGTGGGGTCGCCTATTGCTCGCCTGGTATGCCCCCCGTGATTACCGAAGCCGCGCCCGAAAGCACATGGGGGCGCGTCGACCCGTTCCCGAACTTCGTACCCGATCACCGACTGGTTTCTGTGCTGTTGCATTTCCGCCCTGGCAGCGGGCGCGAGAACGAGATTGGGCACTTCCTGATTGATATGACCGATGGGCGGGTCGCCGCGTTTGGCACGGCGGCGAGCGATTTCTTCCCCGCGGCGTGTGGCGGGCCGCCCAGCAGCGGTGGCTGTACCGATGCTGGCGGTACCGCATGGCAAGCCCTTGCCTGGCCTGCCAGCAACCCTGTGTGGCGCATGCTGGTGCGTCGCCCCAGCGGCAGCAGAGCCGATGGACAGTCCTATGGTGCGGGTGTGGAGATTGCTGATGTGTTTTACAACGACCGCCTTGTGCTGCGGCGCGGCGGCATGCCCGTGCTGAATGTGTTCTACGACAACAACGGCTGCGGTCCCTATCGCGACTGGCTCTACAGCGAGACCTGCTTCAAGTGCACGGGCACGGATCTGGGCAACGGCTTGCGCTTTGCGAACTCGGGCACGCGCGCCATTACCATCTGCGACGACAGCAACGATTCGGGCAACTTCCGCGGTGTGGGCATCCATGAGGAGCCGGGCGGTCAGGAGATTCTGCTCATCACGGAATGCTCCGCGGGCTGGTATCGCTATATTACGGGCTGGCGGTTCAACCTTGCTGGCGTTCTCAAGCCGCGCTTCCAGTATGGCTACACGGACAGCAGTTGTGTGTGCATCGGGCGATTGCATAACGGCTACTGGCGGTTGCACTTTGCTCTGGACGGCGTGGGGGACTTGGTGGTGGAGGAGACCGCCTCGCCGCGCGGGGCGCGCCGCGAGCACTGGCAACCAATTCGTATTGAGGCGCGTCGGATTCGCTGGCCCAACCGTCCGACGCGCTGGCGCGTGCGCAAGCTCAGTACGGGCTTTACCGCCGAAATCGTGCCCAACGCCAAAGACGGCTTCTTCGAGACCTACAACACAGGCGAGGGCGATGTGTGGGTTGTGAAGGCGCGTAGTACGGAGATGATTGGCAGGTCAGGCTCCTTCGCCGAAATTA
>CALKLF010000038.1 GCA_937992175.1 uncultured Fimbriimonadales bacterium | reverse complement strand
GGCGCAAGCGTTTCGAGCAAGCGCACGAGGGTAGGGCGGTGCGTATGCTCGGTCGCGTCGCCTGTGTCCAGTTTTTGTTGGAGGGCGCGTTCGTAGGCGCGTAGGGGCGCACTCATCGGCGTCTCGATTCGCGAGCGTGGGCGGGGTTCCTGCTACGCCGTGAGGACGCACCTGCGGGGGTGCGCTACCGCGCCAACCCAGCAGGCATACGCAGCGCATCGCGCAGGCATGCCAGTTGCTCCCATGCATAGCCGATGCGCAGCACGGTCGCCTCGTCGAACGGCTTGCCGATAATCTGCAACCCGACGGGCAAGCCGTCCACAAAGCCGCACGGCACGCTCAAGCCGGGCAGTCCTGCAAGGTTCACAGGGATTGTCAGCACATCGGCGAGCTTCATCGCCAGCGGGTCGTCCACCAGCTCGCCCAGTTTGAACGCAGGCGTGGGCGTGGTGGGGCATACAAGCGCGTCCACCTGCTGGAACACGGCTTCGAACTGCTGGCGCAGCAGGGTGCGCCCTTTCTGCGCTTTGAGGTAGAATGCGTCGTAGTAGCCCGACGAGAGCGCGTAGGTTCCGATGATGATGCGCTGGATGACCTCTTTGCCGAAGCCCTCGGCGCGAGTGGCTTCCATCATGCCGATATGCCCTTTCTCCGCGCCGACGCGCAAGCCGTAGCGCACGCCGTCGTAGCGCGCCAAGTTCGATGAACACTCGGCGGGCGCAAGGATGTAGTAAATCGCCAGCGACTGCTCCGCCATCGGCAGCGAGACCTCTTGCACATGCGCGCCGACCGACTCCAGCAGTCCAATCGCCTGACGCACGGTCTCGGCGATTTCGGGTTGCACGCCCTGCGCAAAAAACTCTTTCGGGACGCCCAGCCGTATGCCCTTGATGTCGTCCACAAGCGCATTGCGGAAGTCGGGCGTGGGCAGATCGACGCTGGTCGCATCGTAGGGGTCTTTGCCTGCGATGGCGTTGAGCATCAGCGCGCAGTCCTCGACGGTCTTGGTGAGCGGTCCGATTTGGTCGAGTGAGGAAGCGTAGGCGACGAGTCCGTAGCGGCTGACGCGCCCGTAGGTGGGCTTGAGACCGACCACCCCGCAGAAGGCGGCCGGCTGACGGATGGAGCCGCCCGTGTCGGAGCCGAGCGCGGCGTATGCCATATGCGCGGCGACCGCCGCCGCCGAGCCGCCCGACGAGCCGCCTGGCGCACGCTCCCAATCCCACGGGTTGCGCGTGATGTGGAACGCCGAATACTCGGTGGACGACCCCATCGCGAACTCGTCCATGTTGAGCTTGCCCAGGAACACTGCGCCCGCCTCGCGCAGCCGCGCCACGACCGTCGCGTCGTAGGGGGGGACGAAGTTGTGCAGAATCCGCGAGGCGCAGGTGGTGCGCACGCCTGCCGTGCAGAGGTTGTCTTTGAGCGCTATCGGGACGCCCAGCAAGGGGTTGCGCTCGCCTGCGTCCAGCCGCGCCTGCGCCTGACGCGCCATCTCCCGCGCCAGCTCGGGCGTCGGAGTGATAAAGGCTTGCACCTGCGGCTCCACCGCGCTGATGTGGGTCAGTATCGCCTCCGTCAACTCGACGGCGGAGACCTCACGCGCCTGCAGTTTCTGGCTCACTTCGGCGAGGCTCAGGGTCAGCAGCTCGTTCATCTACTCCTCCACAATACGCGGCACGATGAACAGCCCGTCGCGAGCTTCGGGGGCGTTGGCGAGCGCAAGTTCGCGCGTCAGCGTCGCACCGACGACATCCTCGCGCATAGCGTCGAACACGGGAATCGAGTGCGCGGTCGGCGCCACCTCGTCCAGCGGCAACGCCTGTAGGCGTTCGAAATGCCCCATCAGGGCGTTAATGGCGTGCATCAGCTCCGTCAGCTGCTCGTCGCTTAAATCCAGCCGCGCCAGCTTCGCCGTGTGGCGCATCTGCTCTAAGGTGATTGCCATCGCGGGTGGAAGTATACCCAGCTCAGGCGTCCTCTTTCAGCCTGATGAGCCACACCGGACACGGCAGCACCCGCCGATACACTTCCAGGTCGCGCTGCACCTTGCTCAGGTGAGGCAGGTTTCTGCCGCGAACCGAGTCGTCATACACGATCTCCACGCCGACCTCGATCACTTCGAGGTTATAGGAAAGCAGGAATTTCAAAAAGTCGTTGTAGCAATCGGCGGGGTCAGAGAGCTGGATTTCGATTGCCACCTTATCTTTCTTCAGGTCAAATCGCAGATGCGTAGCGGCGTCCCGAGCAGTGGCGCTTGCTCCTCTCCGTAGCCCCCAGCTCTTTCTGATGTCCTACTCAGAGTGGAGGCTGTCAACGATGCGCTGGTTTCGTCAACGCAGAACGCAGTTAGAGCGGGAGTACGCGCCCGTGGAGATAGAAACTTACGGAGAGCGCGCGGCGAGCGAACTGGACGACGACCTGCTCGCAAAGCACGGCTATGAACTCTACGATCGGATGCTGACCGACGCCCATGTGAAGGCGTGCTTCAATCTCAAACGCTGGGGTGTGCTGAGCGTCCCGTGGCGACTGGAGCCTGCGGATGAGTCGCCCGCCGCTCGACACGCTTACGAGTTCACACTTTACACTCTACAGACGATACAGGGCGGCGTGCTCAGCTTGCTCTGGCGCGCCCTCGACGCGCTCGCGAAAGGCGTCTCCATCCTTGAAAAACTCTACGCCTATCGCGCCGAGCCGCCCTATGCGGGACATTGGACGCTGCAGGGCTTCAAAGCGAAAAATCCCGCCCTGTTTCGCTTCGAAGTGGACGCCTATCGGAATGTGAAGTCGCTCATCCTCTACGCGCCCAACGGGGAACGACTGACCCTGCCTCGCGAGAAGTTCATCATCTACGCTTTCAACCCACGCTATGAGTCGCCTGCAGGCGAGTCCGATTTACGCGCCGCTTATCGCGCATGGCGGAGCAAGGAGCGCGTGTTGCAGCTTTGGGATCTGTTCCTGGCGAAATACGCCTCGCCGACGCTGATCGGCGTTTACAAACGCGGGCTGCCCCCTGCGCAGCAAGAGGAGCTGCTGCGCGCCCTCGATAAAGTGCAACAGGAGACGGCGATTATCGTGCCTGAGGAGGTGAAGGTGGACGCGCTGGAGTTCAAACAGTCAGGCGCGGAGAGTTTCGCGCAGGCGGTTGCGCACCACAACGCCGAAATCGCCAAGAGCATTCTGGGCGAGACGCTCACCACCGACGAGGGGCAGCGCGTGGGCAGCCTCGCGTTAGGGCAGGTTCACCTGAAAGTGTTGCAGACGCAACTCCGCTCGCTCCGCGCCGACCTTGCCGAGCGTGTGATGCAGGATCAGGTCATCCGCCCGCTTGTGCAGCTCAACTTCGGCGACGCGCCCGTGCCGCGGTTCGTGTGGGAAGAAGATTGAGCCTCCTGAGCGGGATGCTGACGAGGCTCATAGCAACAGCTAGCAATCGGTATAATAAAGGATGCTTGCCTGCGAAGGCGTGCGTGGTCGCGATGGAGTGCCAACCGAATCCAGGTAAGGAGCTTTACCGCAGTTATCGGGGAGGCGTTTGGGCGCGTTGCCCTGTGCGCACGCATGTCGTGATGCCCTGTGAAAGCCTCGAACAGATTCTCGATCGGTACGCGCGTCCACACCTGCAAGCGGGCGATGTGCTGGTGATTTCCGAGAAGCTTGTTGCGATCTGCCAGGGGCGCGCCTATCCCGTGGAGAGTATTCAGCCGCGTCCGCTGGCACGCTGGCTCAGCCGCTATGTAACGCGCACACCCGCAGGCATCGGGATTGGCAGCCCTGAGACGATGGAGCTGGCGTTGCGTGAGGCAGGCACGGCGCGGATTCTGCTGGCAGCGGTGGTCGCTGCCTGCACCCGCCCGCTGGGCATTCACGGGCTGTTCTATCGAATCGCGGGGCGTAAGGTCGCTGCCATCGACGGTCCCACGCCCTACACGCTCCCACCGTATAATCAGTACGCTTGTCTTGCCCCTGAACACCCGCACGCCGTGTGTCGTTCGCTCGCGCAGCGACTGGGTGTCCCCGTCGCGATTGTGGACGCCAACGATCTGGGCGTCACCGTGCTGGGCAAAAGTCGGGGCGTGGACGCTGCGCTCATCGTTGCGCTCTTTGCCGACAATCCGCTGGGGCAAGGGGCGCAGCAGACGCCATTATGCATCCTGCGTCCCGTTCCGACGCCGCCTCCTGCGCCGACACAGTGAGGGAGCGGCGAAGCTATTGACACAGGGGACGCTCGGTCTCAAAGGGCGTCGAGCGTTTACGCGCTTCGGGGTGGCGTGGATCGAGACGCAGGCACTGCAGGTACGCCTCGCGCGCCTCTCTCGTTTTGCCCATCTGCTGGAGAATCTGTCCCTTGCGGTAGTGGAGGCTCGCGTTCGTGGGATACTGCTTGAGGACGCCATCCAGCACGGCGAGCGCAGCGGCGGGGCGGTGCATCTGCAGGTGCTTGGTCAGCAGGAACTCCAGCAGGCTGTGGCTGTGTGGATGACGTTGCAGGAGGGTCTCCAGTCGTTGCAGCGTCTGGCGTTGCTGTGCGGGCGTTTTGCTCTGTTGCCAGAGTATGTTCAGCGCCTGTTCCACCCGTTGGGTGAGGCGGTTCGCAGGCTCGCCCGCCTCCATCAGCCAGAAGTTGTACCATGCTCACGGCGAAGCTTTCCAGCCCCTCCGCCTCCGTCGGTTTTCGGAGCGGGGGCGCAGGCGCGTGCGGTGGTCGGGTACAGCGCGATAGGGCGGCAGGTCGGGCGTGGGCGCGTCGGCTTCGAGACGGCGCAGCTCCTTCTCCAGCGCCTGCGCCCTGCCATGCTCGCTCAGGCGGCGATAGACGGATAACAGCGCGCGGGTCGCCTGCTCGCTGCGCGGGTCAATCAACCGCCAGTTTTCTAACGCCCAGCGCAGACGTCGCCAGTTCTGTTGCTCAGCATAGAGCGTCGCGAACGCCTGCCAGATTTCTACCCGGTGCGGTTCATAGCGCGCCGCCTCGAACAGATGCGCCTCTGCCACGGCGTAGTCTTTGCGTTTGAGGGCAACCAGCCCCAGTCCCACATAGGGCGTGGTAGCGCGGGGATAGAGCTGACGCAGCCACTCGAACCGTTGCTCCGCCTCCGTCAGCGCGCCCCGATTCAGGGCGTCCAGCGCCTGCTGCACGAGGCTCCGCGCGTCCTGCATGCCATGAATTGTACCTGTCGCCTGAACGCAACGCCGCTGCAGGGTTATTCGTGCGCCCGTATCGCGCGCCCCAGCACTTCCAACGCCCTGTCGAGTTGTGGGTCGCGCTGGTTCAGCCAGTCGTCGGGCGAGAGCCACACAGTGATGTCGGGCTTCTCGCCGTTGTTCTCCATGTTGGAGCCGTCGATGCGGTACGCGCCTTGCTGGGGCATCCGCGCGCCGGTGCCGTCCACGAGGCTCAGACTCCATGTCCAAATGACATAGCCCGGCGTCTCCCAGCCGATGAGTGTGGCGAGTTTGCGCGCGCGCATAGCGTAGGGGAACATCTCACCGTTGGACAGACTGCGCTCGTTCATCAGCACGGCAATCGGCATATCAATTGCGAGGGGTGGTCCCACATTCGGCAGTCCGTCGCGCGGCACATAGTAGGCGTAGGGCTTACGCTCCAGCCAATCCACCAGCGAGTCGGCGATGTTGCCCCCACCGTTGAAGCGCACATCGATAATCATCGCCTTTTTGCCCTGCGCGTACTCGTAGAACTCGCGCTCGAAGCGTTCGCGGTCGCCGCCGCCCATCGCGCGGATATGCACATAGCCGACCTGCCCGTTTGTGCGTTCCTCCACCAACTTTCGCAGGCGTTTGACACGATTATCGTAGTGCAGCTCGCCCCACTCGCCCACGCTAAGGGGTTTGTATTTCACCACACGCGCGCCCTCCTCGTTGGGGATTCGGTTCACCAGAAACTCGAAGGTGCGGTCGCCCTTATCGTTGATGAGTTGCCAGAGCTTCTGGTCTGCCTGCACAGGTTCGCCGTTGATTTTCAGCACATACTCGCCGGGATGGATGCGCGTTTCAGGGAACGAGGCGGGCGAGCCGTCGGGCACTTCAGCGACTTTCAGCCCGCGCCCCCGATGGCTGTAGTCGATTGTGAAGCCCAGGTGCGGCGTGCTGGGGCTGCGCACAGTCGCGCTGGAGCGCGGCGAGACCTCCGTGTGCGAGCCTTCCAACTCGCCTACCATCATCGACAGCACCACGCCGAACTCTTCGGGCACGCCCACGCCAGCAAGCAGCGGACGATACCGCTCGCGGATCGCCGCCCAGTCGCGCCCGTGCATACTGGGGTCGTAGAACCCGCGCTCATACGCCCGCCAGAACTGCACGAACGCCGCCTCGCGCAACGCCATCGCGTCGAACTCGAAGTCCGCCTTGAACTCCACCTTGTCGATGCGGTTGTTCGCAGCGAGGTTCATCACGAACAGCTCGCCGTTGCGGATGAAGTAGAGCTTCTTGGCATCGGCGGAGACGCGCAGCGCGCTGTGCCCGCCTCCTGAAGTGAGCCGCTTGCTCTCGCTGCCGTCGTAGGAGAGTTGCCAGACATCGCCTTCCGAGATAAAGTAAATCTTGCCGTCGCTGGCGACGGTCAAATCGCCCTGCGGGGCTTGGTTGTTCCACCGTCGGATGCGTTGGTCGATGTCCTCGAAGTCGATTTTCACTTCCAGCGGCTCGCCCTCTTTGGGCTTTTCGAACTGGATGTCTTTATCGTCGCGGCGGGCGGTCTCGCGCGTGAGGGGGAGAGCGTAGAGCGCGTTGCCTGCACGGTTGCTGAAGAAGAACAGGTACTTGCCGTCGGGCGACCACGCAGGCTGGTTGTGGAAGGCGTTCAGGCGCGTGATGTTCACAGGTTCGCCGGAGCCGTCGGCGGGCAGAATCCAGAGGTTCCACGCGCCATACGCCGCGCGCCGCTGCACGCACAGCCAGCGCATATCGGGCGACCATGCGAAATCGCCCCCGCCCAAGCCGTACCAGTGCGTGCCTGGCTCGTGCAGCACCTTCTTTGCCTCGCCCGTTTCTAAATTCAGCGTGAATAGCCCGCCGTCGCCGCCAGAGACCCAGAAGCCCAGCTGCTTGCCGTCGGGCGAGAGTTTGAGGCGCGTCACATCGGCAGGGCGATCAAAGAGGCGTTTGACCGACACCGTCTCCACATCCAGCGCATACAACTGTTGATGGTAGTTGCGGTCGGAGGTGAAGTAGAGCGTCTTGCCGTCTTTCGACCACACAAAGTCGGAGTCGTCGCCTGCCCAGTCGGTGAGGCGTCTGGCGAACTCGGCGTTGCGCTTGTCAGGTGTAGATTTGGGCTTTTCTACATCAATCAGCCAGAGGTCGCCACGCAGGCGGAAGGCGTACCGCTTGCCGTCGGGCGACGGCTCGGCTTCCTCCACGCCTGAGGTGAGCAGCTCACGCTGGCGCGTGGATTGCACATCGTCTTGGCTGGCGATGAAGTTCAATTTCTGGGGCTGTCGCTGCCCTGCCTTGAGCAGGTACAGATGCCCTTCGTATTCGAAGGCGATATCGCCCGTATTGTACGCCACGCTGGGGTAGCGCACCGCGCCGCCCACAAACTGTGTGAGCTGCCGTTTGCGCCCGTTGGCGGCGTCTACAATCCACAGGTTCGGCGTGCGGCGGGCGTTGTCCTGAAACACAGGCAGTCGCTCGCCCATTCTTGGCGAGTCGGGCGTCTTCTCGCCGATGGTCACGGTCAGTAAGCTCTTGCCGTCAGGTAGCCACTGCGTCCACAGGTGCTGGTATTGGTCGTCGGTGACGCGCCGACGCTCCCCATTTTGCAAGTTGATTGCCCAGATTTGCATCGCCGCCGACCCCGTGTAGCGCGGACGCCACCATGGGAAGCCATACCTGCCGTAGACCAGCGTTCTGCCGTCAGGCGAGATTTGCGGAGCGTTGATGGCGTTGTAATCTTCCGCCACGCGGCGAAACCTGCCCGTAGCCACTTCGAGTTCGATAATCGCAGGGTTTTCCGAATCATACGACGCACTGTAGTACAGAAACCGTCCGTCGCGGCTCCAGCTGCTGGGGATTTCGCCCTGGGCGTGGAAAGTGAGCTGGATGGGCGCGCCGCCCGCCGCGGGGATTGCAAAAATGTCCCAGTTGCTGTTGCGGTTGCTGGCAAACGCAATCCACTTGCCATCGGGCGACCAGAGCGGGCTGGAGTCGTAGGCGATGTGGCGCGTGATGGGCGTCGCGCGTCCGCCGCTGCTGGGCGCGACCCAGATGTCGCCGCGATACACAAAGGCAATCTGGCTCCCGTCGGGGCTGAGCGCGGGGGCGCGCGCGCCCACAATCGGCTCGGTGCGAGGTTCGGGCAACTGCGCGAAGAGGGTAACGCTGTTTAGCAGCAGGGAGAGAACCAATAAAAAAGAGACTCGGCTACGCATAGTGGGGTCAGATTCGGGAGAAAGCGGTTTGTTCCTGTCAGGCGCCCTCGTTAGCGGTTTCGGGGTTCAGTAGCAGCAGGATTCGGGCTGGCGTGGGAGGAATCTTACCTGTTCAGGAACATGCACGCGCTTTTCGTTGTGCTGGGCGTTTCGGTGTTGCTTTTTCTGGGGTATCGCTGGTATGGGCGGCGGCTTGCACAGCGGGTGTTCGTGATAGACGATGCGGAGCCGACGCCTGCCCATACTTTGCGCGACGGGCGCGATTTTGTGCCTGCGCCGCCTGCGGTGGTGTTCGGACATCACTTCGCCTCAATTGCGGGGCTGGGACCGCTGCTGGGTCCTGCGATTGCGGTTATCTGGGGATGGGTTCCCGCGTTGTTGTGGATTGTGCTGGGCTGTATTTTTGTGGGAGCAGTGCATGATTTAGGCTGTCTGTATAGCTCGATGCGCAATCGGGCGCGCAGTGTGGCGGATCTGGCGTATGATGTGGCGGGCGCACGGGCGCGGGTGCTGTTTTTGTTGTTCGGTATCTTCGCGATTGCGCTGGCGATGGGAGTGTTCGTGATTAACATCGCGAACCTGTTCGCGTCGGGCGCAGGCGGCGCGGAGGGTGGGCATGTGCCTGAAGCTGTGTTGCCCAGCGCGGCGCTAATCGTTCTGGCTCTTGGCGTCGGAGCGCTATTTTATCGCTATCGGGTACCTCTTGTAAAGCTTACTTTGCCCGCGCTCTTGCTGAGTCTGGGGAGCGTGTGGCTGGGCGTGCAGTATCCCGTCGCGACGCTGTTCGGCGTGGAACTCACCCCGAGCCTCTGGATTTACTTGCTGCTCGGCTACGCGCTGATTGCCACGCTGCTGCCAGTATGGCTTTTGCTGCAGCCGCGCGATTATCTCAACTCATTCCAGTTGTTTCTGGGGATGGGGCTGTTGCTGCTGGGCGCGACGGTCGGCGGGTTCACAATCACAGCGCCTGCCGTGAACCCGAATCCGCAGGGTGCGCCGCCGATGTTTCCGTTGCTGTTCATCACGATTGCTTGCGGCGCGGTGTCGGGCTTCCACTCGCTGGTGGCGTCGGGCACCACCGTGCGTCAGCTGGATCAGCCGCGCCATGCGCTGCCGATTGGCTATGGGGCGATGCTGACGGAGGGCTTGCTGGCGACGCTCGCACTGCTGGCGGTGGCGGCAGGGTTAGGAGCAGAGTGGCAGGCGCGCTACCCCGACTGGCTTTCGGCAGGGAAGAGCGCTCTGGCGAACTTTGTGCATGGCGCGGGCACAATGGTGAGCGCGGTAGGCGTCCCGCAAGAGATCGCTAAAGTGTTCGTGGCGACGGTCGCGGTTGGCTTCGCGCTGACCACCCTTGATACGGGCGCTCGCCTGATACGCTACAACTTGCAGGAGCTTGGGCGCGCCTGGCGCATCCGACCGATGGAGCATGCGACATTGACCACGGTGCTGGCAGTGGGGCTAATCGGCTTCTTCGCCTTGCTGAAAGCGCCTGACCCGATTACAGGCGAGCCGAAATCAGTTGGCGCGTTGCTGTGGCAGCTGTTCGGCGCGTCCAACCAGTTACTGGCGGCGCTCGCGCTGCTAGTGGTCTCGCTCTACCTACGCTCGCTGGGTCGCCCGACGCTCTACACCCTCCTGCCGATGGGGTTCATGCTCATCGCCACGCTTACCGCCCTGACGATGGGGATGCGCAGTTTCGCGAATCAGGGCAATCTGCCATTGCTGGGCTTCAGCGCGCTGATTTTCGCGCTGGCAGTCTGGCTTGTCGGCGAGGCATTCGTGGCTTGGCGAGTATCAGTGCGATCGATGCCGCTGCGCTCGCGCGGATAATCCGCACAGGGCTGAAGAAGCGCTGGAGGCATGAGGTATCCTTCTGGAAGGTGAGACACTGATCCAACCCGCCGTCAACATGCCGAGCAAGCCCGTACCGATCTTGCGGGCAGCACTTAAGCCCCACAAAGATTAAAGTGCCCCTTTTCACTTTGACGCCTGCCGAAGCCGCCGCCCCCACCCCGACCCTCCCCGCAAGCAGGGAGGGAGCACATGCGCGGGCAGCCGCGACGCCTCCCCCGTTCACGGGGGAGAAAGAACAGCAGGCAAAGGCGACAATTTCATCTTTGAGGGACTTACCAACAAGGTACAATAAACCCGCTAATCTAAGAGAGTTTGTCCTACGAGGTGGCAGATTTCTGGAACAGGAGGACTCCACTATGTTGAGGCGTGTATGGTGGTCGGTAGCTACTCTGATGGGCGTGTCGCTCAGTGTGTTTGCTCAAGGCGTCCCTGATTTCGTCTGGGTGCGGGGTGGGCACTTTTCAAGTATTCAATCGCTAGCTGTGTCGCCCGATGGTGCGCTGATGGCGACTGGGAGCGCTGATCGATCGGTCAAGCTATGGCGTTTATCTGACGGGAAACTCATTCGCACCCTGGTGGGACATACCTACGGCGTCCAGGCGGTCGCGTTCTCGCCCGACGGCGCGCTCGTTGCTTCAGTGGGAGACGATGATACCATCCGATTGTGGGACACAAGAGACGGTTCGCTCATTCGTAGCTGGTCAGGGCATTCGCGAGCGGTGCATTCTGTTGCCTTCTCGCCTGATGGTCAACTGCTCGCTACAGGGGGGACGGATGACTACGCGGTTAAGATCTGGCGAGTCAGCGATGGCAGGCTGATTCGCAATCTGATTGGACACAGCGGGCTGGTGTCGGCGCTTGCTTTTTCTCCGGATGGACAGATGCTGGCTTCTGCCGGCGACTCAACCGTGCGCCTGTGGCGTACTGCGGACTGGAGCTTCATCCGCACGCTTTCGGGGTATTCTGGCGCAGTGCGCGATCTGGAGTTTTCGCCCGACGGTACCCTGCTGGCAGCGGGTTGCCTAGATGCACGCGCGCGAATCTGGCGGGTTCCAAACGGCGAACTCTTGCTCACCCTAAGTGGTCACTCGCAAGGCGTGTTTTCGGTCGCCTTCTCCCAGGACGGTCGCTTGTTAGCTACCACCGGCGGCCTGATGGATCGTACGGTTCGGCTCTGGCGCATTCCCGAAGGGCGCATCGAGCGAATCTTGCAGGGGCATACAGGCGCGATTTTTGCGGTGGCGTTTATTCCAAACCGCCCGCTGCTTATTTCGACAGGCGAGGACAAAACCGTGCGTCTTTGGCAACTCCCCGAAGGCGTTCAGGTCGACACTTTGGAGGGGCACCGCGATTTCGTGACGAAGACCGCTTTTTCGCCCGATGGCTCACTGATTGCGACCTGCAGCGAGGATCGCACGATTCAGCTCTGGTGCGCCTCGGACGGCGCGCGCTTGCATGTGTTTCGAGGCTATAACAGTGGCGTGTTAGCCGTTGCTATCTCGTCTGACGGCGCGCTGCTGGCGACCGCAGGCTATGACTACGCGATTCGTCTCTGGCGACTCTCCGATTATTCCTTGCTGCGCGTCCTCTCGGGACACGGGAGTGCGGTTTACAGCATGAAATTTTCGCCAGATGGACGCTTCCTGGCATCCAGCAGCGCAGACTATACAGTACGCCTGTGGCGCGTTTCCGACGGCGGGCTGGAACGAACCCTCGAACAAGGCGGTCCCGTCTATGATGTCGCATGGTCGCCCGATGCCCGACTCCTTGCGGCAAGCGGCGGCTGGTTCAGCGCGCCGTTCCTCAAAGTGTGGGATGTGCCACAAAATCGGATACGGTACTCCCTTACTGGGCACACGAGGAGTGTCTACGCCGTCGCGTTTTCGCCGACAGGGGATCTCCTGGCATCGGGAGACACCGACGCAATTATCCGACTGTGGCGAATGTCTGATGGGACGCCCGTAGGAACACTAACGGGGCATAGCAACATGATTTACGGCTTAGCGTTCCTGTCGGGCGATCGGGTACTCCTATCGGGTAGTCTGGACGGCACGATTCGCTACTGGGATTGCTCTACACGGCAACAGATAGGTTTCTATGATGCGGAGTGCTTTCTGGGGGTGCGTTCAATTGCCTTAGCGCCTTCAGGGCGAACCTTCGTGTACGGGCGCGGGGACGGTGTTGTCGCGCTGGCTCGAAATCCGTTCTGGCAGTCAGGCGATGTCAACGGCGACCACTGCGTGGATGATGCCGACCTGATACGGGTGTTATTACGCTTCAACGAACCTTTTGCCGGTTCGGAAGATCTGGATGGCAATGGAGTTGTAGAAGACGCCGATTTACTGATGGTGATTCTCCATTTAGGTCAGGGATGTCAGGGTACTCAGTAGACGCAGCATCGCCCCTGCTCGGGGTGGTCAGGCGTCCTGCGCTTGAATGCTTTCAGAGTGGGAGCGCACTGACGCGACTCAGGTACACTTTTCCCTGATGACAACGCTGCGCCGTGCGCCCGAAGTGTGGCGCGAGATGGGACTGACCGACGCCGAGTACCAGCGCATCGTGGAGCTGATGGGACGCGAGCCAACCGATGTAGAACTCGGCATGTTCGCTGTCATGTGGTCGGAACACTGCGGCTACAAATACTCCCGCCCTGTGCTGAGCCTTTTTAAGAAGTATCGTGAGTCGCTGGAGGGCGCAGGCTTCGAGAACGCGGGCGTGATTCCGCTGGATGAGCATCTCGGGATTGCCTTCAAGGTGGAGAGCCACAACCATCCGTCAGCGGTGGAGCCACATCAGGGCGCGGCGACAGGCGTCGGCGGCATCATTCGCGACATCTTCACGATGGGCGCGCGCCCAATCGCGATTTTAGACTCGCTGCGCTTCGGTCCGCTGCACGAGCCGCGCAACCGCTACCTGTTCGAGCATGTGGTGGAGGGCATCGCCAGCTACGGCAACTGTATCGGCGTGCCCACGGTGGCGGGCGAGGTCTACTTCCATCCGTGCTATTCGGGCAATCCGCTGGTGAACGCGATGGCGGTGGGCGTTGTGCCCTTGAGTCGGATTATGACCGCCCGCGCCGATGTGCCCGGCAGCGCGGTGATGTATGTGGGCGCAAGCACGGGACGCGACGGCATCCACGGCGCGACCTTCGCCTCCGAGACGCTGGGCGAAGACCAGGAAGAGAAACGCCCGAATGTGCAAATCGGCGACCCCTTCATGGAGAAACTGCTGATTGAAGCCACGCTGGAGGCGATTGAAACGGGCGCAGTGCTGGGCATGCAGGATATGGGCGCAGCGGGGCTGACCTGCACGACCTGCGAGCCGACCTCCAAATCGGGCACGGGCGTGGAGATTGATACCAGCCTCGTGCCCACGCGCGAAGCCGATCTGACGCCCTACGAAATCATGCTTTCCGAATCGCAGGAGCGGATGCTCCTCTATGTGCAACCGGGGCGTGAGGACGAGGTGGCGCAAATCTTCCGTAAGTGGGGGCTGAACGGCGTGGTCATCGGGCGCGTCACGGAGGAGCCTATCCTGCGCGTGCGCCATCACGGGCAAATCGTCGCCGAGATTCCGCCTGATCTGCTGACCAAGCACTGCCCTGTTTACTATCTGGAGACGGAAGAGCCTGAGTATCTCAAGGAGGCACAGCAGTTAGACCTTGTGCAGATTCCCATCCCTGACGATATGAACGCCGTGCTGCTGCAACTGCTGAGTTCCTCCACGATAGCGAGCAAGCGCTGGGTGTACGAGCAGTACGACTGGCTGGTGGGCACGCAGACGATTATCCCGCCGGGCGCGGGCGACGCCGCCGCGCTGCGCATTCGCGGTACGGAGAAGGGCATCGCGCTAAAGATCGACTGCAACGCGCGCTATTGCTACCTGCATCCCTATCGAGGGGGGCAGATTGCGGTGGCGGAGGCGGCGCGGAATGTGGCGTGCGTCGGCGCAATCCCCCGTGCGATTACCGACTGTTTGAATTTTGGCAACCCGCAACGCCCCGAAATCTTCTATCAGTTCGAGCAGGCGGTGCGCGGCATTGCCGACGCGAGCGAGTTTTTTGGCACACCTGTTGTGTCGGGCAATGTGAGTTTCTACAACGAGAGCGAGCGCGGCGCGGTGTACCCCACGCCCACAATCGGCATGCTGGGCATCTTGGAACGCGCCGAGAACGCCGTGGGGATGGGGTTCAAGGAGGCGGGCAACATCATCTTGCTGATTCAACCTCACTCCCCACCCCCCCTCTCCGTTTACGGAGAGGGGGGCTACTCCCCCTCTCCGTTTACGGAGAGGGGGCTGGGGGATGAGGCGCATCATCACGCGGAGAGGGGGTTAGGGGGTGAGGTGTACGGTCTCGGCGCAAGCGAATACCTGTATGTGATTCACAATATAGAACGCGGCGCGCCAGAACCTGTCGACTTAGAAGCCGAGCGCAACCTGCACCGCCTGCTGGTGGAACTGGCGAGCCGACGGCTTGTGCAATCCATGCACGACCTGAGCGAGGGCGGGTTCGCCGTCGCGCTTACCGAGTGCGCACTGGTGCGTGGCGTGGGCGCGAGTGTAGACCTGCCTGCTGAAGCGACCGACTTCGCCCCGCGCCCCGACGCCGCCCTGTTCGGCGAAAAACAGACGCGCGTAATACTCTCTGCCAAGCCTGCGAACACCCCCGCCATTCAGCAACTCGCCGCCGCGCACGGACTGGCGTGCCATGTGATTGGTGAAACGGGTGGTGAGAGCGTGCGCATCGCGCTGAACGGGCAGGAACGGGTGTATCTCTCCCTGCCCGAGTGTCAGGCGGCGTATGAAGGCGCGCTGCTTGGGTAAAGCCGAGAGTGTGAGAGAACGCCCTTGGCAGCTTGAGGTCGAGCCAACGGCAACGCCGTGTGCCTATAGTTCACAAGGATGACTATTGTTGATGATAAGGTATAATCACTCTTGGTGATGCACATGCCGCGCTACAAAATTCTCACCTGGGGCTGCCAGATGAACGAGGAAGACTCCGAGCAGATGAGCCTCTACCTGCAGGAGCGGGGCTATGAACCTGCCGACACAGTGGAGGACGCGGATGTCGTGCTGCTCAACACCTGCTCCGTGCGACGCAAGCCTGAAGATAAGGTGTTCAGCACGCTGGGCAGCCTGCGCAAGCTCAAACAGCGCAAACCGCACATGGTAATCGGCGTGTGTGGCTGTATGGCGCAGTTGCGCGCGGACGAGATTCGCCAGAAAGCGCCGCATGTGGATATGATTATCGGCACGGCGCATGTCGCGCAGGTCGGCGCGCTGGTGGAAGAGGCAATGCAGAAGCGACGGCTCGCCATGCGCCTCGAACTACCCGAACGGAGAGGGGCGATTGTCACGGAGATTCCCGAGCGTAAAGTCGACCGCACACCCAAATTGAAGGCGTTCGTGCCGATTCAGTACGGTTGCGATAAGTTCTGTACCTTCTGCATCGTGCCGCACACGCGCGGGCGCGAGCGCAGCCGCCCCACTGCCGATATCCTCGTGGAGATTCAGCGACTGGCGGAGCGCGGCACGAAAGAGGTCACCCTGCTGGGGCAGACGGTCAACTCCTACGGTAAGAATCTCCTCGGAGGTCGCGTGCCGTTCGCCCGCCTGCTCAAACTCATCAACGACATCGACGGCATCGAGCGCATCCGCTACACTTCGCCCTACCCGCGCGATTTTCGGGATGACCTGATCAACGCAATTGCCGAGCTGCCCAAAGTGATGGAGCATGTGCATCTGCCGCTGCAGTCAGGCGACGACGAGGTGCTGAAGGCGATGCGCCGCCTCTACACAGTGGAACTGTTCGAGGATATCGTCCACAAGCTACGCGAGCGTGTGCTCGGAATTGCGATTACCACCGACATCATCGTCGGTTTCCCGGGCGAGACCGACGAGCAGTTCGAGAACACGCTCAAAGTGGTGGAGCGGATTCGCTTCGACGGCGCCTATATGTTCGCCTATAGCCCGCGTCCGGGCACGCCCGCCGCTGCAATGGAGAACCAGATTCCCCGCGCCGTCAAGCAGGAACGCCTGCAACGCCTGATTAACCTGCAGAACCGCATCACCTGTGAGATTAACAGTTCACAGGTAGGACAGGTGTTTGAGGTGCTGGTTGAGGGTCCGAGTCAGAAAGACCCCACAAAACTCGCTGGCTTCACCCGTGAGAACAAAATGATGCACTTTGTCGGCTCCCGCGATCTGATTGGGCGAGTCGTTAAGGTGCGTGCCGACGAAGCGCACTTGTGGGGGTTTTACGGAACCGTTGTAGAGTCGTAATATTCAGAGGAATCTTTTTCGGCATTATTCTTCGCAGAAAGGGCTTAGCAACTTGGTTTAGGCATAGGACAGGTACAATACTGCGGGAGGTCAACGATGCGATTACCGTTCAAGAAAATTCTGGCGCCGACGGACTTCAGCGAACCGTCCTACTACGCGCTCGATATGGCGGTGGAGCTGGCGGAGCATTTCAACGCAGAGCTCCACCTGCTGCATGTCGTGCCGCCGCTCCATGTTGTGCCCGTGCCTGTGAATGTGGAAGTACCCCTCTATGAAAGCGAGATGCGCGAAGCGGCGGAGCGGTCGATGCAGGAACTGATGGAGCAGCGCATCCCGAAGAACCTGACCGTGTTCGCAAGCGTGGTGTGGGGCGACCCCGCCGATGAGATCATCGCCTACCAGCAGGAGAAGGGCGTAGACCTGATTGTCATCGCCACGCACGGGCGCAGCGGCTGGAAACGCTGGGTGTTCGGCTCCGTGACGGAGAAGGTGGTGCGTATCCCTACCTGTCCCGTACTGACCATCAACGCACCCCAAGAGTAGGTCGTGGCTTGGACACTCTTGTCCAAGCACAGCACACGGACAAAAATGTCCGTTCTCAGTGCAACGCACGTACAGGAATGTCCGTGCCACAGTTGCAGGAGGGAGACCATGCGATTCTGGGTTGCAAAACGCCCCCTGATTTTCGGGCATCGCGGCGCGAGCATGCACGCGCCTGAGAATACGCTGTCCGCGTTCCGGCTCGCCTTGGAGATGGGCGCGGACGGCATCGAACTCGACATCACTCCCAGCGCGGACGGCGTGCCGATGGTGATTCACGACCCGTATCTGGAGCGCACGACGAGTGGCAAGGGTGATGTACGCCAGCTCAGCGCCGCCGAAATCCAGCGCTATGACGCGGGCGTCCATTTCGGCAGCCAATACGCAGGCGAGCGCGTGCCTACCCTGCAGGAAGTGTTCGAAACCTTCCGCAACCGCACGCGCTATAACCTCGATATGAAAACCTTCTACCCTGAAGACCGCCCGATTGTGAAAACCATCCTGAGGCTAATCGAGCAGTATCAGCTCACGCCCTACATTCTCATCTCATCGTTCAGCCTCGATACGCTGCGTTGGTTCACCGAAGAGTCGCGTCGGTTGCGCCTGGGCGTTCTGATTAGCCAGTATACGCCCCATATGATGCTGGAAGAGGGGCGCCGCTGGGGCGTGCGCTACGAGGCGCTGCACCCGAACCACACCCTGATTAATGAGTCGGCGATGCGCAGGGCGCGCCAGCAACGCAAAAAGATGGTCGTGTGGACGGTGAACGACGCCGAGCGCAAGCGCGAACTCACTGCCCTGGGCGTGGACGCGATTATCACAGACGACCCAGTGCGTTAGTTAACCGACTTGCTACCTGCTGATCTTGACTACGCGAGATACCTCGTTCCGTTCGGAATGACAGGGCTGTTCTCGTGAAATTGAACTCGCCATTCCTCGCCTTTGGCTCGGAATCTCGGCATAAGTAGCAACTTAGGCTATAATAATTGCCAGCAGGGGTAAAGTAGCACGATTAAGTCACTCTTTGTAGTGGAGCGGATCCATTTGCAGGACGACTGTTGTGATTTCTTGAACCGCCTGGCGCAGGAGGTGCAGCAAGGCGACAGTGTAAAACTGGAGGTCTTGTTAGAGGAATGTCGTTCACGCCTGCTGCGGTACTTTCGGACGCGCGCCCGCACCGCTGACGAGCAAACGCAGGCGATGCTGGAGCGCATCGTCAAAGAGGTTTGCTCGGACGCCGAGCGGCGCGTGATCCTGATGCACGCTCAGCGCGAAACGCCCGAAGCGATTGCGCAGATGTTGCACATCAAGCCCGCAACGGTGCGTACCCACCTGATGCGGGGGCGAGTGAAGGTGCTAGCGCACCTGATTCAAAATCGCCCTGATTTACTGGGCGGCGCGGCGGCGGTTCAGAACGCAATCCAGTCGCTGGAGCGCGACGGCGGCGTCCCGCTCACCGAAGCAGAGCGACGCGCCCTGCAGACGCCGAACCCGAATCAGACGGATTTACGCCGCGCCGCGCTGAAACTGGCGAAGTATCTGCGACTGGAGTAGGAAGTTCCGCGAGGAGGATGAACATGAAGGCGGCTTGTCCAGAAATGGCGCGGTCTCTCAATCATGACAACCAGGCGCATTTGAGCGCAGAACAGTTGGTAGAACTGGCGGAGCGCGGGCGACGCCGCCAGCGCTATGAGGAGTATATCGACCATATTGTGGAGTGCCCACTCTGTCGGGAGACCTACAGGCAACTCCTGGAGGCGGAGTCGGCGGCGCGCGCGGCGCGGACGCCCGAATGGGTTCCTGCTCTGTGGGTCTGGCTGCCAGCGGCAGCCGCAGCGATGCTGATTCTCTTTTTCGGCGCGCGGGCGTTGCTTAGCGGCGGTGTGGAGACGGCAGGGCTGCGCCAGCATGACGGCGTGTGGTACGAGGGCGCGACGCGCCTGCCCGAATGGGCGTTCGCCGCCGCGGCGCAGTTTGAGCGTCCACCTGCGCCTACGCGCGACGCACCTTCCGAGACGCCCCGCGCCGTGCGCCTGATTCGCCCCAACCCCGCCAACGCTGCGATAGAGAGTCGAATCCCTGACTTTCAGTGGGAGCCTGTGCCTGACGCTGCTCGCTATCGCGTGCGACTGGAACGCGCCGAAGGCAGCCGCGCCCTCAACTTGAAGGTGGACGGCGAACGCGCTACCTTGCCCGAAGGCGAACGATTAGAGGCAGGCGTTTCATACCGCCTCACAATTGAAGCCCTCGCGGCTGATGAGCTGGCAGGCGACGGGCTGAAAACTGTGTATGAGTTTCGCACGCTCTCGTCAGAGGAGAGCAGCAGCTCCGCTGGGCGCGTGAGAATCGTCAGCAGGCTCCTCGTGTCTGCGCTGTGATTTTCTATCAGCTGGGCTTCTACGCCGACGCGCTGGAGACGCTGAACGCGCTGCCCGACGAGCCGATTGTGCAACAGTGGCACACCGTCGTGCAGGAGCAGATTCAGCAGCGACAGCCACGCCTATAACCGCGCGCCCTGCTCGCCAAGTTGCTCATAGACGCAGCCCGCAAACGCGGGGACCAGCCGCGCAATTTCCCCCATCACCTCGCGGGCGTTGAAGGGCGGCGTCTGACGCTGCATGCGTAGCCACAACTCCGCGAACACCTGCCAGTCGGGTTTCGCCGCGCCCTGCGGCGGATGCGCCTGCCAGAACCGCTGCACGCGCCGCTCCCAATTCGTGAAGGTTCCCTCATACTCGGTAAACGGGCAAGCGGGCAGCAGCAGGTCGGCGTAGCGGGCGGTCTCCGTCAGGCGCACATCCTGCACGACCACGAATTCAGCCGCCCGCAGCGCGCGCTCGGCGAGCGTCGGTTCGTAATGCTCGCTGACGGGGTCTGCGCCTGCGAGATAGAGCAGCTGCACCTCGCCCTGCAAGCACGCCTGGAAGATGGCGTCGGTGTTTAGCCCGACTTCGGCGGGCAGGGGCATGCCCCAGGCGTCTTCAAAGCGCGTCCGCGCCGCCGCATCGTCCACACGCGCGTAGCCCGGCAACAGGTGCGGCGCGACGCCCAGCTCCAGCGCGCCCTGCTGATTCGCGCCCGTCGGCATGAGGTTCAACCCGCCTTCCTCGCGCGAGTCGTTGCCCGTGATACGATTCAACGCCCGCAGCAGCTCAATGACCTCGCCCGCACGCGGGTGGTTCCAGACCTTTTCGCCCGTGAGAATCACCACACTCGGCGCTTCAGCAATCTGGCGCGCGGCAGCAAGCAGCACATCGGCGGAGACGCCCGTCTGATCCTGCGTCCACGCGGGGGTGCAATCGCCGATTCGTGCTTTGAGCCACTCGGCGTCGGCGGGCGGATTGGGCAACATGTCCAGCAGCGTGTACAGCAAGCCCTTCAACAGCGCGTCTTCGCTGCCGGGGCGATAGCGCAGGCTGTGCGTCGCGAACTCCTCGACGGCGTTGGCGACGGGATACGCCACAATCGCCTGAACATCGTAGCGCCGCCACGCCTTGCGCGTGCGCAGGAACACCATCGGCTGCTCATCGACTAAATCCGAGCCGAATACGAACACCAGCGCGGTCGCTTCCAGGTCGCGATACTCGTTTTGCACGGGCGGCGCGTTCAACTCGCCCTGATAGCGTGTGAGGCGGTGGTCGATGTTGTTCGTCTGGAACGCCCCGCGCATCAGCTTCTGGAACAGGTAGAGCGACTCGTTGCTGAGCCTGTGCCCTACGAGTCCTGCGACGACGCGTCCGCCGCGCTCCTTGCTCAGCTCGCTCCACCGCTCCAGCAGCAGGTCGTAGGCGTCGCCCCAGCGAATCGGCTCCCACTCCTTGCCGCGCCGCACCATCGGTTGCAGGATGCGGTCGGGCGCGTGCATATAGGTCTGCTCGAACTTGCCCTTGTCGCAGGTCCAGGTCTCGTTCACCTGCGGGTTCTCGCGGGCGTTAATCCGCACCACCTTACCCGAACGGCTGTCGACATACAGATTACAGCCGTTGGAACACATCGTGCAGACGGTTTTCTGCGTGGTAATGTCCCACGGGCGGGCGCGGAAGCGGTAGGTACGGCTGGTGAGCGCGCCGACAGGGCAGATTTCGATCACATTCCCGCTGAAGCGACTGGTGAACTCGGTCAGTTGAAATGTGTGCGGCTGGGTCTGCGCTCCACGGAACAGGAAGCCGAGCTGCGAATCGCCCGACACCTCTTCGGTGAAGCGCACACACCGCCCGCATTGAATGCAACGCTCCAGGTCCAGCGCGACATATTTAGAAAGCGGGAACGCTTTCGGCAGGTGGCGCTTGATTTCGGTGTAGCGGCTGGTGGAGGGACCGTAGAACTGCGTGTTGTTCTGCAG
The DNA here is from genome assembly GCA_937992175.1 of uncultured Fimbriimonadales bacterium. Classification (GTDB taxonomy): domain Bacteria; phylum Armatimonadota; class Fimbriimonadia; order Fimbriimonadales; family GBS-DC; genus GBS-DC. The sequence continues at coordinate 3,132 of CALKLF010000038.1, read as the reverse complement.
GGGGCACTCGCCGCCGCGGTCGCAGATGGGGCAGTCCAGCGGGTGATTAATCAGCAGGAACTCCAGCACGGCGCGGCGGTCTTTCACGATCTGCTCGGTCTCCGTCCAGGCGACCAGTCCCTCTGTGCAGGGCAGGGTGCAGGACGCCTGCGGTTTGGGCATTTTGCGCACGCTGCCATCGGGCTGCTTGTAGCCCACTTCCACGAGGCACATGCGGCACATGCCGACAGGCTCCATGTATTTGTGGTAGCAAAAGATGGGAATGTCGGCTTGCACGCGCTTGGCGGCTTCCACCAGCAACTCGCCTTCAGGCACTTGGAGGGGAACACCATTAATCTCGATATTCACGAGTTTCGGCTCGGCATGCTTGGGCTTCGGCATAGCGCGCGAATTATACCATAGACCAACGCCCCCCTCAGACGCATTTTCCTCACTTCATGCAGTATAATTGAGTGGGAGACGGGGATGTCGCTGGCGACGCTCTTGGAGTGGTGGAACTTCATCTTCGCCCTGCCGCTGGCAGTGGGGGGTGTATTGCTACTCGGGCTGGCGCTGTCGGGGATTATCGACCTGAACGGCTCCGAAGGCGATAGCGACGCCGACGCCGAATCGACCGACTTTGCTGAATCGGCAGATACTGCCGAAGCGTCCGACGCCGACAGCGCAGAGGCAGGTTCAGGCGAAGGCAAGCATGCTCTGCTCAAAACGCCCTACACGACCCACGACCACCACGCCGACGCCGAGAAACCGCTCTGGCTGAAGCTCCTGAACCTGTTCGGCATCGGCATGGGGCTACCCCTCTCGATGGCGGTTCCGCTGCTGCTGATGATTTGGGGCGCGGCGGGGCTGATTGGCAACGGGATTTTCGCGCCGCTGCTCAAGGTTCCCGCGCTCTATGCGCCGCTGTCGGGCGTCGTCGCGCTGGTCTCGATGGCGCTGATTGGACGCACCGCAGGGTTGACCATCCGGCGCGTCCTGCGCGAGGAAGCCCCGCCGATTGTCGACAAGTATGGTCTCGTCGGCGCAACGGGACGCGCCGTGTACGAAATCACCGACGAAGGCGGTGTGGCGCATGTGCGCGACCGCTACGGCAACCTGCACCGCATCGTGTGCCGCGCCGCGCCCGGTGAGCCGACCATCCCCGCCGATACGCCCATCCTCGTCGCCCGCTATGACGAGCAAACCCACCTCTACTGGGTGGAGCGTAATCCGCTCGAACTCCCTGACCATTCGCTTGAGGTACACTCCTCAGCGCAGCAAACCCAACACATTGGGGGACACATCATCAATGGAGGTTAGACGATGCATAGCTGGTTCATTCTGATTGGCTTGGCGCTGATGCTGCTCGCTGGGTTCGGCGGTAGCATACTCGGCGCCGCGTGGGGACCTATCCAACAAGCCTTTTCGTTGTTCGTGGGGTTAGCGCTACTGCTCACCGGGTTCATCTTCCTGATGATCTCCAAGTTCTACGTGCGCCCCTCCGCGAACATGGCGTATGTGCGCACGGGTTTCAGGGGACGACGCGTGGTGCTGGACAGCGGCGCGCTGGTGTTCCCGTACCTGCATACGCTCGTGCCCGTGTCGCTGGAGACCATGAAGCTCGAAGTGGAGCGCAAAGGGCCCGATGCGCTGATTACCCGCGACAACCTGCGCGTGGATGTGAAAGCCGAGTTCTACATCAAGGTACAACCCGAAGTCGACGCGATTCTGAACGCCGCGCGCTCGCTCGGCGACAAATCAGTCAACGCGCAGTCCGTGTCCCAACTGGTGTTCGAAAAGCTCGTCTCCGCGCTGCGCAGCGTGGCGGCGACCAAAGATCTCGTGGAAATTCACGCCCAGCGCGACGCTTTCGCCAGCGGCGTGCAACAACTCGTGCGCACCGATCTCGAACAGAACGGACTGACCCTCGAATCGGTGACCATCTCGCGCTTAGACCAGACCTCGCAAGAGCTGCTCTCGGACAACAACATCTTCGACGCGCAGGGCAAGCGCAAGATTACCGAGATCACGCAGGCGGCGCTGGTGGAGCGCAACCGCCTCGAACAGGAAGCCCGACGCGAAATCACGCTCAAAAATGTGGAGACCCAGAAAGAGATTCTGGAGCTGGAGCGTCAACGCGCCGAAGCGGAAGCCGCCCAACAAGCCGAGGTCGCCAAAGTGCAGGCGGAAAAACAGCGCGAGGCGGACACCTACAAGATCGAGCAGCAGCGACAGGTACAGGAAGCGCAGATTCAACAGGAGCAAGCCGTGCGCGTGGCAGCCATCGAGCGCGACCGCCTGCTGCTCTTGAAGCAACAGGAACTGCAAAAAACCGACATCGACCGCGAGAAGGCGGTAGAGCTGGCGCAGCGCGAGAAGGAAATCGCCGTCGCTGAAGCCGAACGCCAACGCGCGGAAGCCGAAAAGCAAGCGCTGGAAGCCCAAGCCGAACGCGAACGCGCCAAACAGCAGATTATCACTGTCGAACAGCTCGCCGCCGCTGAACGCGAGGCGCAAGCCAAACTCATCGCCGCCAAACAGCAAATCGAGCAGGAGCGCATCAAGCGTGAGACCGATGTGCAGGTGGCGGCGTTCGCCGAAGTGAAGCAGGCGGAGGCGCAAAAACAAGCCGCCGAGCTGGAAGCCGAAGCCACGCTCACCCGCGCACAAGCCGACGCTAAAGCCCGTGAACTGCAAGCGCAGGGCGAGACCGCCGTAAAGATGGTCGATGTGAATATCGCCCGCGAGCAGGTCGAGGTCGAGCGCGCCCGCGTGGAAGTGGAACGCCAAGCGCTGGAGTATCGCCAGACCTACAGCGAAGCCGCGCTCAAGTTCGAGCTGGAGAAGTTCCGCATCGAGGCGCAGCGCGATGTACAGGTCGAGCTGGCGCGTTCCATCGGCGAGTTCATGAGCCGCGGCACGATGAACATCTTCGGCGACCCCGAAACGCTTGCCCGCATGACCGAGCAATACGCCAAAGGCTTGGGGCTGGGCATGGCAGTGGACGGCGCGCTGTCGGGCTTGCAGGCACTGGGCGACGGCAACGGCAAACTCGGTGAGATGGCGCAGCAGCTGATGTCTATCGCGCAGCGGTTGGGCGTCGCCCGCTTACAGGCGCAAACCGACGCGGCGCAGGCAACCACTGATACCAAA
>CALKLF010000037.1 GCA_937992175.1 uncultured Fimbriimonadales bacterium | reverse complement strand
GAAGCGAGGAATCTCGCCCGGTATCATTTTTCGGGGAAACGCCTATTAGACGGGGTCATTGTAGCGCATCAGGGGAAGAATCTGGCTGTGCCGACCCGCTTTAGGGTATGATTCTCTTGATATGAAAACTCGCGTATCGCTACCGGATGTTGCTTCTGAGCGCGATCCGCGCGGCGTGGCGCTGCACGCGGTCGGCATTCGCGGATTGCGGTTGCCTGTGCCGCTGCGCATGCCTGCCGACACCGTTCAGCAAGTGATTGCCGTCGCCGATTTGAGTGTGGATATCGATGCCGAGCAGCGCGGCGCGCATATGAGCCGCCTCGTCGCTGCTTTGTATGAGTGGGCGTCTGTTCCACGCACGCCCGCCGAAGTAAACCACCTTTTGAAAGAGACCCGCGACCGCTTGGGCAGCCGCGCGGCGCAATTGCGCATGCAGTTCCCCTACTTTTTGGAAGTGCCCGCGCCCGTCACCCAAACGCCCGGCTGGCTCGATGTGGAAGTGGAGTGGGAATGCAAACTCAACAACGGCGCGTCGTTCGCGATGAGCCACTTCGTGTTCCCCGCGATGACGCTGTGCCCCTGCAGTAAGGCGATTTCCGAATATGGGGCGCACAATCAGCGTGCGCTGGTACGGATGTGGCTCCACACGAAAGATAAACTCCCCCGCCTGCCCGATGAGTACCTACCGCTGGTGCAAGAATCAGCAAGCTCGCTGGTCTACCCCGTGCTGAAGCGTCCTGACGAGAAGTTCGTGACCGAATATAGCTACGAGAACCCCCGCTTTGTGGAAGATGTGGCGCGCGAATTGGCGTTGCGCCTGTCGGAACGCGAGGAGCTGAGCGGCTTCCGCGTGGAGTGCGAATCGATCGAGTCGATTCACAACCACAACGCCTTCGCGATGTACGAGTCGCCGCGCCGCAAGTGAGGCGCACGATGCCCCCGCTGATTGTCGTCTCGGACTTGGATGTGACTCTGGGCGGGCGCGCCGTTCTAACAGGCGTGTCGATGGAGCTATCCGCAGGCGAGACGATTGCGCTCATTGGTCCCAACGGCGCAGGCAAGACGACCCTGCTGCGCGTGCTGTTGGGACTGCTGCCCTATCAGGGGCGCGTGCAAGTGCTGGGCAAGCCGCCTGAAAAACTGAGCCGCGCGGAACGCCAGCAGATTGGCTACGTGCCGCAGGCGTTGCAGTTCGACCGCACGATGCCCCTGCTCACGCGCGAGCTGCTCTGGGCGCTACTGGGCGAGCGAGCGCAAAAGCCTGAGCAGCTGCAATCCGTCCTGCAAGCGGTTGACGCGATTCACTTACTGGATAAGCCCGTGCGCACGCTGTCGGGGGGCGAGCTGCAGCGCGTGGTGATTGCCGCCGCGCTCGCCCTGCAGCCTAAACTCCTGCTACTGGACGAACCCGCCACTGGCATCGATGTCGGCGTGCGCCTGCAGTTCTACGAACTCATCGAACGCCTCCGCGTCGAGCAGGAAATGGGCGTGCTGATTGTCTCACACGACCTGAGCGTGGTCAGTCGCTACGCCACGCGCGTCGTGTGCATTCACCATCGCCTCATCTGCACGGGCGCACCCGAAGAGATTCTCCAAATGCCCATTCTGGAGGAACTCTACGGGCATCCCGTAGGCGTATACCAGCATCGGCATGATTGAGGCAGGCTGGGTTCTCTACTGCTTCGTCGACCCTGATTGTTTGGATGCTTTGTCCCCCATCCTTTGGGGCTGATAAGGGTACACTGCCTAAGTACATCCTTGCCACACAAGCCTCCGAGTTCTCTGACCTCACCCCCCTTGCCTCCCTCTCCGTTTACGGAGAAGGGGGTAAGGGTGAAAAAGCGGAGAAAGCCACGACTCCTGCGCCCGCAGTCGCGGCGGAGCCGTGTGCCCTGACAGCTCCTTTCGGTTCCCCCCGCGCAGCGAGGGGAACCAAGCCACTGCGGTTCCCTCCGACTGCTTAGAGCGTGTATAGGAAGTAGTACTTTAAAAATCTTCAAGCACTGATGGCGCGTGAAGGAAAAGTGAACCGATACAGCCGACGAGGTTTGAATAAATAGTTGACCGTTGCTCTACTGGTGGGAAGTCCCAGCGAATCAATTCGCGCCCACGCAATCGAGAAACCCCGCCTGCGCGGGGTTCTCAAAACCCGCGCAGGCGGGGTTTTTCGGTCTGTGTCATTTCTCGTGGGAAGGCTGTCGCTACCCTGCCAAGCTCGCCACGCTCACTTCCGCGGCGAGTTTGCCCGCGATTTCGCGGAACGCCTGCGCCTGTGCGGAATCCGGCGCGGCAATCACAGCAGGCTGACCCGAATCGCTGGCGACGCTCACCCTCGGATCGAGCGGCACCGACCCCAGAAACGGCGCGCCGAGCTTTTCGGCGAACACGCGCGCGCCCGGACCAGGGAAAATCGCCGTGCACTCGCCGCAGTGGGGACACACGAACTCCGCCATGTTCTCCACGACGCCCAGAATCGGCGCGTTCAGCCGCCTGAAGAGCGCAACCGACTTGCTCGCAATCGACGCCGCCACTGCCTGCGGAGTCATCACAATTACCACGCCCGTGAGGGGCACGATTTGCGCGGTGGTCATCGGCGCGTCGCCCGTGCCGGGCGGCAAGTCCACCAACAGGTAGTCCAGCGCGCCCCAGCGTACATCGGCAAAGAGCTGGCGCACTGTGCCCGCCACAATCGGGCCGCGCCACATCGCCGCCTGATCCTCCTCCAGCAAGAACCCAATCGACATCACCGACACGCCATAGCGCCGTATGGGGATAATCTGACCTGACTCCACCAGCGGATGCTCGCCCTGACAGCCCAGCATTTTGGGGATGCTGGGACCGTAAATATCGGCGTCCAATAGCCCCACCTTCGCGCCCGACTGCGCCAGCGCGACCGCCAAGTTCACTGAGACTGTCGACTTACCCACGCCCCCCTTGCCACTGGCGATGGAAATCACATGCTTCACTTCGGGCAGCAGGTCTTCAGGGGCGACGCTGCGCCCGCGCACCTGCGCCGTCATCTCCACATTCACCGCTGACACGCCCGGGATCTGCGCAATCAGCCGCTCGGCTTCCGCTTTCATCTGGTCTTTCACGGGGCAGGCAGGCGTGGTGAGTTCAATCACTGCCTTTACCGCGCCGTCGCAAATCACTACATCCTTCACAAAGCCCAGCGACACGATATCGCGGTGCAAATCGGGATCGACAATATTCCTCAGGGCGTCCAAAACATGCTCGCGCGTTAGCATAGGCATCGTCGGTCTCCTGCGCCGATATTTAGCGTGGCTAAATTATACCCGACGCAGCGCCTCCTCAATTGTTTCCCGCTCTCGTTCGCTCAGGTGGATTTGAACCTCCGCGTCGGCGAGCTGCACGACACTATGCTCCTCGCCAGTGCGTAGCTGCTCGATGAGTTCGTCAATCTTCTCTGGCGTGAGGCGACGGCAGTAGATGTCGCCCACCTGCATCACAGGCGCGTCGCCGCAGTTGTTCAGGCATTCCACTTCCGTCAGCGTGAACAGTCCATCGGGCGTCGTCTCGCCCAGCTTAATCCCCAGCTTCTGCTCCAGATACTCCAGAATCCGGTACGCGCCGCAAATCATGCAGGTCAGGTTCGTGCAGACCTCCAGCATATACTTGCCGACAGGCGATTTGTTATACATCGTGTAGAAGGTCGCCACGCCCTCCACCTCAGCGTAGGAGCGTCCGAGCCGGTAGGCGACTTCGGCAATCGCGTCGGCGGTCAGATGCCCTCCGTACTCGCGCTGCGCAATCCACAGGGCGGGCAACATCGCCGATTTTTTGTCGGGATAGTGCGTGAATAACGCTTCCAGCTCCTTGACAGCGCGCTCCGAGAAGCGCAGGTTCAGCTCTTCAGGGCGCGGCGGCTTCGGACGCTCGGTAATGCGAATGACTGGCTCTTGCATAGCGGGGGAATTATACTCGCTATCGGAGACGCCCTTGCAATCGTGGCGGGCGCTGAGGTATAATCATAGTGCTGTGCCCACACGAGCGCGCTTATGGCTGCTGCTGTTCGTCGCCCTGCTCAACAGCGGGGGGATGGGCTATTGGGTTTGCCACGACCAAATACGCAGCGGCAGTTTCTGGCTCAAGGTCTGCAGCGAGGATTTCAACGCGCCGTGGAGTGTCAGTTCACCAGCGCCGACAGATGGCTGCGTGCGCCTGGATGTCCGCGCGTGCGACTGTCATTTTGTGTCTATTGATGCACCGCCGCCCAACGCGCCCAGCTACGAAGCGACGAGTGTCTGGGGCGATGCGCCGCTGCTTGCTGCACTGTTGCTGTGCCCGAATGCTGCAGCTTGGCAACCTTGTGTACCGTACAGTTTAGCCCCACCACCCCAAAACCCCCACACCGAAGCCCCCACTTTCCGCGCTCCACCTGCGAGCTAACTCCGAACGTCGCACGGGCGTCCCGCCTGTGCCAATAGCCCTCTGTAGCTCGGACTTCCCCGTACGTGTTAGCAAAGTATTTCCCTAACATCTGATTACTATGTTTGCTTGGGCTGGAAGCCCAAGCCACGCGCTGTAGCACGGGCGTCCTGCCCGTGAACCTTGAGCGAGACGCTCAGGCGACAGCCCGCAGGAGGCGTTTATGCAAAAACTATTCTATCTGGTTGCAGGAATCGGTATCGTAAGCGTTTTAGGGGCGCAGCCCGCCGAGGTGGATGGCGCGCTCGCCCTCGCGCTGCAGCGCAACTCGCGTGTGCAAGCGTTGCAACAGGAAATCCTATGCGCGCGGCGCCTACAGCAAAGCGCATCCGCCCTCAGCGCGCCCAGTGTGCTGGTTACGCCCGCGATTACGACGGGCGGCGTCGGCGAAGAGTTGATTGTCCACCAGCCGCTGGAGATTATAGGCATCCGTCAGGCGCGAATGCGCGTGGGGCAGGCTCAGTATGAACTGACTCTGGCGCAGGCGACACTGGAGCTAAACGACTTGCTCGCCGAAGTCGCCGTCGCCTATTACGAATATGCCTATCGCCAGCGCATTGCCCAGACCGCGCAGGAGGCGTTGCAACTCGCCGAGCGCACGCGCGACACTATCCAGCAACAGGTAGAGGCGGGCGCACGCGCGGGCGTGGATCTAATCCAAGCAGAGATTGAGCTGGAGCGCGTGCGCCAACATGCCCTGCTGCGTCGGACTGAAGCGCAAGCAGCGTTGGAACGATTGAAAGCGTTGTTGGGTGGGGACTTCGAAAGCCCTCACCCCCCAGCCCCCTCTCCCGCGACGCGGGAGAGGGGGAGCCGTAGTGCAACGGGATCGGCTACTCTCCTCTCCCACGCTGTGGGCGAGGGGCTGAGGGTGAAAGCAGACCCTCCCCTCTCCCACACTGTGGGCGCGGGGCAGGAGGTGAGGGCAGACCCTCCCCTCTCCCACGCTGTGGGCGAGGGGCAGGGGGTGAGGGCAGACCCTCCTCTCTCCCACACTGTGGGCGCGGGGCAGGGGGTGAGGGCAGACCCTCCCCTCTCCCACGCTGTGGGCGAGGGGCAGGGGGTAAGGGATCACCAAGCAACTTCCCTCCCCCTTCGCCCTCAGATTGCCCGCCTGCGCTTGGAGCAAACCCTGCTCCAGCAAATCCGCGCCGAGTCGCTGCCCGATCTGGGCGTTCAACTGCGCATCGAGCGGTTCCAAGCCGAGCGCACACGCCCCGCGTTCGGACTGACCCTCAGCCTACCCCTGCTGGACTACGGCGCACGCCAGAACCGCCTGCGCGCCCAAAATAACCTCATCGAGGCGCAACGCCTGCGCCTGCAACAAGCGCGCCTGACCCTCGAAGCCGAACTGCGCAACGCCCAGCAACGCCTGCAACAAGCCCAAACCCGCTACAACGCCTATCAAACCACCCTGCTGCCCCGCGCCCAGCAACTCGCCCAAGCCGCGCAGGTCGGATTGGAAGCAGGGCAGCTCAGTATCCTACAACTGCTCGAATCGCAACGCACGGCGCGCGCCGTGCAGGAAGAAGCGTTGGAAGCCGAACTCCTGCTCAAACGGAGCGAAGTCGAACTCCAACGCTTGCGCGGCGCGTTTCTGCCGAAGGAGGTAAACCTATGAAAACCGAGACCATCGCACACGCGCCCCGCAAGTGGGGGCAAATTATTACGGTAATCGTCATCCTGGCGCTGGGGTTGGGCGTGCTGTGGCTGCTCAACCGCCCCGCGCCTGAAGAGACCGTCGCCGAAGAGACCGCCACAGCCCTCCCCGAAACCATCGCGCTCTCCGCCGAGAGCCTGGAATTAGCCAAACTGGAAGTCGCCGTGCTGCAGCCTCAGCCCCTAACCCGCACGCTGAAACTCTTCGGACAGATTGAACCCATGCCTGAGAACTTAGTGAACCTCAACTCGCGCGTGACGGGGCGCGTGCTGGAGATACGCGCGCGGGTGGGCGACCGAGTGCGGCGCGGTCAGGTGCTTGCCGTGCTGGACAGCGAGGAAATCCATCGTGCGGAGGTAGCGTATGCCCAGGCGAAGCGCGAGCTGGAGTTCGCCCGCGCGGAGCTGGAGCGGCGCAAGCGGTTGGCACAGCTGGGCGTGTACGGTAGCCCAGCATTGGAGGAGGCGCGCGCCAAGCGTGGGCAGGCGCAAGCCGAGCTACAGGCGGCGGAAGCAGACGCACGCGCCGCCCAGAACGCCGTGCAATCCGCGCAAGCCGCCCTCAGCAAGGCGCAGACCACCCTGCAGCAAGCCCGCGCCCAACTCGCCCGCGCCGAACGCCTGCTGCAAGCCCAACTGATTGCCCAGCAAGAGTATGAAGCCATCCGCGCCCAGCACGACATCGCACAAGCCGAAGTGCAGACCGCCCAAGCGCAGCTCGACTCCGCCCGCGCCGCCCAGCAAGCTGCCGAGACCCGACTGCGCGCCGCCCGCGAAAGCCTCCAAATCGCTCAGCAGCAAGCCGACCGCGCCGAGCAGGTGTTCAAAGGGCAATACCTCACCGCCAAAGAGGTCGCCGACGCCGAAGCCGCCTATCGTCAAGCGCAACTCGCACTCGAAGCGGCGATTGACGAACTACGCTTGCTGGGCGGCAAACCCGACGGCGGGCACAAACTTGTGCTCACTGCGCCGTTCGACGGGCGCATCGCCGCGCTGGAGGTCACTGTCGGCGAGACCGTCACCCCCGACAAGCCCATCTTCCGCATTCTGAACACCAACGCCGTGTGGGCAAGCTTCGACCTCTACCCCGACGACCTGCCCTTTGTGCGCACGGGGCAGACCTTACGGTTCTACTCCGATTCCGTGCCCAGCGCGGTGTTCGAGGCGACCGTGCAACTGATTATGCCCGAAGCCGACCCGAACAAGCGCGTAGTGAAGGCGCGTTGCGTGGTCAATCGTCCTGACCCACGCCTCAAGCCGGGGCTGTTCATCCGCGCTGAAATGCCCGTGGTGCTGGAGCGCGACGCGCTGATTGTGCCCGCCGAAGCCATCCAGCGCATCGAGGGCGAGCCGTATGTTTATGTAGCGACGGGGCGCGAAGGCGAGTTCGCCCTGCGCCAAGTGCAACTCGGACAGACTGTGGACAACCAAGTGGTGATTCGCGGCGGTGTGCAGGCAGGCGAGCGCGTCGTCGTCCGCAACGCCTCGCTCATTACGGGGATGCTCTTTGGAGGAGGGGAGGAGTGAACAGATGAACGGTTCTACAAGACGGCTCGTGAAAGTGGCTCGCTGTCCTCACCCCCAACTTCGTTCGCCCACTGCGTGGGCGAACCGTTCAGGGCGGTGCGTGTGCATCCCCCTCTACCGCCTCGCAAGAGAGAAACTGGGGATGAGGAACCAGAAACTACTGGCAAGGTATAATCTCGGAGGTGAATTAATGGAGCCAGTGCTACGCATTCGCACGCGCGTGCAAAAAGGGCATCGGATCGAACTCCATGTGCCTGAACTCGACGAAGCTGCGGAAGTGGAGGTCGTGATTACCGTGCCTCGAGCTCGACCGCCGATACATTCACAATCCCCTGCATTTGCCCTACCACGATTGCCTGCTGGGATTCCCGCGGCGCATTTTGACACCGTTGCAGGCACGCTCTCCAGTGAAGAGGTAGACGCACTCCTGCAAGCCATCGAGGACGCCTGTGAGCAAGTCGAAGCCGAAAGCTGGTAAATATCTGTTGGACACAAGCGTTGTAGCAGATTTGCTGCGCGGGAGCATCGACCTAAAATCGCTCTTCGGTGAGGCAGCGCAGTTTTATCTGTGCGGAATTACTCTGGGCGAGCTCTACTACGGCGCGTCTGTATCGGCTCGTCCAGAATACCAACGCCAAGTGATTGATACACTCGTAGGACATTATCGACTATTACCATTCGGGCGGTCTGTGCAGATTGCCTACGCACAGATAAAACGATTTTTGCGCAGTCAAGGTACTCCTATTCCCGAGAACGATGTTTGGGTCGCATCGCTCGCCTGCGCCTATCGCCTACCGTTGTTGACGAAAGATCGTCATTTTGAAGTGCTGGGTGAAGATGCAGGCATGATCGCAGTGTTTTTGTAGTGGATTGCATAAAGGTAGCCGATGTTAGAGTCGATAATCCGCTTCTCTGTCAAAAATCGCGCGATAGTGCTGGTGCTGACGCTGTTTCTGGTGGGCGTTGCCGTCTATCAAGCTACGCAACTGCCCATCGACGCCGTGCCCGACATCACCAACAAGCAGGTGGTCATCAACGCCCTTGCGCCCGGACTCGCCGCGCAGGAGGTGGAACGGCAAATCACCTTCCCCATCGAGCTGGGGCTGGCGGGGCTGCCTTACCTCAAAGAGACCCGTTCAACCTCGATGTTTGGGCTGTCGCAGGTGACTGTGGTGTTTGAGGACTCGGTTAACCTTTACTTTGCGCGGCAACTGGTCAGCGAGCGGTTGCAGGCGATACAGACCGAGCTGCCGCCCGGCGTGCGCGCCGAGATGGGGCCCGTCAGCACAGGGCTGGGCGAGCTGGCGCATATCGAAGTGCGCAACCCCAACCTGAGCCTGATGGAACGCGCCGCCTTAGCCGACTGGGTTATACGCCCGCAGCTGCTGACCGTGTCCGGTCTGGCGGAAGTGACGCGCTGGGGAGGCGAGACGCTCCAGTATCTGGTGGAAGTAGACCCCAAGCGGCTGGAGTCCTATGGGCTGAGCCTACGCGAGGTGATGGAGGCGATGGAGACGAACAACCAGAACGCTGGCGGCGCGTACATCCTACGTGGAGGGCAGCAGGCGATGGTGCGCGGCGTCGGGCAGATTGCCTCGCTCGACGACATTCGGCGCATCGTGATTGCCGCCCGCAACGGTACGCCCATCACACTGGAGCAGGTCGCTCAAGTCAAGGAAGCCCCCGCCGTGCGCTACGGCGCGTTCACGCAAAACGGCGCGGGCGAGCAGGTCTATGTGCTGACGCTGCTGCTCATCGGCGAGAACGGGCGCGTGGTCGTGCGGCGCGTGAAGGACAAACTGCTCGCCATCGAGAAATCGCTGCCCGCGGGCACGAAGCTAATCGCCCACTTAGACCGTTCCAAACTCGTGAACGGCACGCTGCGTACCGTGATGCGCAACCTCACAGAAGGCGGGTTGCTGGTGATTGTGTTGCTGTTCCTGTTCTTGCTGCAGCTCCGCGCAGGGCTGATTGTGAGCAGCATGATTCCGCTTTCGATGATGTTCGCCGTGCTGGGCATGCGCGTGTTCGATGTGTCGGCGAACCTGATGAGTCTGGGCGCGATCGACTTCGGGCTGATTGTGGACGGCGCGGTGATTATCGTGGAGAACACGGTGCGTCGGCTCTCGGAGGCGGTGCAGGCAGCGTCCGTGCCCCTTACCCGCGACGAGGTGGAGCGCTTGGTACACGACAGCACGGTTGAGGTGATTCGCCCAGCACTGTTTGGCGTGTTCATTATTATTGGCGCGTATGTGCCGATTCTGACGCTGGCAGGCGTGGAAGGTAAGATGTTCCGCCCGATGGGGCTGACCGTGATTTTCGCGCTGCTGGGGGCGATGATTCTCTCACTGACGGTTGTGCCCGCGCTGTGCGCGCAGTTCCTCAAGCCGCAGGTGGAGCGCGAGAACCGTTTGCTGGAGCGACTGGGTCATCTGTACGAGCGCGCGCTACGCTGGCACTTAGACCGCCGCGCCTTCACCTTGAGCCTCGCGCTGGTGTTCGTGGCGATTTGCTTCAGCCTGTTCTCGCGGCTGGGCAGCGTGTTCGTGCCCGAACTGAACGAGGGCAACATCGCCATCTCGGGCTTCTACCCACCCGACACCTCGCTGGAGGAGGTCGTGCAGCTCTCAGGCAGGCTGGAGCAGCGGCTGCGCGCGCAGTTCCCCGATGAGATTGCGCACATCTTCACCCGAATCGGTCGCCCCGAAGCCGCCACCGACCCCATGCTGAACAATCAGGTGGACATCATGGTGGAGCTGCACCCGCCCGACCGCTGGAAACGCGCCCGCACGAAAGAGCAACTGGTGGAGCTGGTTTCGCAAGAGGTCGCCAAAATGCCAGGGCTGTCGGTCACCTTCACGCAGCCCATCAAGATGCGCATGGACGAGATGATTGAGGGGCAAGGCGTGCGGGCGGATTTAGCCGTGAAGATTTTCGGACCCGACTTGGACGAGCTGAACCGCATCGGGCGGCAGGTGGAAGCGATTCTGCGCCAGATTCCGGGCGCGGCGGATGTGACGATGGAGACGACGGAGGGGTTGCCCCAGCTGCAGATTGCCCTGCAGCGCGAGCGGATGGCGCGCTACGGCGTGCATGCACAGGATGTGATGGACGCGATTGAAGCCGCGCTGGCGGGCAAGGTCGCCACAACGGTCGTGCAGGGCAATCAGCGGATTGAGGTCGCGTTGCGCCTGCGCCCAGAGTATCGCGCCACGCCCGACGCGATTGGCAGACTGCTGATTCCTACGCCCGACGGCAACCGCGTGCCCCTCAGCCAACTTGCGCAGATTGCGGTGGTGGAGGGACCCGTGCGCATTAACCGCGAGAACGGGCAGCGGCGCGTGCTGGTGCTGGCGAACGCGCGCGGGCGCGATTTAGGCTCCGTCGCAGAGGACGCCCACAAGCGGCTGGAGCGGCTGCAACTGCCTGTCGGCTACTGGATTGAGTACGGCGGTGCGTATGAGCATCTGGTGTCGGGGCGCGCGCGGCTGGGCATCGTCGTGCCCGTGACCTTTGGCGCGATTCTGCTGCTGCTTATCCTCGCGCTGGGCAACATCCGCTACGCGCTGATGGTGTTTACGGCGATTCCCTTCGCGCTTACGGGGGGCATCCTCGCGCTGCTGGTGCGGGGCATGCCGTTCTCGATGTCGGCGGGCGTAGGCTTTATCGCGCTGGGCGGCATCGCCGTGCTGAACGGGCTGGTGATGATAAGCGCGATTAACCAGCTGCGCCAGCGCGGGCTAATCTGTCGCGAAGCGGTGCTGGAGGGCGCGCGGCAGCGCATGCGCCCCGTGCTGATGACCGCCGCCGTAGCCAGTTTCGGCTTCCTGCCGATGGCGACCTCGCACGGCATGGGCGCGGAAGTGCAACGCCCCCTCGCCACCGTCGTGATTGGCGGGCTGATTACTAGCACCTTGCTGACGCTCATTGTGTTGCCCACGCTCTATGCATGGATTGAGGGCTACCTCGAAGCGCGCGCGCTACGGCGACTGCAAACGACGCTCAGTGAAGGATAAGTCCCCCAATGTGAAATCCTCTCCAGAGAGCAGCACCAAGGAATCTCGTCTGTTCCATACCGATAGGTAGCAACTTGGGTTATAATAGATTGGGGACGATGATGCGAACCCGTACAGGCTTTACCCTGATCGAGCTGCTGATCGTGATCGCGATTATTGCGATTCTAGCGGCGATTCTGTTTCCCGTGTTTGCACAAGCGCGGGAACGCGCGCGGCAGACGGCATGTCTTTCGAATGCGAGTCAACTCGCGATGGCGGTCATGAGCTATGTGCAAGACCACGAGGAGGCGTTCATGCCCTCCACCAACTACGCCGTGCCGACCAGTGTTCCCGAGCGCATCTGGACGCGAATCATCCAGCCCTATGTGCGCGACACGGGGATTTTCATCTGTCCGAGCGCGCAGCGGGCGGGGTTCCCCACCGACTGGGCGCAGCGCGGGGTTGGTTCAATTGGCTACACGGCGGCGACCGCCTACGACCCGCAGGAGCTGGAGGGGTTCGCCACGCCCGTTTATCTGGCGCAGATGGAAGAGCCTGCGCGTACCCCGATGTTTGGCGACACGGCGAGCGGTCCCACCGCCGAAAAGTATCGCGGCTATGTATTCGACCCCTATGTGGGCGAGCCGAACCCGCGCGACCCCCGACTGGGCACGCCCCTTGTGGCGGATCGCGACCTTGTGCGTGAGCTGAACCACCTGCCGCCGTCGCGACTGAAACCGCTCTACGCCCGCCACTTCGCCACAGGCGACAATCGCGGGCTGGCGACGCTCATCTTCGGCGACGGACACGCGAAAACCTACTCGGCGGCATCGATTTTGGGGCAAGATCGCGGCGCGAACCTACTTTGGCGCTTCCGATAAACGAGTAGGCGACAAAGCGAGGTCGATCGGAGTTCAGGTTTACCAACCTGGGGTACAAGAGAGACAAAAACGAGCGCA
Organism: uncultured Fimbriimonadales bacterium; assembly: GCA_937992175.1. GTDB lineage: Bacteria > Armatimonadota > Fimbriimonadia > Fimbriimonadales > GBS-DC > GBS-DC. The sequence continues at coordinate 512 of CALKLF010000037.1, read as the reverse complement.
GGAGCGGGGCGTGCATTGGTTTGCCCTCACCCCAGCTCCTCTCCCACCGCTTGGGAGAGGAGAGCCGGGCGCGTACGCAGCGCCGCTGGTTCCCCTCTCCCGCATCGCAGCACTTGAAACCCCCATCGGTGTTATACAGCCTTTGCTGCACGACTCAGATGAGCGTGCCCCGAAAGGATGCCTGCACCGAGAAAACACCAGTGCTCTGCTAAGTCCCTCCGATGTGAAATCGTTCCTTTTTACCCCAATGCCTGCGCCGAAGTTACCCCCACCCCACCCCTCCCCGCAAGCGGGGAGGGGTGGGGTGAGGGCGGCGGCTTCGGCAGGCGTCAAGGTAAAAAGGGACACTTTAATCTTTGTGGAGCTAAAGCGCCTCAAATGTTAAGGCATCCTGAAAATGCAGCGTTGAGATTCCTCGCTCCGCTCGGAATGACAAGCTTCGCGAGCAAAGAGGTTCTGTCATTCCGAGCGGAGCGAGGAATCTGATTTCGGGACAATTTCACCTTTGAGGG
>CALKLF010000036.1 GCA_937992175.1 uncultured Fimbriimonadales bacterium | reverse complement strand
TTCGAAAAACGCTTCGAGTTGGTGGAGATTCCTCGCCTTCGGCTCGGAATGACAGGGGTTGCGCTCCGAGTGCCCCTTGTCATGCCGAGCGGAGCGAGGCATCTCAAACACTGACGCCCCCGATTTTTCGAACACCCTCGGTCTCTTTTGCCAAAAGCGGTCGGTAAAGGGTATAATAGCACGCTGCGTGGAGGGGTGGCCGAGTGGCTGAAGGCGGCGGTCTTGAAAACCGCATCCCACCTCGTGTGGGACGGGGGTTCGAATCCCTCCCCCTCCGCCATCTCGCGGCTTGAGCGTCCTGCTCAAGTAAGGCAGGCAGTGGCTTGAGCGTCCCGCTCAAGTAGAGGGGTTGCGGGGCACGGGCGGGACGCCCGTACTACGAGGGGAGGTGTTATGCGACGCTGGACGGTGCGCCTCGCGCTAGCGATAGCAGGCGGGCTAAGCTCGTACATCGGGCTGAGCGCGCTGCTGTTTGTGGCGGCAATGCACCGCATGAGCCTCTCGCAGGAATCGCGCCCCTGGCAACATTTTCCCCCGCTCCATGCGCACGACCGCCTGCTGATTATCGCGCCCCATCCCGACGATGAGGTGCTGGGCTGCGGCGGGCTGATGGCGACTGCAGCAGCGCAAGGGATCCCCGTCAAAGTGGTCTACCTCACAGCAGGCGACGGCTTCGCCGCTGCTGCTGCGCTCACTGCGCGCAGCACGCCCGACCCCCGCGACTGCCTGCAGCTGGGGCAGCTCCGAATTCAGGAGGCGTACCGTGCGCTGGAGCAGTTAGGACTGAAACGCGACGACGCCCTGTTGCTGGGCTATCCCGACCGCGGGCTACTCGCGATGGCGATACGCCCGAACCGCGTGGCGCGTTCCGCCGCAACGCAGGCGACTGCCGTCCCCTACAGCGACGCGCTCACGCCGAACGCGCCCTATACCGCCGCTGCGCTGATTGCCGACCTGCGCCGCGTCATTGCCGAGTTCCAGCCCACGCGCGTCTTCACCACGCACCCGCTGGACGACCATGAAGACCACACGGCGGCTGCGCTCTTTACACGCGAGGCCATCGCGCAGACGGTTCAAGCGGGCGGACTGGCGCAATCGCCGACGCTCTACTACTACATCGTGCATCGGGGCGATTTCCCCCTGCCGCAGGGCGAGCATCCGAACCGTCCGCTTGTGCCCCCCGTAGGGTTGCTGACGGAGAACTGGCAGGTGTTCCCGCTCAGTCGTGACGCGCTGGAGTGCAAACGGCGCGCGTTGCAGGCGCACGAGTCGCAGTACGCGCTGATGGCACGCTTCCTGAGCAGTTTCCTGCGCACGAACGAACTCTTTACGCCCGCGCCTCTGCCCCGCGCCTACGCTGCTCAGCCGTTTGACGACAACCCGACGGCGCATCTGCAGCCGCGCGCGGACATTGTAAGCCTGCGGACGCAGAGAGGACGCGCGGGCGTGCGCGTCAGTATCGAAACGCGCAAACCGTTTCGCGCGCCCTATCAGATGGAGATTACCCTGCTCGCAGTTGACTCCGCCGGCAACTGGAGCGACACGCGCTGGCGGTATCCCAATCGGCTTCTCGCCGCGCGGCAGGAGAATGACGCTGTCCACCTCTGGCTGCCGCATAGCGCAATTGCCAACGCGGAGCGCGCCTATCTGATGGTGCGCGTCAAACTGTATGGCGCGGAGCTGGATCGGACGGGGTTTGTGGCTGTACCACTGCTTTCGGGCTACGGGGTATCGGTCTCCCCAACTCCACCGTCAACGCCTCGATACGCTCCATTATCAGTTCGCTGAACGCATCCCGCGCGGTGCGGTCGTGACGGTCGCCAAATACCTCCCGATAGGTAATCGGCTCGCCGAACGCCACTTTGATTTGCGCCCGGCGGGGGAACTTTGCGCCCTTGGGCCAAGCCCGATCGGTTCCCACAATCGCCGTTGGCGTCACCGCCGCGCCTGACTGCCGCGCCAGCAGCGTCACGCCGGGCGTGGGGGGCAGCAGGCGCGTGCCGTCGCCGCGCGTGCCTTCGATAAAGATAATCACCGCGCGCCCCTCGTTCAGAAAGTTTAGCGCAGTCTTAATCGCCCCAACATCTGCCGCGCCGCGCTCAACAGGAAACGCGCCCAGCCGACGAATCAGCTTCGTGAACAGCCCGTAGCGAAACAGCTCTGCTTTCGCAACAAAGCGCAACTCGCGCGGGCAGGCGCAGCCAATCAGCGGTGGGTCAAGCAGGCTCAAATGGTTCGGCGCGATAATCAGCCCGCCCTCCAGGGGCACGCGCTCCGCGCCGACCACCTCCAACTGCCATAAGAGCCGCGCCACACCCCGCACCAGCACCCAGCCCGTGCGATAGAGCCAGTCGTCCGAGCGAACCATGCCTACTCCTCAATCACGAACTCGGAGCGCACTTCCGTCGGTACGCGCAAAGTCGCCGAGGCGGAGCAATACTTCTCATCCGAGAGCCGAACCGCCTTCGCCACCATCTGCGGATCCAGATTGTTGCCCTGCAGGTAATGCGTAATCACCACTTCCGTAAAACGCCGCGGATGTTCGGGGTTGCGTTCGGCGTGGATTTCGATTCGATAGCCTGTCAGCTCCTGGCGCATCTTGCGCAGGATGGCGACCACATCCATCGCCGTACACGCCGCGACCGCCAGCAACAGATGCTCCATCGGCGTCGCCGCGACATCGTTCCCGCCCGATTGGGGATGCGTGTCGAACAACACTTTGTGCCCTGAGATGTCGCACGCGCCCTCGAACAGCATATTGCCTTTCCAGACCAGTTCGCCGCTCATAGGGAGAAAGATACCCTACAGGTACAGGGCTCTGCCTTTGTACCGTTCCATGAGCCTTGCATTATGAGCGTCGCCGCCGTCGAGGTTCGCAGACATGAACACAGGGGGCGCAACTCCGCGCTCGATGAGAATCGCGCACGCTTCGGCGACAATCGCGTTCGCCAGCGCCGCGCCCAGCACAGAGGAGACGGGCGCGACGGGCTGTGGAAAGTTTTCCAGTTGCACAATCGCATCGCCTGCAGGCGCGCCGTTGTCGATTACCAAATCCGCCACTTCAAACAGTCGATACCCCGTGCTGCTGCGGGGGCTGACCGACTGCGAATACGCCAGCGAGGTGAGCGCAATCACCTTCGCGCCCTGCTGTTTGGCATAGAGCGCGACCTCCACGGGCGCGGCGTTCCGCCCCGACACCGAGTGAATCAGCGCGACATCGGAAGGGCTAATCGGAATCTGCTTCACCGCCGCGAGCGCGTAGCCGTCCAGACGCTCCAGCGCGGAAGTAAGCGGCAGGGGGCGTACATCGCAGGTCAAGCCCGGAATAAAAATCGGGCTGACGGGAACCAGCCCGCCCGCGCGATAGGTCAGCTCCTCCGTGATAATCCCCGCATGGGACGCGCCGAACACATAGAGCAGTCCATCCGCCTGCAGCGCGTCGGCGATCCACTCCGCCGCCGTCCGTAGCGGCTCCTGCTGACGCTCGTAGGTCTGCTGCAAGAGCTGTAATACCTTCGGAACATAATCTGTCTGCATGGCTGGTTCACGCTCCGTTGCTGAGATAGAAACCGCTGCCACTAGGAGCGCGGCAAGAGTATACCTCTGTTGACGGGTACAATCCCCTCGTATGCGCACAGCACAACTGGAGCCTGTTTTCGAGCAGCTCAGGGCACAGGGCGAAGCCGCGTTAATCGCCTACATCACTGCGGGCGACCCATCGCTGGAACGGCTGCCTGAAATCCTGCGCTTGCTTGAGGATTCAGGCGTCGATATGGTAGAGGTGGGCTTTCCCTTCAGCGACCCGCTGGCGGACGGTCCCGTGATTCAGGCGGCGATGCATCGCGCACTGCAGCGCGGGACGACGCTGCCACGCGTGCTGGAAGCGGTCGCGCAGGTCAGATCCAGTGTGCAGACGCCCCTGATCGCCTTCACCTACTACAACCCGGTGCAGCGTTACGGGCTGGAGCATTTCGCTCGCGACGCGGTACAGGTGGGTTTCACGGCGTGCCTGATGACCGACCTGCCGCCAGACGAAGCCGATGAGTGGCTCCACCATGCCCGCCAGCACGCCCTGCAGCCGATTTTCTTGCTCACACCCACCAGTACCTTAGAGCGCATCCGCCTCGTGGCAGAACGCGGACAGGGCTTTATCTATTGCGTCTCTCGCACGGGCGTCACAGGCGCGCGCGACCAGCTGCCGCTCGACTTGCCCAACCTCGTGGCGCGTATTCGTCAGCATTCGAACCTGCCGATTGCAGTCGGTTTCGGCGTTTCTAAGCCCGACCATGTGCGCCAGATTGCCCAGATTGCCGACGGCGCGGTGGTGGGCAGCCAGCTGGTGCGCTACCTCCATGAGTTCGCCGACTCGCCCCACTGGCACGCCGCGATTGGCGAATACCTGCGTGGGTTGAAGACGGCGACAAGAGGGTGACCCGCCCTATCTGGCGTCAACCGATACGAGACAGGCGCCGCTACATAAGGTATACTAGCTCGCCGATGTTCCTGGGTACGCAGACAATTAACGCGCACGGTCGGCTGGAGATTGGCGGTTGCGACGCGCGGGTTCTTGCCGAGCAGTTCGGCACGCCACTTTATGTGCTGGATGAAGAGGCACTGCGGATGCGCTGCCGTGAGTACCGGGCGGCGTTCGAGGCGTTGAAGCCCGATACGGAGGTCGTTTACGCGGGTAAAGCTGCACTGAACCGCGCCATTTGCCAGATTGTCGCCGAAGAGGGATTGGGGTTAGATGTCGCTTCGGGCGGCGAGCTGTATACCGCGCTGCAGGCAGGGTTTCCCCTGGAGCGCATCCATCTGCATGGGGTCTACAAAACCGAACCTGAACTACAGATGGCGATCGAAGCGGGCATTGGCGCGATTGTGGTGGATAACTTCGAGGAAATCGAGCGGTTGAAATCTCTATTGCCCTCCCCCCCCGTCTCCCTCTCCCACGCCGTGGGAGCGAGGGAGTCCGCCCCCCCCTCTCCCACGGCGTGGGAG
>CALKLF010000035.1 GCA_937992175.1 uncultured Fimbriimonadales bacterium | reverse complement strand
TTCTTGCCGTCGCATGTTGAGGATACCCAGGCGACACGACGGCAAGAATGCCGTCGCACCAAAAGAGGGCGTTTTCACATTAGAGGAGCTTACAAGTCACAGAACGGGGTTCGTGTCGGTTGCACCATACTCTTTCGCGGGGCTGTCGGGCGCGTGGCGTAGGTCACCCACTTCGGGGTTGTGCAAGCGCGGGTCGCGCCCGTACACGCCTCCTGTCTCCGACGTCGGCAAGCGCGGCGTGCTGCGGCGTGGGTCGTCCGCGCAATACCACCAGTTCTCCTCGAATCGGAAAGTGTGCGGCGCTGTGTTGGGACCGATATTCAAGCCCCCTGACGCCCAGTTTGAAGTGAACACCACGATATTGCGCCGAAAGACCCCGTGGCGCGACGGCACGAAGCCTCTCGCAGTGTTCTCCTGCAGGATACGCACCGCCCAGCGTAACGGCTTATAAAAAGTGTTGCGCTGCACGCGCGCGCCGTCGACGCCCGTGAACGCAATCGGAGCTTCGGAGCCGATAAACACGCACTGCTCCACCGTAATCTGGCGCGCTTCGGCATGTTCCCCGCCGAGGGTGAGCGGGGGACGGAAAAACTCCAGCCCTGTATGCCCGCCGATGTTCACCGCGCGTCCCCCCGCGTGCAGGAAACGGCAGCCCGAGACTCGGATCTGGCTCGTGCCGCCCTTGGTCTGGATCCCGACGCCCCACTCGTCGCGCGCCCGCAGCGTGCAGCGGCGAATCTCTCCCTGATGACACCCCACGATATCGATACCCTGACCCTGACTGCCCCAGTTGAGAATCTGGCACTCCTCGATGGTGAACTTCTTCAATCCCGACAGTTTGAGCGCGTCGTAGTTCCCCTCCGTTCCCGCGTGGCGCAGTTCCAGCCGCTGGAGCGCGATCCCTGCGACGGGTTTCGTGCGCTCGCCGCCGTCGTCGATGTTGAGGCAGTGGACGGTTTGCCCCTCGAAACGCAGGTCGCTGATGCGCCAGTGGGGGCACTGACTGAGCTGCAGCCCCGTCCTGCCGCCGCGAATGACCCCGGGGCGTTCGGGGCGGAGCGAACTGAGCCGAATCGGCTTATCGGACGCGCCTGCAACTCCCCTCAGAGAGAGACCGCCCTCGATAACTTCAGCGTCAATCTGAATCCAGTCGCCCGGGCGCGCCGCTTCCAGCGCCATAATCAGCTCCGCCCGTGTGCGGACGATCCGTTGCATAAGCGCAGTGTACCTCAGGGGCGTTGCGTCAGGGTCTGCTGGATTACGCGCAGCGCATGGTCGATATCGGCACGGGTAATCCCGTAGTGCGTCACGGCGCGCAGGCGCGTTCCCGAAAGCGAAAGCAGCACCCCGCGCGCCTTCAACGCGCTGAGCAGGGTCGCGCTCGTCCAGCCTGTGGCGGGGTCAAGCTCAAAAATCACGATGTTGGTCTGCACGCGAGCGGGGTCGATGTGGACACCTGTGATATTCGCCAGTCCCTCCGCCAGAATCCGCGCGTGTTCGTGGTCTTCCGCAAGTCGGTCGATCATTTCGTTGAGGGCGACGAGCGCGGCGGCGGCTAACACGCCCGCCTGACGCATGCCGCCGCCCAGCATGCGTCGGGTGCGCCGCGCCTCCTGAATGAACGCTGCGCCCCCACATACAATCGAGCCGACAGGCGCGCATAGCCCCTTTGAGAAGCAGAAGTTCACCACCTCGAACGGCCGGGCGATTTCAGCGGCGTCCACGCCCAGTGCAACCGCTGCGTTGAAAATGCGCGCGCCGTCTAAGTGCAGGTAAACGCCCCGCGCGCGTGCCAGCGTAGCGACCTGTTGAATGTAATCCATCGGCAACACCGCGCCGCTGCAGCGGTTGTGCGTGTTTTCGAGGCTAATCACGCGCGTTTTGGGAGTGTAGATGGCGTCGCGGATCGCTCCCTGAAGGCGTTCGAGCGGGATTGTGCCGTCGGGCAGGTTGGGCAACACATGCAGAAACACATTCCCGAAGATGCCCAGCCCGCCGACTTCCGCCGTGTAGAGGTGCGACTGGTCGCCTAAAATTACTTCCTCGTTGCGCCCAGTGAGCGTCATCAGGCACACGAGGTTCGCCATCACACCGCTGGGCACGAATAGCCCGGCTTCCTTACCCACACGCTGGGCGGCGAGCGCCTCAAGGCGTTGCACGGTCGGGTCGTCACCCAACACATCGTCGCCTACTTCTGCCTCCGCCATTGCACGGCGCATAGCGGGCGTGGGCTTCGTCACCGTGTCCGAGCGCAGGTCGATTAGCCCGTCTGCTTCGCGCACCATAACACCCCGTTATAGATGATTTTCTGCACGACTGGGTGATGATAGGTGGGCACGCTCTCGTGGCCAGGGCGGAAGTAGAACACGCGCCCGACGCCGTAGCCCTGATTCACGCCGTTGCCAGGACCCGAAGTGAAGTTCGGATCGATGCCGTCGCCTACCGTCCAGCACAGCCCCGTCGGGAAATACTCGCCCCCATCGGGGAAGTAGGACTGAAACACCACCACGAGCGGCGGGGGCACATCGAACGGCGCGCCGTACATCTCCTCATGCTCAATCACGAAGTCTTCGACGCCCTGCGCAATCGGGTGTTGCGGGGCGCACACGCGCACATGTTCGGGTTCAGCGGGATGCTTCTCGCGCCAGCCGCCTTTCAGGTGTCCCGTGCAGCCCAAAGTGCGCTGGAAAGGCTTGGAATAGTGCCCCGAATGCAGCACGAGCAGCCCCATGCCCTCGCGATGCACGCGCTGGCGGACGCGCTCAGCGGTTTCGTCGGACACCTCGCCGTGCCGGATGTGCCCCCACCAGAGCAACACATCGGTCTCGCGCAGGCGTTCGAGGCTGCAGCCCTGATCGGGTTCGTCCAGATGCGCGGTTCGGATTTCCAAGATGCCGTCGTTCAGTTTCGCCAAGCCGTCGGCGACCGCCCCGCGAATGCTGTGGGGGTAGATGGTCTTATCGACATGCGGCGGATTTTCGTCCCAGACTGTGACTCGGATGGTTGCCATGGCGTCTCCCCTGTTAGAACACGGTGAGTATACCTGGTGGGGTGCAATCGCTTGAACCGTCCCGAAGAGGTATTCACTCGCCTCCCTGCAAACGGTATAATTCAAATGCGATGCACCGCCGATGGTTAGGCGCGACACTGTTCAGCTCTGTGGGGTTGCTGGGTCTGGGTGCGGGCGCGTTTTTGTGGATTGTGAGCCGCGACGCGCCGCTCCCGAGCGGAGCGCAACTGGCAGGCTATTCGCTCGCGGGCGTGCGACCCAGTAAACTACCCCAGCATCTGGAGAACCTGCGCTCCATCCTCGCCGAGCAGCCTGTGATTGTCGAGCAGGCGCCTGCACGCCGCACGAAACTCAAGCACTGGGGCGTAGAACTCGATGTCGCCGCCACGAATCAGGCGATCCTGGATGCGTGGGCGCAGATCCCCCTTTGGGAACGAATCTTCGGTAAGCCGTGCCTGCAGGTTCAACCCCACTGGGCGACGATTCCCGAACTGTTCCAGATGCAACTGAGCAAGTTCCGCTTCCTCGAACGCCCGCCCCAAGACGCCCGCGTGCGCTTTGCGAACGGACAGGTGGAGATCCTTCCTGAGCGCGACGGCTGGACGCTCGATTACAACGAAAGCTACCAGAACCTTATTGACGCTTTGCAAGTGTTGCCCGCCGCGCGCACGGTCTTCCCGCTTGCGATGCACGCGACGCCCCCGCGAGTCACTTCTGAACACCTCAGCGCCATTACAGGTGTGATGGCGAGCTACACCACGCGCTTCCCGAGCTATCAGGTTCATCGTAATCACAACATCCGGCTGGCGACGCAGGCGTTAGAGGGGCGCGTGCTGATGCCGAGCGAGCGCCTCTCGTACAATCAAGCAGTCGGCAAACGCACCTCCAAGCAGGGATTCCGTCTCGCTCCCGTGATTGTGCGCGGCGAGAAACAACTGGGGATTGGCGGGGGCATCTGTCAGGTCTCGTCGACGCTGTTCAACGCCGCGCTCCTGAGCGACCTGAAAATCGTGCGCCGCGTCAACCACGCGATCCCGGTGGACTATGTGCCGCTCGGACGCGACGCCACCGTGACAGACAGCGGCCTCGACCTCGTCATTGAGAACCCTTTCGACCACCCCATCGCGATTTCCACCGAATTAGGGCGCTCCTCGTTGACCATTCGCGTGCTGGGTCCGCCGCAGCCGCATCGGCGCGTGGTATTGAAAACGGAGCGCGTGCGGCTGCCCTCGCCCCCTGTGAAGCGCGTGCCTGATCCGACCCTGCCTCAAGGCAAGGAGCGCATCTTGAAAAAAGGTTCCGCAGGCGTGCGAGTAATTCTCTGGCGCGAAGTGTACGAGAATGGCACGCTGGTCAGGCGCGAGCGCGTCGCAACCAGTACTTATCGAGCGCAGCCGCGTGTGATTGCCGTGGGCAGTAAGCCACAGCCTGCACCACAGGGTATACTTTCTCCTAAGGGTGATGATACGGATGCATAAACTGCGGATTGTGATAGCCGACGATGAACCGATTATCCTGCTCGACCTGCGACAGATGCTGGAAGAGCTGGGTATGAGTGTGGTCGGCGAGGCAAGCGACGGCAAACAGGCGGTCGAGAAGGTGCGCACGCTCAAGCCTGACCTCGCCATTCTGGATGTGAAGATGCCCGAACTGGACGGCATCGAGGCGGCGCGGATACTGCACGAGGAGCGGCTCGCGCCCGTGATTCTGTTGACCGCCTACAGCGACAACGAGCTGATTCAACGCGCGAAGCAGGCGGGCGTGTACGGCTACATCGTGAAGCCGTTCAAGCAAGCCGACCTGACGCCCGCCATTGAGGTCGCTCTCGCCCGCCATCAGGAAGCCCGCGAACTGGAACACCAGGTGGACGACCTGAAAGAGACGCTAGAAACGCGCAAAATTATCGAACGCGCGAAGGGCATCCTGATGGACACCTACGGGCTGCGCGAGCAGGAAGCCTATCGGCGCATTCAAGTCCAGAGCATGAACACACGCAAGAGCATGCGCGAGATCGCCGAGGCGATTATCATCGCGCACACGATTCAAAGCCCCACTCCATGAAACTCTCCGTCATCACCGACGAAATCGCCGACGACCTGCAGACTGCCCTGCAGGTCGCGCGCGAGTTTGCCATCGACGCGGTGGAACTGCGCACGCTGTGGGGCGTGAACATCGCGCAGGCGGACGATGAAATCATGCGCCGCGCCAAAGCACTGCTGCGCGAATACGGATTGGGCGCTTGCTCGTTGGCGACGCCTGTGTTCAAGACGGATCTGTTCGGCGCGACGGAGCGGGGGCCCATGCACGCCGCGCAGGAAGCCGATTTAGCCGTTCAAATCCCCCTGCTGCAACGCTGTCTGGAGATTGCTGCGTTTTTCGACGCGCCGCTGGTTCGCATCTTCGCGTTCTGGCGGGCGGGCGAACTCACGCCTGAGCGCGAAACGCAGATTCTGCGCTGGCTGGAGCGCGCCCTGCCCCACGCCGAACGCGCGGATATTAAGCTCGGACTGGAAAACGAACACAGCTGTCAGGTGGGCACGGGCGCGGAGCTGGCGCAAGTGCTGAGCAAGATGAACTCGCCCTACCTGACGGGTGTATGGGATCCTGGCAACGCCTTCGTGCTGGGCGAGGCGGCGCAGGCGGGCTACGCCGCGGCGCAACCTTATGTGGGACACATTCACATCAAAGACGGTATGCGCCAGCCTGACGGCTCCGTCCGGTGGGTCGTCGTCGGGCAGGGCGAAATCGGCTACGCGGAACATTTTCAGCAAATCGCCCGTAGCGGGTATCAGGGCTACCTCTCCCTGGAAACGCACGCGCGAGTCGAGGGCTTATCACAGGCGGAGGTCTCGCGCCAGTGCCTGCAGGCGATGCGGCGGTTGATTCAGGCAACGACAGGAGGTAACTAATGGCTGGCATTACGGTACGCACTTTTCGGGAACTGCTCAAAAAGAAACTGGTAAAGGGCGTTGGGCTAATCGCGCTGCTCGGAATCGCGGCGAGTATGGTGATTTTCTTCGCGATTCCGCCAGGCGCGCCGATGCAACGCGAGGCGGCGATGGGATTAGAACAACCCATTCTCAAAGTGGGCGACTTAACCGTCACGGAAGCGGATCTGCAAAAGTTCATCAACGCTCAGACCCAGAACAATCCGCCCACTGAGTACGGCGCAATCCTTCAGATGCGCTATCAGACCGCCCAGAGCCTCGCCACGCAGCTCGCGATGACCCTTGAACTCGAAAAACAGGGCTATCAGGCATCCTCCCGCGAAATCGAACAGGCGAAGGAGCAGTTCATCCAGTCCCAAATTGACGCCCTGAAACAGCGGCTGCTACCCGAAGGCAAAGGCGACGACCGCGACTTAGACAAAGCCTTGCGCGAGCGCAACCCGAACATGTCGCTCCGACGCCTGCGCGAGCAAATCGCCGCCGAAGTGCCTGACCTGCAGTTTCGTATCTTCGTGACCCAGGACAAGTTCCTCAAGAGCCTGCGCGAAAAATACAACCCGACCGACGAACAGGTGCGCCTGATGTTCGAGCAGGTCTACCCCGCGCGGATTTTCGTGTCGGTGGAGAAACACAAAGACAAGGCGGAGGCGCGCATCAAGGAAGCTCACGCCGCGCTGAAGTCGGGTAAGCCGTTTGCGGAGGTTGTCAAGCAATACTCCGACGACCCCGACGCGATTAAGAATCGAGGCGGTCGCATCACAGGCAGCGGCTACTATGAGATTCAGGAGCAACTAAGCAACCTGTTCGGCGCGGAAGTCGCGAACCGCATTATGGCGTTCAAGCCCAATCAGGACTATACCGAGCCGCTGCAGGACAAGGAGAAAAAGGGCTACTACATCTACGCGATTGCCGAGCGCAAGATGGAGCCGCCGCCCGACTTCGACCAGAAAAAAGACCAGTACCGTCAGGCGTTTATCAACATGCGCGTCAGCAACGAGCAGCAGCGCGTGATGAACGCCGCCCAGCAGAACTTCAAGCCCGAATTCCTCGACCCGCTGCTCGCCCAATACGAAAAACTCACCAAAACGATGGGCATGCCCACGCCCGAGCGGCTGAAGACCTTCAAAGAGGTGAACGACGCGCTCACGCCGATTGTGAACTCCTCCAGCCCGAATGTACGCCTCGCCCAGTGGATGCAGATTCTCGTGCTGAACCAGCTGGTGCAGCTCCATAAAGAGACGAAAGACAAAGAGGGCGAGAAGAAGTACCACGAGCAACTCGTGATGGCGTTGAACCGCTTCTTCAACGAGGGCGGCGAGGATTTGAACATTCGCCTGCTGCGCGCCGAGATACTGATTGAAGAAGACAAGAAGAAGGAGGCGCTGAACGACCTGGAAATCGCGGCGGGGATGGTCGCCCGTCCAAGCGACTTTCCGTTCCTGTTCGGGATTGCCGAGCTGTACGAGAAGGCGGGGCGCAAAGACCTCGCGCAGCAGACCCAGAAACGCGCCCAAGACCTGCAGAAGGAACTGCAACGCCAGCAGGAAGAGCAGCAGAAGATGATTCAGAAGCAGCTGGAGGAACTGCGTAAGCAGCAAGAGGCGGAGCAGAAGAAACAGCAGGAGGCGCAGAAGAAAGAGGGGCAGGGCGCGCAGCAACCCGCCGCGAACGCCCCGCAACAGGGCGGACAGCAGCAACAACAACCCGCCCAGAATGCGCCGCAGCAAGGGAAATAAATTCGGGGATTCCTCGCTTCGCCCGGAATGACAAATTTCTCTACCAAAAAACCTCTTGTCATTCCGAGCGGAGCGAGGAATCTGTATCGAAACAGCAGGTGCGCCTCCCCCGAAGGTTTGTAGCACTTGAAACCCCAATCGGTATAATCGTTAGAGGCACTTATGCAACTCAAAAGTGAAACCGCTTTTTTGGTGCGACGGCAGGAATGCCGTCGCA
>CALKLF010000034.1 GCA_937992175.1 uncultured Fimbriimonadales bacterium | reverse complement strand
ACCCACGCTCAGCGAGTACGTAGCATTCGCCCCTAAGGGCGGGTGCCGATTGAAACTTGACATTGTACATGTCCGAAAACACTCGCTCGACGCGAGTAGCATTCGCCCCTAAGGGCGGGTGCCGATTGAAACCGGCTACTTAGGCGAACGGGTCCTCGTCAGCGGAGTTATCGTAGCATTCGCCCCTAAGGGCGGGTGCCGATTGAAACTCTTGGTAGAACTTCTCCGCACGTCGGCGAAGAAGTAGCATTCGCCCCTAAGGGCGGGTGCCGATTGAAACCCATGTAAGCCGCCTCCCTATGTCCAGCAGCCAGTAAGGTAGCATTCGCCCCTAAGGGCGGGTGCCGATTGAAACGCTCGTTTCTGGATCTGAAAGAAACCTGGGCTGAAGTCAGGTAGCATTCGCCCCTAAGGGCGGGTGCCGATTGAAACTCGGCGAATGGGCTCCTATTCAAGACCTCGATCAGATGTAGCATTCGCCCCTAAGGGCGGGTGCCGATTGAAACACATCAAGGCTCGCCCCTTCCTCGTCCTCCGTCCCGAGTAGCATTCGCCCCTAAGGGCGGGTGCCGATTGAAACAGCCAGAACCGTCGGGGACTTTTGACAAGGGTACACAGCTTGTGTTCAACCCCACTGCGTGCGCTCCCTTTTTGCCCTACCCCCAGCCCCTTTCCTACGGCGTGGGAGAGGGGAGCCGAGCGCAGGCACGGCACAGGGCGTTCCCCCCTCTCCTGTGTCGCGGGGCACGGGAGGTGATTGTCAAGTGGAGATGCGGCACGGCACAGGGCGTTACCCCTCTCCTGCGTCGCGGGGCACGGGAGGTGATTGTCAAGTGGAGATGCGGCATGGCACAGGGCGTTCCCCCCTCTCCCGCGTCGCGGGAGAGGGGGGCAGGGGGTGAGGGCGCAAAAAAAAAACAGCTGCACGCTGTCTCACTACACTTAGGGGTTGTACCCTCTCCTAAACGGAGAGGAGGCTGGGGGTGAGATAGAAAATGCGCTCGGCTCCCCTTTTCCACGCCGTGGGAAAGGGGCTGGAGTTGAGGACTCCCGTTAGCGTGTGGCTGTCGGGTATCCTTAACGCTCGGAGGTATCGCCGATGGCTGGACATTCCAAGTGGCACAACATCCGCATTCGGAAGGGCAAGCAGGACGCGCTGCGCAGCAAACTGTTCACCAAGCTTGCGCGTGAGATTACGGTCGCGGCGAAGCAGGGCGGTGGCAATCCCGACGCGAATCCGCGCCTGCGCCTTGCTATCGAGAAAGCCCGCGAGAACCACATGCCCGCCGACAATATCAAACGCGCCATCCAGAAAGGCACGGGCGAGCTGGAAGGCGCAAGCTACGAAGAGGTCACCTACGAGGGCTACGGTCCTGGCGGCGTGGCGATTATGGTGGAGTGCATGACCGACAATCGCAACCGCACGGTCGCCGAGCTGCGCCACCTGTTCTCCAAGCATGGGGGCAACCTGGGCGAGACGGGCAGCGTCGCGTGGCAGTTCCAGCGTCAGGGCGTGATTACCATTCCAGCAGAGGCAATCAGCGAAGAGGAGTTGCTCGATCTCGCGCTGGAGGCGGGCGCGGAAGATGTGTCGCACGAGGAGGAGTTCTTCCGTGTCATCACGGCGGTCGAGGATTTCCATCGCGTGCGCGAGGCGTTGCAGGAGCGGGGACTGCCCATCGCTGAGGCGCAGCTGGAACTGACGCCGACCACCACCGTGCGCGTGGAGGGCGAGACCGCGCAGAAACTGATGCGCCTGCTCGAAGCCCTCGAAGACCACGACGATGTGCAACACACCTACGCGAACTTCGACATCCCCGACGAGGCGTTCGCCAGCGTCTCCTGAGGCAGGTTGAGTGCGCATGCGCGTCGCGCCGCCCGCTGCGACCCTGCTGATGTTGGGGGTCAACACGGCGACCCTGCTCTGGCTCCATCCGCGCGTGGAGTCGGTCGAGCCGCTGGGCTTTATCCCCGCGCATCCCTCGTTCTGGAGCGCACTGACGAGCCTGTTTGTGCATGCGAGCTGGCTCCACTGGCTCAAGAACGCGCTCTTTCTGGGGGTGTTCGGCTGGTATGTGGAGCGTACGCTGGGCTGGAGGCGGTGGCTGATTCTCTATTTTGCGAGCGGGTTCGGGGCGATTGGGCTGCACTGGGCGATGAGCCTGACTGTTCAGCCCGCGCTGTATCGGGAGGGGCTGGTGGGGGCGTCGGGCGCGATTTCGGGGCTGGTGGGCTATTTTGCGTTGCGGTTTTACCGACGGAAGGTGCGCCTGTTATGGGCGTCGCCGAGCCGCTGGGGGCTGGCAATCCCGATGTGGGTGGGCGTGGTGGTCTGGGTGGTGTTGCAGGGCGTCGGCGCGATTCTGGAGGCGGGTCAGCCTGCGCCGTCGGAGGTGGGCTACTGGGCGCATTTGGGCGGCTTCGCGATGGGACTGACACTCGCGCTAATCTGGGGCGCGGGCGCAGCGGGCGAGCGCGAGTTCCTGCTTCAGCAGGCGGAGCAGTCGCTTCAGCAGGGCGCAGCGGGCGACGCCCTGCGCTGGCTGCAGCCCCTGCTCCAGCAGTCGCAGCCGGAAGCCGACGCGCTGTATCTTCAGGGCGCGGCATGGGCGATGCTGGGCGATTTAGATGAAGCGCAGCGCGCGCTAACCGCCGCGCTCCAGCACGCCCTCGAACGAGGCGACGATGTGCTTTTGCGCCAGACCGCCGACCTGCTTGGCGAAATCGACCGATTGCATACCCTGAGCCTGCCGACACTGCGCGCCCTGTTCCAGCGCGCCGGGCGTCATCACGAGCGGGAACGCGCCCTGCGCTGGCTGGAATCGCTCACGCGCCATCCCGAAACGCCCGAACGCCCCGAATGGCTGCTGCTGCGCGCCAGCCTGCTCGAGCAGCAGGGGCAGACCGATGCCGCGCGCACCGTGTTGCAGCAGTTGATGACCGATTACCCCGACTCGTTGCAGGCGGCGATGGCAAGGCTGGAGCGGAAACGACATTAAAAGAGATTCCTCGCCTTCGGCTCGGAATGACAAGCACCGCCTCCCTAAAAGCCTATGTCATTCCGAGCCGAAGGCGAGGAATCTCATACCTATCGGGGGTTCAAATGTCGCAAATCAGCCCTCCCCCCCTGCCCCCTCTCCCGCCCCGCGGGAGAGGGGGAGCGACCTGCACGCCTGCACGCACTCCACTCCCCTCTCCCACGCCGTGGGAGAGTTGGTGGTCGGGAACTATCTCGGCATTGCACGCCTGCACGCACTCCACTCCCCTCTCCCACGCCGTGGGAGAGGGGTTGGGGGTGAGGGCAAACAACAGCAGGCGCGCCCTCAGCAGAGGTTTTACGGCATCTGAAACCCCAATCGATACTATCCTTCCACCCCGTTCTCAGCGGTGGGTTCCGCGCAGGGCGCGGCTGCGAGCGCGTGGGGAAGGTCTTCGGCAAGCGGCTCTAACGCCTGCAAATGCGTCAGCAGCAGGGCGCGCAGCTCCAGTACAGCGGCGCGTTTGCGAGCTTCAATAGATTCCGTTTCCACCAGTATCCGTCGGGCGCGCTCCTCCGCCTCGCGCACAATCTGCTCGGCTTTGAGCTGAGCCTCGCGCAAAATCAGCTCCGCCTCTTTGTGCGCGTGGCTGCGCGTCTCGTCCGCGCTGCGCTGCGCCAGCACCAGCGATTCCTTGAGCGCGTCCTCCATCGCCTTGTACCGATCCGCCTCCTGACGCAGCCCGATCAACTCCTCGCGCATCCGATGGTTCTCGGTGACGACCTCCTCGTAATGCGCCGCCACCTCCTGCAAAAAGGCGTCCACCGCCGCTGGGTCGTAGCCCCGCAGCCGCTTGCGGAACTTCTTGGTCTCAATTTCCAGCACGGTGAGTCGTCTCGGTTCGCTCATTGCAACCCTCGTAACAGGTGAATCAGGAACTGGATAAAGATAATCGCAATCAGAGGCGAGAAGTCGATGGGCATATACCCCAAGCCTGCGCTGCGCAGGAGCCGATCCTGCGCCTGACGGATGGGCATCAGAATCGCGTCGCTGATACGGTCGATGAAGCGCACAATCGGGTTATAGCGCGGCACGCGCCCGCCCGCGAACCGAATCCATGAGAAGATGACATTAATCACCAGGATAATCACAATCCCCTGAAGCGCCAGAATCAGCAGGTCAATCGGCGACATCATAGCCTCCCCAGTGTCGCGTAGGTTCAGGAGCTGTTGTTGCGCTCCTCTTCCAGTTTTTTACGCACGCGCTGCAGATTGGGTTCCACCGCGCCGTCGTTGGGATCGAGCTGTTTCGCTTTTTCCCATGCCTGAAGCGACTTTTCGAGGCGTCCGAGCCGTTCGTAGCAGTGGGCTAAGGTCTTCCATGCGTACTGAGGCGCATTCGCGAAGCTGGTCGCCTTCTCCAGATAGGGTAGCGCCTGCTCGTACTGGCGTTTGTTGAAGTAGGCGAACCCAAGATCGTAGTAGATGTCGTAGCGGTTGGGGTTCAGCCGAATGCCGCGCTGGTAGACCTGTATCGCGCGCGCGGTCTCGCCGTAGCCGTCCAGCAGCCATGCCAGCCCGCTGATGTTCTCCACATCGGTCGGGTCGTATTCAATCAGCACGAACATCAGCGCCATCGTTTTATAGTGAGCGCCGTCGTGCCAGTATTCGTCGGCGAGCTGGATGAGGCGGAACTCGGTCAACTGGCGCAGCGCGGTCAGTTTGCGTTGCACGGCGTCGGGCGGCTTCGCCTGCGCCCCGCCTATGCCCATCAGCAGCGCACAGCCCACACTCAGTAGTAGGTTTCGCATGGTCTTCCCCTGAGTATACCTGTTTTTGTGCGAGAATCCTCAGCTTGCTTCCAGCGTCTCAGGGTCTACGACCGTGCCGCACAGCTGCTCGCGCAGACGCGCCAGCGCGCGGGTATGAATCTGATACACGCGCGACTCGGAGATGCTCATCACCTGCCCGATTTCCTTGAAGGTCAACCCTTCGTAGTAATAGAGCTGGATGACCTGTCGCTCGCGCTCGTTGAGGTTCTCGATGGCGTCGGTGAGCGCGCGCGTCTGCTCCCGCTCCAGCAGCTCCGTGTAGGGGTCGTCGGCGTTCGCGAGCGTCTCCAGCAGCGAACTGTTGTCGTCTTCGTCGCCGTTAATCAGGCAGGCTTCGAGGGAAACGGTGTTCGTTCGGGCGTAGTCGATGAGCAGCTGGCGGTATTCGTGAACCGAGATTTCCAGTGCGGCGGCGGCTTCCTCGTCGGTGGGGGGGCGTCCGAGACTGGCTTCCAGTCGCACCCACACCCGCTCCAGCTGGCGCAGCTTATCGCGGGCGGAGCGGGGCACCCAGTCTTCCGAGCGTAACGCCTCCAGCACCGCGCCCCGAATCAGCGCAATCGCGTAGGTCTCAAACTTCACATTGCGCGTGGGGTCGTACAGGTCCACAGCGCGTATCAGCCCCATCACGCCGTAGCTGTATAAATCCTCCCATTCCATCCCGTTGGGCGGATAGGGCACGATGCGTCCGACGGTCAGTTTGACCAGGTGTGCATATTGCCGAATCAGTTGCTCACGGGCAGTTGGTTCTCCGTAGACCTTGAACTGTTTCCACGCCTCTTGCGTCTGGAATGCGTCCATCATAGTGGCGTACCTCCCTTAGCAGCATCATCAGGCGGCTTCTTCCGTTTCCGTCGGGGGTTCAACTTCGGTCGTCGCGGCATGGTCTGGAGCGTCGGCTTGGGGTTGGGCTGGGTCGGGCGCAGCGTCGGGGGGCAGGAGCTGGCTCATGACATACGCCCAGAGCGCGCCACCAATCCAGCCGACCATCCCGCCAATCAGCCCGCGAATCGTGCAAAGCAGCGGGTCGACTCCCGACGCGATGCCCAGTATCAGCACGAGCATACAGCCCAGCCCGCCCGTAATGCGGGGCACGACAGTCCAGTTCATGCGTTCTCATGCGTTCCTCCAGGGCGAAGGGCGCACCTGGAACGGGCGACCTTCAGGGCGTATACACGGGCGCGTGCCGGGCATGCTGCTCCAGCGCCTCGGCGTAGAGCGCGGCATACGCGCCCGCCGAGCGCGACCACGACCAGTCCTGACGCATCACGCGCGGCACCAGTTTGCACCACGCCGCAGCGTCGCCAAACGCTTCTACCGCCTGCCGCACAGCCTCGTAAAGCGCGTCGGGCTTATATTCGCGAAACACAAACCCGTTTCCTGCCCCGCGCTCGGCATCGTAAGGCGCGATGCTGTCCGCTAAACCGCCCGTCTGTCGCACTATCGGGATTGTTCCATACCGCAGGCTAATCATCTGCCCCAGTCCGCACGGTTCGAACCGAGAGGGCATCAAAAACATGTCCGAACCCGCATAAATGCGGTGCGCCCAAAGGTTGTCGAATCCAATCGTCGCATGCACTTTCGCGCGATGGCGCTTGTGCAGCGAGCGGAAGTAGCGTTCATACGCCGGGTCGCCCGTGCCCAGCAGCACGAACTGAATCGGCAGTTGCAGCAGTTTCGCGCCCAGCGCCTTGATGAGGTCTAACCCCTTCTGGTCGGTAAGGCGTGAGACCAGCCCAATCACCGCTTTGCTGGGGTCGGGTTGCCAGCCGCACGCCTGTTGCAACTCGGCTTTGCAGACTGCCTTGCCCTGCAGGTCGTGCGCCGAGTAGCGGGCAGGGATATGGGGGTCGGTTTCGGGGTTCCACTCGTCGTAGTCGATGCCGTTCAGAATGCCCGACAGTCGTCGCTCATCGGCGAGACGGCGCAGCAGCCCCTCCATACGCTCGCCGTATTCGGGCGTCTGGATTTCCGCCGCGTAGGTGGGGCTGACCGTGTTGACGCGGTCGCTGGCGAGCAGTGCGCCCTTCATCAAGTTCACCTTACCAAAAAACTCCAGCCCCTCGATATCGAACCAGTAGTCGGGCAGTCCCAGGTGCGTGAAAAACTCTTTCTCGAACACGCCCTGAAACGCCAGGTTATGAATGGTAAACACGGTTGCGATAGGGTCGGTGCGCTCTGTACGAAACGCGCGCAGGTAGACAGGGATGAGCGCGGTGTGCCAGTCGTTGCAATGAACCACTTGGGGCGTCCAGTCGGCGCGGGCGAGCCACTCCACCGCCGCGCGACAAAAGGCGACATAGGCGCGCGGGTCGACGGCGTAGATTTTCGTCGACTCGGTCGCGCCCGCGAACCAGTCGCCTACCTGCAGCAGGTAGACGCGCACGCCCGACGGCAGCTGCAACTGCTTTATCGAAACGCTCTCCGTCCAGTTGGGATGAACGGAGAGTGTGAACTGGGCTAGGGGTTCAATCTGCCATCGGGCGTCCGCTTCTACCATCGGGTAGGCGGGCATGAGGATCCGCGCGTCGTGTCCAAGCGCGTGCAGGGCTTTGGGCAGCGCGCCCGCCACATCCGCCAATCCACCAACCTTCGCTAACGGCGCAACCTCCGCTGAAACCAACAATACATGGTACAAGTTCTGTTGCATAAAACGCCTCCTTAAGATTCAAATGCGCAGCCGCTAATCCGAGTTCGTCGTCCAGCGCATCAGGCGGTAAAAGCCTTGGCTGGAGAGCACGTCTCGGCTCAGCGCCTGCGCGGGGTTCAGGCTCCGTAGAGGATACCTGCGTTCAATCCAGTTTTGAATCCGTGAAGCTGCTCCGCTCCCGATACCTGCCAGAATTATTGGCATGTCGGGTCGGTTTCTGCAGAGCCATTTGAGCAGAATTTCCAGTCGAGGGGTCAATTGCGCGCCCGATTTGAGCCATAGGCACGCGACATCCGCCACTTGCAACAGCTCCAGTCGCCTGCCCACCAGCCGCCATTCGGGGAAGAGCGCGCGCCATCGCTGGAGTTCTTCAAAGGTAAACTGCGTTGGCTCGCCCACTACATGCAGGCGCGCCCGCAGATCCCAGCCTGTGGCAGACGCCGCACTTGGACGCCAGTGCCAAACCAGCGTTGCAGGGGGCAACTCTACACGCACGCCCCTGAAAAGCAAAAAATCGGCGCAGACGATCGGCGTTGCGGGGGCGGCAACCGCCCGATGCGCCACGAGTCGTGTGCGTAAACTGCTCGCCTGGTCTTCAACGTGCGTGTGCATACTCTCGTGGAATTATGGGCTATGCACGGGAAAAACTGCAGGCGCGCTCAGTTCACCGCATCCACATCTGCGCGTGCAAGATTGCCAGCAAGGTGCGCGCTTGTTCTTCGCGCGTGTCTGCTTCAGCGGCAAGACGGAACGCCTCCGCCCACTTGCCCGCCTTGACATAACACTGGATAACGCCCCACGCGAGAAACACCCTGTCGCGTACAGGGGCAAATCGCTTTATCTCCGCCTCTAAATGATGCAGCTGGGGCAGCACTAACTCGTAGCTGCCCTCCTCAATCACAGGCATACAAACATCATAAAGCACGCCGATAAGAGAACCAAGTCGGTGACCTCGATTGGCGGCTTGGGTTTCCTGCAGGTAGCGCTCAACCAGCATTTGAGCCGTTTTTTGTTGTCCTATCTGGTGATAGCGTGCGGCGATTCGGGCTAAAATCTTTGTGCGCAGGTTCGAGGGTTCACTGTTCAGGGCGAGACGCTGCGCAATGTCCAGTCGATCCTGTGCCAGCGCGCCCTTCGCGGCTTGAATTGCCGCCCATGTGCGTAACTCCCCCCGTGCCATCGAGCGGATGATTCGCTCAGCTTGCTCGAAGTCGCCCATGCGCGCCAGTTCGATTGCGACCTGCGTGCGCTGAGCGTCCCGTGCCTGTAGGGGCAGGCGTTCGAGCTGTTTTAGCGCAGCGTTGCGCCACTGACGCGCCTGTTGAGGACGACTCTGCTCCCGCGCCGCGCGGGCGAGGCGCATCAACACGCCGGGGGTGCGCTCTGTCGGGTTCAGGTGGCGCGTCGGATCAGGGTCGCCCAGCTGCTGGGCATACGCCGCCCACTCGCACAGCGCGTACTCGCGCCATCCGGGGGATAGCCGTCTTGCCCAGCCAAGTGCGTCGTTCCAGCGTCCTGCATGCTTGTAGGCTTCCAGAATGCCTCGAACTGGGTCATTATCTTCCAGCGCCTCATAGGGCGCCTGCGTGACGAGCTGCGCCGCCTCGTCCAGCATGCCTGCCTGCGCCAAATCGATGATGGCGCGGTTTCGATACGAATGCAACGGCTGAATGAAGTCATGGGGCAGTTGCGTTATTGTACGGCGTGCGCCGTCGCGGTCGCCCTGCCGCGCCTGTGACGCTGCGTAATACGCTAGCGTGATGAAGCGCGCTTCGCCCTGAGGCATTCGCTGGATAATCCTTTGCGCCGCTACCAGGTCGCCCCGCTGCAAATACCAGCGCGCCTGGTAGAGCTGAACCTGTTCAAGCAGCGAATCGTTCATCACATAGGCAGGCAACCTGCGAGTCCATCGCCCCGTCTGGTCGTATTTCAGGCACGCTTCGCCTAAAGTGATGAGGTCACTGATGTTCAGCTCATAGCCTGTGCGTTTCCAGCCGTAGCCAATCCAGTCCAGAATCTTCCAGCGGGGCGTTCGGGATTGGCTGCGGGCTAAGATTTGCTCAATCAGCCATTCCGACCGCTCCTCTTCGGAGAGCTGCGCCAGTTTCTGAGGTTCAATCGGCTGAATACGCGGCGCATCGCGCAGCCAGAAGCCGAGCGCAATCAGCCCTGCGAGGACGCCCAGCGCAAGCATCCATCCGATCCAGCGTTTCCGCGCAAGCATGGCTCGCGGCTCCCTTCTCGACCGCAGCGTTAAGGAACTTCCCTACATATTATACCCCAAGTTGCTAAGTGCGTCCCGCAAAAATGCTACCGAAACGCGGCAGGAGAAGCCGAGATTCCTCGCTCTGCCCGGAATGACAGAGCGGTTTCTGCAAAAATGAACTTGTCATTCCTCGCCTTCGGCTCAGAACGACCCGCTCGTCGTCAGCCTGAGGGTGTTCGAAAAATCGGGGGCGTCAGTGTTTGAGATGCCTCGCTCCGCTCGGCATGACAAGGGGCACTCGGAGCGCAACCCCTGTCATTCCGAGCCGACGGCGAGGTATACTCTCGCGCGTATGCTACAGTTGCTGGACGCCAGCACCGAGCCGAGGGAGCAGATACGCGCCCGTCTTCTGCAGGGCGCGCCGCTGCCCACGCCCGAAATGGAGGCGCAAGTGCGCACGATTCTGGAGCGCGTGCGCACCGAAGGCGACCGCGCCGTGCTGGAGTTCACGCGCCAATGGGACTGCCCCAAGTTAGAGA
>CALKLF010000033.1 GCA_937992175.1 uncultured Fimbriimonadales bacterium | reverse complement strand
ACCCCCGTGCAGCGCATTCGCGGCAACATGGGCGCGGATGATGTAGATATGTTCGTTATCTGCATCACAGACCCGTCGCAATTCTCCGCCAGCACGGTGGGCACGACCGCGTGGGACACGCAGCTGTGGCTCTTCCAGTGCGACGGGAGAGGCGTGGTGCATAACGATGATAACCCCGATGCCACTTCGGGTCTGCAGTCCCGAATCGACAACCGCACCAACTGCATCCAGCAAGCGGGCATCTACCTGTTGGCGATTAGCCGCTACAATCGCGCCCCTGTGGCAGCGGACGGACAGCCGATTTGGGACCCTACAGGCAACGGGCGTGCAGTGCGCTGTCCCGACGGAATTCGCGCGAATGAGCCTCTTGGCGGCTGGGCGGGCGCAACCCTCGCGGCAGGACGCTATATCATCACGCTCACGGGCGCGTACTTCGTCAGCGAGAACGGCTGCTGCGTCACGGCAGGCGGCGATGTGAACTTGGACGGCTGCGTGGACGACGCTGACCTGCTCGCGGTGCTGTTCGCCTTCGGCAACACGGGTACCTTCCTGCCTGAGGATGTCACCTGCGATGGCGTGGTGGACGACGCCGACCTGCTGACGGTGCTGTTCGCGTTCGGGCAGGGCTGCTAAGCCAAGGCGGGGGGCTGCACATTATGCCCCCTATCAGCAACCTAAAGGTGCGACGACATTCCTGTCGTCGCACCCGATAAACACCCCCCTCCCTGTAGCCTCGATGTCTCACCGACGACGGCTCACCGCGCGACCCACTGGGATGAGTATAATCCCTCTGGAGCGCATGCGTATCGAGTTTCATGAAACCATCGACAGCACGCAGCGGCGAGCGCGGGAGCTGGTGGAGCGCAACGACCGCCGCTGGGACGCCGTCTGCGCCGAGCATCAAACCGCAGGGCGCGGCAGACAAGGCGCACACTGGCACGATACCCCCAGACAAAGCCTGCTGGTCTCACTCATCCTATGGGAAACGCCAACGCCGGAACCTGTATGGTTGACTGGGCTGCTCGCAGCGCTGGCAACAGCGCAGGCGCTGGAAGCCCATTACCCCGCGCTGCCCCTTGTGCAGCTCAAGTATCCCAACGATGTAATGCTCCATGGGCGCAAGCTCGGCGGCGTGCTGACCGAAGTGGTGGAGGGGGTCGCTATCGTGGGGATTGGCGTAAATCTGGGACAGACAGCGTTCCCGCCTGAGCTGGCGGAGCAAGCAATCTCCGTGAGGATAGCGGTTTCCCCGCAGCGCGCCGATACAGAGGTTAGCACAGACTTCGACACGACGCAGGTAATCAACTCACTCATTCAGCATGCTTACTCCAACCTGCTCCGCCTACTCGAACGCTGGCGCACGCACCCCGACGAGGTAGTTCTCCTCTGGCGGGCGCGCGACGATAGCATCGGGCGCGCCTATCGGATTTATGACCTGCCCGAACAGCCTGTGGGCGTTGCGCTCGGCGTCGCGCCTGACTTCCGCCTACGCCTGCGCCTACCCAACGGCGCGGAACACACCACTTACTATGTAAGCGCGGTATAATTCCACTGTATGAATCTCCAGCAAAAGGTGTGGAAGACCCCTGACATTGAGTGCGAGGGCTGCGTGCGCTCGATCCGTCGCGCACTGGGCGATGTAGACGGCGTGCATCAGATCGAGGTGGACTTGCTGCAGAAAACAGTGCGCGTGGTCTTCGATAGCGAGCGCGTGCAGGCAGAGCAACTGAAACACTTGCTTGAAGCGGCGGGCTTCACTCCCTCGGATTAGGAGGCAAGCATGCCAGAGTCACCAGCGCATCGGCGGTTCACCCGTGTGAACCTGCCTGTGTGGATTATCGTCGGTACAACAGTTATCTGGGGAGTCATTCAGAAACTGACGGGCAGACTGGTTCTCGAGTGGGCGCAGCTGGGGCTTTTGACGGCGATGGCGGTTGTGTCCGCCACGGCGCGCACTTGGGTGGGGCTCAAAGACCCGCGCGTGATGTATCGGATGACTCTCCCGCTGGTGGCGTTCGACCTCGCGCTGATTACGCTGGCAGTGCGCTTCACGGGCGGATTCGAGAGCCAGGTGTGGCTGCTCTACTTCGCGCTGCTGGTCTCCGAGTCGGCGGTGATGAGCACGCGCGGGCTTATGCTGACGCTGGCTCTGACCGCGCTCGGCTACGGCTGGGCGAGTGCCCCCCTGCCGATGGAACATTGGAACGACTTTGCCTATCGCGTGGTCTCGCTCAGCCTAGTCTGCTGGCTGATCCATCAGGTCTATCGGAGCCACGCTGAATACCGAACCGAGCTGGCGGAGCTGCGCGAGCAATACGAGCTGGCGCAGGAGCGCGAGCGCATCGCCCGCGAATTTCACGATGGGCTGGGACATCATCTGGTGAGCGCGATTCGCGGGCTGGAATCGCTTCAGCGGAGCCTGCGCCGCGACTCGATTCAAAAGCACGAGGACGCCGTCCAAGAGCTGATAGACATTCTCCGCACCGCGCTGGACGAGACGCGCCAAACGATTCAGCAGCTGCGTGCGCCCGAAACGAGCGATATGCGCGAGTTTATCAGCCGTACAGCACAGCGCGTGGCGCGACGGCTCGGCGCACAACTCCACTGTGAATGCCCCGAAGCGATGCCAGAGCTCACCCCCCTACAGTCGCTGATGTTCACCCGCGTCATCCAAGAAGCGTTGAGCAATGTGATGAAGCACGCAGGCAACCCGCAGAACCTGTGGGTAGAGTGCCGCGTACAAGACGGCTGGCTCGAAGCACGCATCGCGGACGACGGCAACGGCTTCGATCCCGAAACCGTGGTGGAAGGGCTGGGACTCCACAGCATGCGCGACAGGATTCAAGCGTTAGGCGGTGAATTGAGCATCCAGAGCGCGCCTGGTGAAGGCACGACCGTGCTGGCGCGCGTACCCATTCTGCAGGGGGAGTCATGGAACTCATAAGAACGATCCTGGCGGAAGACGATACGCGCCTGCAAGAAGCGTTTCGCGAACTCGCCCTCCACGAGGAGGGTATCGATTTGTTGGGCGTCGCCAGCGACGGCGAGCAGGCTGTGCAGCTCGCGATGCAGTTCGAACCGCAGGTAATCTTGATGGACATCCAGATGCCGCGCCTCAACGGCATCGAGGCGACGCGGCGTATCAAACGCGCCCTCCCCAGCGTGCACATCGTCATCTGGACGATTTTCGGCGACGATCAGCATGTGTTCGAGGCTATCAAGGCGGGCGCAGTTGGCTACCTGCTCAAGGATAGCCCTGCGCAAGAGATTGTCGAGGGGATCCGTGCCGCAGCGCGCGGCGAGTCGCTCCTGCACCCTGCGGTCGCCCGCCGCGTGCTTCAGGAGTTCCAGCGGATGCGCACCGCCGTCGAGAGAGCCCCCGACCTGATGTATGAACTCACCGCCCGCGAAATGGAGGTGCTGCGCCTGATTGCGGAGGGCAAACGCAACAAGGAAATCGCAGCGCAACTGTTCCTCACAGAGAAAACGGTCAAAAACTACACCTCCAGCATCCTATTCAAGCTCCAGGTGAACTCGCGCACGGAAGCCGCCCTCAAGGCGGTGCGGGAAGGTTTAATTTAGGACGGTGCGTGCGTATTATCGTTCGCTGAAGCCGTTGATTCTGTGGCGTGAGGGCGCGCGTCCCCTGAACTGGGCGCAGGTTTTCGGGCGCGTCGCGCCTGTAGAACTCGAAATCGGGATTGGCAACGGCGACTACTTAGTTGCGCGTGCGCAGCAACACCCAGAGCGCGACTTCGTAGGCATCGAACTGGAGTGGGAAGGCGTGCAGCGCGCCCTGCGCAAAATCGCAGGCGCAGGGCTGAGCAATGTGCGCGTGCTGCTGGGCGACGCCCGCCCCATCCTCTGGCGTGCCGTCCCGCCCCAAAGCCTGACGCGACTCTACTCGCTGTTCCCTTGCCCGTGGCCCAAAAAACATCACCACAAACACCGCCTGTTCAACCAACGCCAACTCCAACTTATCAATAGCAAACTGCTTGACGACGGTGAGTTCTACCTGCTGACCGACCACGAGGAGTATTTTCAGTGGGTGCTGGGGAACATCACCGACACAGGGTTCACCGCGTTTGCTCGCACTACGCCCCCCCAAGTCCACACGAAGTACGAGCGAAAGTGGCTCGCAGGAGGACAAACACGCTTTTACGAACTCACTTTGCGCAAAGTGCAACACTGCGCTATACCGTTGCTGGAGGATGTCCCGATGGAGACCTATCGTGTGAAGCGTTTCGCCCCAGAGCAGTTCCAACCTGCCGATGTGCATGAGGGAGATGTGCATGTCGCTTTCAAGGAGACGCGGTATGACCCTGCTCGGCAGATTGCGATGACGCGCGTGGTGGTGGCTGAGGATGACCTGACGCAGCACTTCTGGATCGAGATTGTGCGCGAGGGGAGCGAGTGGCGGATTCGCCCCGCGCCGGGGTGCGGCGTCGTGCCGACAGTGGGCGTGCAACGCGCACTGGACGCCGTACGGGAGGCGTGCGCACCATCACCTCAGCAGACGGAGTGAGAAGCCCAGCAACTCCCTAACCCTCAAAAGAACGAAACCGCCCCGTGGGGGA
>CALKLF010000032.1 GCA_937992175.1 uncultured Fimbriimonadales bacterium | reverse complement strand
AGCTGATGGTTCCTGCCGACATTTCGCGCGAGGCGATGGAGCGATTGGCGTTAGAGAGTCCGCGCGTGCAGGCGCACTTGCAGGGCAAGCCTCCGCGCAAGGTGATTGTGGTGCCGGGCAAGTTGGTGAATGTGGTGGTGTAGCATGCCTGCGCGAAGTGCCTCTGCGAAATCGGCGGCGATTCTCGCGTGGGGGTTAGGGGCGTTCTACGCGGCGGCGTCGGGCGTGTTGCTGGCGTTGGCGTTGCCGCCGTATGATGTGCCGTTGCTGGGGTTCGTTGCGTTCGCGCCGTTGCTGGTTGCAATCTGGAACGCGTCGCGCTATACGGCTCTCCCCTACGGGCTGCTTGCGGCGATTACGGCAGGGTGTCTTCTCACAGGGCTGCCCTTCACAGCGCAGGACAATTTTGACCACCTCGCGCTGGTTCCGTTCGGGGTGTTCGGCGCGTTGTTAGGCGTCGTGTTGATGGCGGCGCGGCGTTTAGGCATGTCGGGCGGTTGGGCGACGGCGTTGGGAGTCGGCGCGGTTGGGGTGCTGACCGAGTGGGTTGCTGCGCGTGTGGACTTCCCCTACACAGTGGCGTTGACGCTCTGGCGAAATCCGCTGCTGCTGTGGGTAGCAAGTTGGGTAGGCGTTTGGGGATTAGCGTTTCTGGTGTGGGCAGCGAATACGATTCTGGCGCAGGCTTGGGCGCAGCGGCGTCTCACTACTTCGCTCAAGACGCTTGTCGCCGCGCTTTTGGTTCTCCATGCGCTGGGGTGGCTGCAGATGAGACTCTATGAACCGCGCGAGCAGGTGCGGGTCGCCGTTTTGCAAAGTGAGAGGGCGCTCTTCCCTGCGCTAATCGCTGAGGCGAAATCGCAGGGCGCGCAGCTGATTGTAGTCCCTGAAGTCAGTTGGGATGTCAGAGACGCTATTCACGCCGCGCGTCAGCACCAAGTCTGGATTATCTTCGGCTACTTTGACGAGCGCAACAGCGCGGCGTTGGCTTCGCCTGATGGCGCGGTTAGCGAGCCATACTACAAGATGCATCCTTACGGGGGCGAGCCGCGCTCTTGGCAGGCAGGCGAGCCAGTGCGGGCGTTCCCCTCCAAGTGGGGGATGCTGGGCGCGGTCATCTGCTACGATACGATGTTCACGGAGCCATGTCGACGGCAAGCGTTGAACGGCGCACGCCTGATTGCCGTGCCGACGCTGGATCCGCTCACGCCTAATCTCGCGTTCCACTACCTCCACGCCGCGACGACGACCCTGCGCGCGGCGGAGCATCGAACACCGCTGGCGCGCTCGGAATATAAAGCCGCCTCGATGATTGTGGACGGCTGGGGGCGGATGATTGCCTACGCGCCGCCCCACGAGCCACTCATCGTCGCCGATATGCCTTTGGGAAGCGGGCGTGGTACGCTCGCCTCACGAGTGGGCGACTGGTTTGTGCTGGGCTATACGCTGATGGCAGCTGTGGTTCTGTACGGACGCAGGCGCAACCCGATTCCACGCGCGAGGCGATGGAGCGATTGGCGTTAGAGAGTCCGCGCGTGCAGGCGCACTTGCAGGGCAAGCCGCCGCGCAAGGTGATTGTGGTGCCGGGCAAGTTGGTGAATGTGGTGGTGTAGGCGCAGGGTACATTGTGAGTGATGAGTCTGCAAGTGATTGAGGGCACTTGGGAAGAGATTCAGGCACATGCAGCGGGTTTGCGAGGGCGGCGGGTGATTGTGTTGCCTGAACCGAGCGCGCCGCAGGGAGCGGGCACCCTGCGCGACTTTCTCGGCGAGTTTGTAGGCTGTATCGAGGGCGCGCAGGAACCTGCCGCCGAGTGCGCTGAGGAAGTGCTGGAGGCGCTCATCGCCGAAACGCATCGCGCACAGGGGCTGGATGTATGACTTTGTGCGATACAGGACCGGTGGAGATCCGGCGGTGTTATCCTGCAGCGAGCGTGAGGCAGGTGAACCCACTCGGCGGTCTGTGGAAAGTGCTGGAGGTGCACTCGGAGGTGAATACGCACTATCCGCCAGTAGACT
Organism: uncultured Fimbriimonadales bacterium; assembly: GCA_937992175.1. Taxonomy (GTDB): domain Bacteria; phylum Armatimonadota; class Fimbriimonadia; order Fimbriimonadales; family GBS-DC; genus GBS-DC. Next base: position 8,950 of record CALKLF010000032.1, on the reverse strand, counting down.
CATCCGTTCAACACCGCAATAAACGGCAGGTTCCGATACCGCTCGGCGTAGTCCAGCCCGTAGCCGACCACGAAGCGATCGGGGATTTCAAATCCGCAGTAAGCAAGCTCGATCGTCGCCTGATGGCGGGCGGGCTTGCTGAGCAGTGTGCAGACCCGCAGGCTCGCAGGCTCGCGCTGGCGCAGCTGCCCCAGCAGATAGTTCAGCGTTAGCCCCGTATCGTAAATATCCTCCACCACCAGCACATGGCGGTCGTGGATGGGCGAATCGAGGTCTTTAATCAGGCGCACCTGCCCTGTGGATTGCGTCTCCGCGCCGTAGCTGGAAATCGCGACGAAGTCGTAGGACACAGGCAGGGGAATCGCCCGCATCAGATCCGCCAGAAACACCAGCGAGCCTTTCAACACGCCGACCAGCAGAGGCGGATTGGAGGCGTAGTCGCGCGTAATCTGCTCGCCCAGTTCGCGCACACGCGCCTGCAGCGCCTCACTGGGGATCAGCAGCTCCAGTTCGGGAAAGCATTTGAGCCACGCACTGTCGCTGAAGTAAATCATTGCGCCCTGCCTAAGGATACCTGATTCGGGAGGGTGGGGTATAATCCTGTTATGGCGCAGAACAGCACCCTGGTCGCGGTTCAGATGCAGTACCGTCTGGAGGATTATCGCAGCGCAGAGGCGTTCCGCGAGCGCGTGCTGGGGCTGTTGCGTACGATCCGAGAGCGTATCCCCAAAGGCGAACTGCTCGTTGTGTTCCCCGAGGATGTGGGGCTGGGACTCATCTTCACACAGGACTTCGAGCGGGTGCAAACCAGCAAGACCATCGTCGAGGCGGGCTTGCGCCTGATGGAGCGGCATCAGATTAACGCGCACACTACGGAAGGCGGTTTCGCTGGGGCGACCCGTGCGCTGTTGCGAACGCTCAGCCCGTTTGTCGAGCGCATCTACCATGAGACCTTCGCCGAGGCGGCGCGTGCCGCTAAAGCATGGATTGTGTCAGGCAGCGCACCGATTGCCCATGGCGAGTGCGTTCATAATGTCTGCTACACCTACAACCCGAAGGGGGAGCGCGTGATGGTACAACGCAAGATTAACCTCGTACCGCTGGAGCAAGAATCGGGGCTAAACCTGTGCCCCGCTCCGCGCGAACTGCCTCTCGTCAAGACGCCTGCGGGCAAACTGGGCGTCCTCATCTGTCTGGACGGCTTCTACCATGAACTGATTGATCAGCATGCGAAGCGCGGCGTGCGCGTTCTCGCGATGCCCTCCTATAATCCGCTCCCGTGGACGAAAGAGGAGGCGCAGGGCTGGGAAAGCGGACTGCTCGCAGGCGTGCAGAAACATCCGAATCTGATTGGCGTCAATCCGATGGGCGTGGGGGGATACTTCGATGTGCATGCGGAGGGGCAATCGTCCATCGTCGCACAGAAAGCGAAAACGCCCGACGGCAGCGGCTTCCTCGCCCGCGCCAAAACTAAAGATCAGGAAGAAATCCTCTACTATCCTGCCCCTTGACGCCCTTGCTCTCAATCGGGTATACTCTCCCCGCCATACCGCAGACAGCAGGCGTCCCAGTTAGGGACATAATCCGCGACGCGGTCCGCCTGCCGAGGAAGGCGCACGGACTTCGTGGCACGGTCGTCCCGACCGTGCGGGGGAACTACGCTTGAGCGAGACGCTCAAGCCACACTCAGTGGCTTGGTCATCCCGACCGTGCGAGGGAACTGCGCTTGAGCGAGACACTCAAGCCACGAGCGTGTGCGAGCCTGCTGCGGCATGGCTCGCGTTTTTGTTTTTAAAAACGCGAAATCCAATCAGGAGGTGGATACCGAATGGCTACAACCGAAGTTGTAGAAGCCAGCGCACAACCACGCTGGCAGGCGAAAGCGGGCGGCAACAAGAAAGAGCAGGTGCGCCAGATTCGCGCTTGGCTTCAGGAGTCCAAGGCGCAGATACTGGTGGACTATCGCGGTCTGAGTGTGCGCGAGATTACCGACCTGCGTCGGCAGCTGCGTCAGTCGGGCGCGGAGCTGCGCGTGGTCAAGAACACGCTCTATCGCGTCGCGCGTGGGGGCACTCTGCCCGAAGGACTGGAGCCGTACCTGCACGGTATGACCGCCATCGCCTTCGTTACGGGTGATGAAGCCGCCGCCGCCAAAGCGCTCACCGACTACATCAAGCAGGCGCGTAAAACGGAAGTAAAAGCCTTGTTGATGGGCGAGCGCGTTTACCCTGCCGAAATGGTGGACACGCTGGCGAAGCTCCCCCCGCGCGAGGTGGTGATCGCGCAGTTTCTGGGCGCGCTCCAGTCGCCCATCTCCGGCCTGGTGGGCACGCTCTCCGAAGTCATCGGGCAGTTCGTGCGCACCCTCCAAGCCGTCGCCGATAAAAAGGCGGAAACCCAATCCTAATCGAGGAGGAGACAACGATGGCAAAACTGACTGCTGAGGAGCTGATTCAGGCAATCGATGAGATGACTGTTCTGGAGCTGAACGAACTGGTCAAGGCGTTGCAAGAGAAGTACGGCGTGTCGGCGGCTGCCCCTGTCGCGGTCGCAGCGATGCCGGGCGTGATGGCAGGCGCGCCTGCCGAAGCCGCCCCTGCTGCGGAAGAGAAGACCTCGTTCGATGTGATTCTCGCCGCCGCAGGCGACAACAAGCTCCAAGTCATCAAGGTCATCCGCGAAATCACGCAGCTCGGACTGAAGGAGGCGAAGGACCTCGTGGACGGCGCGCCTCAAAAGGTCAAAGAGGGCGTGAGCAAGGAAGAAGCGGAAGACATCAAGAAGAAACTCGAAGAGGCGGGCGCGAAAGTCGAAATCAAATAGGCGCGCCTTGTATTTTCGCCCTCACTCCCTAACCCCCTCCCCCGCGGCGCGGGAGAGGGGGAACGCTTAATGCATAACAGCGGCTGGCTTCTCTCTCCTACGCTGTGGGAGAGGGCTGGGGGTGAAGATGAGGCTGCGGAACATTCAGTTGGTGAATGCTACCCGCAATGATGATCCTAAAGAGATTCCTCGCTTTGCTCGGAATGACAAAGGTTGTCATTCCGAGCAAAGCGAGGAATCTCAACACTTCCCGTCGCGTTTCCGCAGCATTTCTCGCGGGAAGGGCTTATTAGTACAGGTTCCCTCGCAAATCCTGCACACACCTCACTGCTTCCTGCTTCTTTCAGGTACACTCTTCAAGCGTGCGTGCAAAAGTTTTCCACACGCAATCGAATTTTTGTTCCTCATGCATGAAGATCCATGGTTGTAGTAGTAGGTCATTGTGGAATTGTGGATAACTTTGTCTACTTCGACCGCGCGGTCGATAAAATTGGGGGCTTCGGAAGGGCAATTTTGAACTCAAATTGCAATTTTTGTCTACTGACTTGCTGTTCGATTAGCTATGCTAAATATCGGGGGTTTCGATGTGGATAACTCTGTGGAAAACTGTGGATCCAATGTGGATAACTCTGTGGAAAAGTCCCTGTCCACAGCGTTTTCCACAGAGTTATCCACATTGGATCCACAGTTTCTGCATCCGCTGAAGCAGCGAATAGGCGTTTGGATTCCTCGCCATCGGCTCGGAATGGCAAATGCTGTTAGCCAAAAACCTCTGTCATTCCGAGCCGATGGCGAGGAATCTCCTCGAGCGCGTTTACTCCCACACGCGACCTGTTAACGCCTGCTCATACGCTGAGAATGTGTGTTCTGCAGTGGCGCGCCAAGAGAAGCACCGCGCTCGCTTCAGGGCTTTCTCGCGCAGGTTCGCTCGAAAGTCGTCGTAAGTGAGAATCGTGCGAATGGCGTTCGCCCACAGTCCTGCTTCATCAGGGGGCAGCAGAACGCCGCCTGAGCCGACGACTTCAGGCAGCGCGCCGCCGTTGGAAGCGATTACAGGCGTTCCACACGCCATCGCTTCCAGCGGCGGCAGTCCGAAGCCCTCGTAAAACGAGGGGTACAGAAACACATCCGCCGCGTTGTAGAGCCAGACCAGATGCTCGTCGGGCACGTACCCTGTCTCGATAAGCCATTCGCCCGCTCCGAGCGCGCGTTTGGCGTCGTCTAAGGCGCGGCGCGCCCAGCCCGGCTTGCCCGTCAACACGAGTCGGAGGGGCAGCTCATACTCTTTACGGGCGAAGTAGACCGCGAGCAGCGCGAGTTCCCAGTTCTTACGCGGCTGCAACACGCCGACCGCCAGTGCAAAGGGGGGATCGATCCCGTACTGCGCGCGCGCCCACGCCTGCGCCTGTGCTTTCTCAATTGGATAGAACCCTTCGGGCAGACCGTTCGGCGTCGCAATCACTTTTTCAGGGGGTAGGCGCAGGATTTCTATCATATCCTCACGCGAGGTCTCCGAGACGGTCAGCACGCGCTTCGCCCGGCGACACGAGGCGGGCACAGTGAGCCTGAGTAAGATTCGGTCTTTCAGGGGGAACCAGCGCGGCTCAATCAGAAACGAGATATCGTGAACCGTCGTCACGGCGGGGGTTCTGAAAAACGGCGACACAGTGTATTGCGTGTGGACGAGGTCGCAGCGGTATTGTTGCGCGAGTTTGGGCAGGCGCAGCAGGCTCCAGAGCCGCTCGTTGCGTGTGGGGGCGACGACAGGTTCGTACAGAGGCGATTCAGGCAGCGTTCCTTCGGGAATTGGGCGCGTGGAGAGCAGCACGAGGCGATGCTCGGTAGGGCTGAGAATCTCGCAAAACGCCTTCAGCAAGCCTCGCCAATAGGTGCGGTCGCCCGTGTACGCGCCTGTGAGCAGGCGGGCGTCGACGCCGATTCTCACGCTTTGCCCCCCAACGGGCGTTTCGATATTTGCGCCCAGCTGCGTGGATACTGGGGAGGTGTAGTGCGTTCCTTATGAAGCACGGCGACAGCGCGTTGCACAGTCCCCTGCTCGGTTTCGAACTCGATGGTCTGCACGGGGAGCGACGCGCCCAGTATCCGCGCGGCAGGCTCGGCGGCGCGAATCTCGTCCAGTTCATGGATGCTCTTGAGCGCCAGCCCTACACCGCCGATTTTGAGGTAAGGCGTCATTAGCTCCGCTAACGCAGGCATTTTCGCTACCGCCCGCGCCAGTACCAGATCGAACGCCTCCCGCGCTTCAGGCGTGTGCGCCCACGCCTCCGCCCGCGCCTGTACCACGACGGCGCTCAGATCGAGCAGTTCGCAGGTTTCCCGAAGAAATTGCACCGTTTTTCCGTGTGAGTCCAGCAGGGTTAATCTCAAATCGGGGCGGACGATGGCGAGGGGGATGCCAGGCAGCCCTGCGCCAGAGCCGATGTCGAGCGTACACGCGCCTTCAGGGGGCGTGTGGACAGCGAGCAGGCAGAGCGAATCGAGCAGGTGTCGCCCTACCGCCTGCTCAGGGGACACGCGCGTTAGGTTCATCTGCAGATTCACGGCGTAGAGATGGTCTAAATACTGCTGCAACCGCGCACGCTGAGACTCGCTTAGCGTGAGTCCCCAGCGCTCCAGCTGCGAAAGCAGGCTCCAGTCCCCGATCGGCGTCTCCATACCCTTTAGAATACGATTTCGGATACCCATAATACCCTGTAGACGACGATGCCTGCGATGCTTCTGAGTCGGCGAGAGGTAGAGGCGGCGGTGAAGACGCTTCGTCCTCTGCCCCGCGCTGTGACGCAACTCATCGAGCTTGTGGAGTCGGAGACGGCGACCATCGAGCAGATGGAGACGCTGATCAACGCCGACCCGGTGCTATGCGGCAAAATTTTACAAGTGGCGAACTCGGCGTATTATGGTTTGGCGCGCCAGGTGAACTCGATTCGGAGCGCGCTGATGCTGCTGGGCGCACACGCGATTAAGGGGATTACCCTCAGCGTCGCGGCGGTGGCGACGCTGCGCACGGGGCGCGCCGTGTGCGAAGCGGAGCAGCGACTCTGGCGGCACGCCTTCCTGTGCGCCGGCTACGCTCAGGGCATTGCGCAGGCATCCCGCTGGGGGATGCGCGTTGCCGAAGACGCCCATATCGTGGGACTACTGCATGACCTCGGCTCGCTTTTTCTCCTGACGCGCTTCCCCGCGCAGTACCGTCCCCTACTGGAGCGGGCGGCGCAAGAGCCTGCGCAGTTTCTGGAGCGCGAACTGCGTACCTTCGGCTGCGACCACGCCGATATCGGCGCGATGATTGCCGACCACTGGAATTTGCCCGAGCGCATCGTGCAGGCGATTGCAACCCATCATGCCCCGTTCCTGCCTGAGGGCGACCCGCGCTTGCTCGTCGCGGCGGCGATGCAAGCAGACCAGTGGGAAGAAGAGGGTTTCTCGTCACCCACCCAAGAGCTTCCGATGCTCATACCCTTGAGCGAGGAAGTTTGCAATCAGATTCGCCAGCGCGTGGGGGCGCATTTGGAGACGCTGAGTCAGATATTATTCGCTTAACCCAAGTTGCTACCTCCACAAGATTCTTCGCTCCGCTCAGAATGACAGGATTACATTTGCGAAAATGAACTTGTCATTCCGAGCCGAAGGCGAGGAATCTCATCATAGGTAGCAACTTGGGTAATTTTAGCGCGCGAAGGCTTACTTTAGGAGCGCGCGGGGAGTCAACCGCGCTCGAACAGTAATGATGGACGCAGCGCTACTCTTCCCATATTTCGCTCCGCCTCAATCCATCCAGCGTCATCGCCTTCACATGCCCGTCCACGAACGCCACGTTTGCGAAGCCGCCTTCATAGTTGTCGCTGCGCAGGCGTCCGAAGTGGCGGGGGAACACATGTCCGTAGCTGTAGCGTGTAAGCGGTGGCGCGCCTGTCCAAGTGCGGGGCGGGAACACCATGTAGTAGCCCAGCTGCGCATAACTACTGGAGGAACCCACACGCCCGCCCATCAAGGTGATGCTCTCTACGAACATCAGAATTTCGGAGGGACGCTGCACCATTGCATACGCCTTGCCGCGATACTCCGCCGATTCCATCGGGTTGAACGGGTCGCTGGGACTGGTCAGATAGAGTAGGTTGTAGCCCCATGCAGGGTTGCGTCCGAACACATAGTCATAAAATTCGTTGGTCGGGTCGCGATACTCGCTGGCTGGCTCGCTGGGGCACCAGAAGACATTTGGCGTCTTTGTGTAAGGACGCAGTAACCAGGGCCACTGGTAGAAGCCAAAGTTGCCCACGCTGCCGCCGCGCCCCAAATACGCGCCATGAAACAGGGTCTCGTCGTAGTCTTGGATATACATTAAGCCTGCCATCGCGACCTGACGCAGGTTGGAAGCGCAGGTCATCTGTCGCGCCTTCGCGCGCGCCTGTGCGAACACAGGAAACAGTATCGCCGCCAGAATCGCAATAATCGCGATGACGACCAGCAACTCTATCAGCGTGAATCCACGACGCTTCATTTTCATTCACCCCCTGCTACAGGAAACACAGAGGGCACGAAGACACGGCTCAGAGGGATTCCCCGCTCCGCTCGGAATGACCGAGGGAGAACTTGTCATTCCGAGCCGAGGGTGAGGAATCTCGCCGTGCTTCGCCTGTTGCGCCCTCTGTGTTTTCATCTGGTCCGTCAACACCCATTTCCAAAGTTAAACAGCACAGTCAAGAGGTCGGCGTCGTCCACGATGCCGTCGCCGTTCAGGTCGGCTTGAGCATCATTTGTGCCGAAATTGAATAGGACGGTCAGCAGGTCGGCGTCGTCGGTGCAGCCGTCGCCTGTGACATCGCCTACCACGCGGTAGACGATTTGCAACACTGGTCCGCGTCCGCCCGCATCGTTGCGCGAGTAGAAGCGGTAGAATCGCGTCCCGCCCTGTCCATCGGGATCCATTCGCGATACGAAGCCGATTCCCAGCTCGCCGTTGTTCTGATTCACGGCGGCGTTGAAGTACGGCTCGAACGCCTCCGCATCCAGCGGGATGGGGATAGCAAATGGCGCGTCCGTGCGATAGTTCGTCATCAGGCTCGCGCCCAATATCGTCGCGCCGATTTCGGGGTTCCCGGGCGCGTTGTAGTTCCAGTTCTGCTCGGTGAAACCCGTATGAGTCAACGGACGCGCTTCCAACGGAAACTGCTCGCCTTCCTGCTGCGTGTAGCCGAGCGGCGCGGTTTGCACCACTGTAATCTGTGCGCTTATCACTTGATACTGCCTGCCTGCAGGCACGCCATTCAGCTGCCACTTCGCCAGCGAGTAAGAGAAGTTCAGCGCGGGGCGTGCGCCAGTAGGGTCGACAGCGTGCTGCCCGTCGCCCCACACACGCAAAATCGCCGTTAAACCAGGATTGAACGCCTGATCGTAATACCACACATCGTCCGTCGGCTGCGCCCGATAGGTCTGCTGCGCCAGCGCGTAGAGACACAAACTCAAACCCAGTAAAACCACACTCGTTCGCATACTCTAACCTCCGTATTCGCTGCTGGGGCTTGGACAGTTTTGTCCAAGCGGCATCACAGGGCTGGAATGCCTGTGCAACGCTAATATTGTGGGATTTTTCACAAGCGAAATGCTACTCGTGCGGCGACAATTTTTTGCGGATGAACGACATTAGTGCTTCGTCAACCCTGATTGTTTGGATGCTTTGCCCCCCCATCCTTTGGGGCTGATTAGGGAACACTGCCTCTGTACAACCTTGCCACCTAAGCCGCCGAGTTTTCTGACCTCTTACGGAGAGGGGGGTGAGGTTGAAAAAGCGGAGAAAGCCACGGTTCCTGCGCCTTGAGGTGGAGCCGTGTGCCCTGACCAGCTATTTTCATCTGATAAGAGGACGCGGTCTGCCTCCACTGCGAACTTAGGAGGCGCATTCTCCCCCCCACACTTTCTGAACCTCACCCCCCAACCCTCTCTCAGTTTACGGAGAAGGGGAGCAGGCGGCGCGTAGCGTGCATTTCCCCCTCTCCGCAGGATCTGAAAAGGGTACAACACTTGGGTTCAAACTCCCTGCAAGCGTCCGCTTTTTTTTTGTCCTCGCCCCCAGCCCCTCTCCCACGCCGTGGGAGAGGGGAGCCAACTG
>CALKLF010000031.1 GCA_937992175.1 uncultured Fimbriimonadales bacterium | reverse complement strand
TAATACCCCTGCGCCCCCGCCAAGTCGCCCCGATTATAAGCCACACCCCCCAGATTGTGCAGCGTGCGTGCCACATCCAGCGAGTTGGGGGCGAGGCGTTCAAAAATCGCCAACGCCCGCTCATAATACCCCTGCGCCCCCGCCAAGTCGCCCCGATCAGAAGCCACAGCCCCCAGATTGTTCAGCGTGGTTGCCACCTGCAGCGAGTTGGGGGCGAGTCGTTCATAGATGGACAACGCCCGCTCATAATACCCCTGCGCCCCCGCCAAGTCGCCCCGATTATAAGCCACACCCCCCAGATTGTTCAGCGTGCGTGCCACCTGCAGCGAGTTGGGGGCGAGGCGTTCAAAAAGCGCCAACGCCTGCTCATAGCACTGCTGAGCCACTATCAGAACGCCTGCGTTATACCAAGTAGCGCCCAGATTGCCCAACGCCTTCGCTGCAGCAAGCGGACGGCGCGCCTCGGCTTTCGCCAACGCCAACGCTTGCTCCACCAACGCCCTCGCCCCCGCCTCGTCCGTGCGCCACAGGCAAAACGCCCGCCCCAGCAACGCCTCCACAAGAAACGCCCCATCCCCCACCTCGCGCCAGAGCCGCTCCGCCTGCTCCCACGCAGGCAACGCTGCGTCTACGCGGTTCTGCTGCTGCAACGCCCACGCCCGAAACCGATGCGCATACGCCTGCCCAACTTTGTCGCTTTTCTCGGTCGCCTGTTGGAGCAGGGCGTCGGCTTGTTGCAGCGCCTCGGTGAGCTTGCGTTCGTTTATGAGTTCCAGCAGAGCGTCCACCAGTGGTTTGAGGTCTGGATGGGGTTCGGGGGCGGGGGCGTCCTGGTGTTGGGGGGGTTCAGGTCGCTGTTGTTGTTCGGCAGGCGGGTTGGGGGTCTCCTGCGCGTGGCAGGGCAGGCTCAGCCCCGCCAGCAGCGCAAGGCTCAGCACGGCGGCGATTACTGTCACACTCAGGCGTTGGTATCGCATTTCGGCTGCCTCCTGTTTTTATGGTTGGCAAGGTATCTTCGGCGTATAGTAGGTTCGAAGCGTTTCGCCGAGTTCCTGCATGATTTCGCCGTCGGGGGCGTGCGTTGGCTGACAATCTATACAGCAGTGCGCTCGGTGGCGAGACAGGGTTTGAGAGCCTCAAGTTCACCCCCCTCTCACTTGCAATCTCCCCAAGGCAACGCCCCGCGCCCAGTTGTCTACCATTTCCATTTCGGGCAAACTGCTGCGCGGTACCGCGTGAGGAACAATCTGCATGCCCTCCGTTAGCTGGCGCGCTTGTTCCATCAGGGCGCGCAGCTGAGCGTCTTTGATTTTGTACGCGCCCATCCACTGCTTCACGAGCAGTTCGCTGTCGGAGAACCACTCAATAACATTGGCGCCTGCCGCACGCGCCTGCTCCAGCCCTTTGAGCAGTGCGATATACTCCGCCTGATTGTTCGTGGCGACGCCAATTGCCTCGCACCCCTGCGCGACAATCCTTCCCGATTCGTCCTTAATCAAATACGCTGCGCCCGCCGCGCCGGGGTTGCCAATCGACGAGCCGTCGGTGTAGAGGTAGAGTTTCATCGGGAGGAATTATAGCACTGATTGGACCTCGTGGAAACGCTGGCAGCGATTAGCGTCGCCGCACCGAGCACCAGGAACGGCTGCGCGGGCAACAGTGGGCGACTGCCCCCCGCGTAAAGCAGGATTGTGAACAGAGTCCAGCCGATAAATAGCCCAATCAGCACGGCGACCAGCTTCTCCGAACGGCGCAACCTCCACAGTCCGTAGCCCGCCGCCGCGAGAAAGAGCCAGTAGACGCCGTCTGCAAGGCGCAACGCGGCGGCGATGGCGCGATTTTCGGGGTTCTGCAAGCCGAACGCCGAGAGCGTGAGCGCAATCTTGCGCCCTAGCAGGCGTAGCCACGCGATGGGGTTCTCGCGAATCCACTGGAACGCGAGGCGCATCGCCTGACGGTCGCGCGCTACAGGGTCGTCGGCGTCCAGCCACTGGCGCGTGGACTTCGTTTCGCCCCCAATCGTCAGGTTGCGCTCCAGAAACAGCGGGTCGAAGCCACCGTCGGCATACTCGTTGTTCGCCCAGAGCAGCACATAGCCGCCTAATCCAATCGGAATAAACGCCCCGTAGCGCGCCGAGATATACGCCACATACGGCGCGACTGTCAGCACGGTCGCTAAGAGCAGAAGCGCAGGAGGTTTCCAACAACGCGCACGCCAGACCAGCCAGACCACAGCAAGCAGGGCAAACGGCAGATAGTTTGCCCGCGTGAGCGCGAGCAGTCCGAGCAGCGCGCCCGACGCTGCCGCGCCGCCCACCCCCTGCCAGAAACTGAGTCCGTAAATCGCCCATACCGCCAGCGGCAACGCGAGGTTTTCAGTATAGAGCCAGCCTGTAATCATTAGCAAGTGCGGATGCAGCGCGCCTAAAATGAGCGTCAAGTTCGCCGTCCGTTCGTCTGTGAGCCTGCGCGTGAGCAACCACAGCCCCCACAGCGCCACCAGCCCCAGCAGGGCATTTAATACGCGCACGGCGTCGGGCGCATGCCCTACCAGCGCATACACGCCCGCCATGAGAAAGATGTAGGCGGGGGCGGTCATCAACCCCTTCTCCAGCCGATACTCGCCCGTGAACGCGAGCCGCTGCGCCATACTGTCGTGAATCACAGCATCGCCGTGCAAGGGGTTCGCCCGAAGCAACGGGTCGACCTGCGTCGCCAGCAGCGCGTAGGCAAGCCGCAGCGCAATCACGATTAACCAGAGCCAGAGCGCGGCGCGACTCATGCAACCGAAGTGTACCTACCGCATGGTTAACACCTGCCCGTCGGGGCTGAGGTTCCAGCGCACGAGCAGTGTGTTGCCTTCGCGCTCGGCGTTGAGGGGCAGCGGGTTGCCGAGCAGGTCAGTAAGGCTCGCCTGCCCCCGAAGTCCACGAATGCTGAACCGCGCCACGCCGTTCACGCCCTCAGGACCCCGCACAAGATACGCGAGCTGCCCGCTGGTCTCGTGGCGCAGCAGCACCTGCGCGTTCGTGTGGAGCAGTCCCGCGTTGCGCAGGCGATTGTCTACCTGCAGCAGCAGGCGTGGGGTCGCGGGGTTCAGAGGCGGGTCGCTCAGAATGGAGAGCCGCGGATCCAGCGCGTCGAGATAAGTCCCGCGCAGGGTAGTCGTGCGGTATGTGCCGTAGGCGGCGACCCACTCGCCCCGTCGGGCGACGACGCGCGCCCGCTCACGGTAGCGCACGCCCGCCAGCCCGCACACATACTGCATCACTGTGCGCCAGTCGCGCGCGCCGCCCACTGTGTTGCCGAACGCCCTGCCCGGCACGCCCAGCAACGCCACCCCGCCCTGCCCCACACGCACGCTCACACCGACCGACGCGCCCTGATAGGTATAGAATGCTTCGCTGTTGGGCACTCGGTAAATCGTAATCGTCTCGTCGTCGCGCAGGCTGATACGAGGCAAATCCGTGCGTGTCGGAAGAACCAGATGCTCCTTGTAGGGCGGTTGCAGACTTAGCTCCAGTCGCCACTCCTGCGCGAGTTCGAGGCGCAAAACGACGCTCCGCGCCGTCGGCAGCGGGAAACGGTACACGAACCATGCGTCATAATCGGCGAAGCGTTCCCCGCTGGCGTTGAGATGGCTCTTGTGGTTCGTGTGCATAAAGAGCGACTCGGCGGGCGACCCCGTGAAAAACGCGGCGATGGTCTTCCCGTCGGCTTCCAGCCGCGCCTGCCGTAGGAGCGCGCCCCAGCCCGTGTCGGGCAGGCTGTCGCTGAATTTAATGTATACGGTCTGCCCCGCATACGGGCTCAGGTCGATGTCCACCCAGCGTCGGTTGAAGGTTCCCTGCGCGGGTTCTGAGCCGTGGACGCCGAGTGTGCGCCAGGCATCGGGGGGCGCAGGCTCGGCGGGGATGGTCTCCAGCTCGAGGGAGCGTCCAAGCATCTGCATCAGCCAGTGAAGAGGCGTGGGCTGCCCTGCCTGTCGCCAGGGCATTTCGGCAACCGCGTCATAGCCGTTCGCGCCGCCCACGACCAACAGCCACCCCCCGTTCTGCACCCAGTCGGCGAGGGCGCGCAGCTCCGACTCGCGCAGCGGCTTGACCGTTTCGGGCGTCCAGAGCAGCACGCGCAGCCCGCGCGGCAACGGGCGCTCCGCGAGTCGCTGCAGCGAGTGGAGCGTGAGCGGGACGCCCGCGTTCACCAGCGCGACGCCCAGCGTCATCAGGTCCTCCACAGGCGCAATTTCGGGCGTGCCGCGCACCGCCGTCATCGAGTCGCTGAACAGCAGCCCAATGCCTTCTATGCCCGCATCCAGCGTCGCGCCCGACTGTTGCGCAATCGCCTCGCAGGCGCGCGCTGCGCTCAGGATGACCGTCGCATAATCGGCGGGCACATTCCCGAAAATTCGCTCGGGCCAGGGCAGAATCTCATAGCCTGTCGCCTCAGGAAACATCAGCGAAGCGACCAGCGTGCTGAAGTAAAACTGCTGATGCTCCGCAAGCGGACGGCTGGGCGTATCCGAAAGCGGGTCGCTCAGGAACCAGAGCCGTTTGCCCGAATCGCGCATCAGCCCCGCAAGCGAGGCGTACTCCAGATAGGCGGTCGCGAACGGCTCCGCCCGATAGTCGCCGTCAAACGGGATGGGCGTGCGCACTGTGTCCGACCACACCTGCCCGATGACTTCCTCGACGGGAGAGTTCGCGCCGAAAATCAGCGCGTAGTGGGCGAGGCAGATTCGCCACAGCGCGTAGTTCAGCGGGCTATGTACGGCGACCATCCGTTTCGCGCTCGGCTTGCGGGCGCGCGCCGCGTTGAGAATCGCGTACACCGCCTCGTTCATCAGCTGCGCTTTGAATCGGTCGGCGCGCCAGCGCGCGGCGGGCGACTCGTCGGGCGGCGTCCACGCGACGCCCAACCGCGCCTCGTAAAGCTGCCGAAACGCCTCCTCGTAGCCCGCGTCCGCCCAGTATTCTGGCTCCTCAGGGCACACCGCGTCCGCGCCCGCGTCCAGCATCATCAGATACTGGCGAACCAGCGTCTCGATCCGTTCAGGAGTCGGCGTGAGGTAGAAACTGGAGTCAATTCCCATCGGGGAGCCGTCCTTGCGTCGCTGCACGGCGTTTGGGTTCGCCTCCACATACGGCAAATAGTCCCGAAACCCGCCCATCAGCAACACGGGATAGCCGCGCGCCTTCCAGTTGGCAAGCCGTGCGGGGTCGAAACTGTGCAAAATCACCGCGTCGGTCGCCAGATCGAGTCGGGGCGCGTAGTCCGCGCCGGTCTGATAGCAGCTGCGCGGGACGACGGGAGTAGTGGGGCGGAGCGCGTTCGCGGGCGCGCCCAGCAGACGCTCCACGCCGTCGCCGACTCCGTCGCGATCCTCGTCCCGATCAGCGGCAACGACTTCCAGCCCATATACACGCACCTGCCCACGCCGCGCCGCTTCGATAATTATCTGCAAACTCTGCACAGACGGGTTCAACGGGATGCGCGTCGTGAGGTTTAGCTGCTGCACGCCGCTCCCGCGAATGGAGCGCGCGAGCAGTCCGCCCGCCTGCGTGCGCACCCGCAGCTGCCCACTACCCGAAACCGTCAAGCGAATCCCGATATCCATCCCACCCAGCACGCGAAAAGCGTAGGTCGCGCTGCCGCCGTTGCCGATGAGCCGCGCGTTGCCCTCAATGCGCGAGCGCATGGACTGGGAAAGGACGCCAGCTTCGCTGTCGGGACGGATACGCCACTCTAAACGGGGAATCAGACCGACTGCCTGCGCCTGCCTGTGTGTCATCTCAGGAGCATATTGTACCGTAAATGGGGAAGCCCCTGGGCTTGGAACAGGGGCTTCCGGTTGGGAACGAACCCTTCCTTCGTTCAACGCATGGTAATTTTGACAGGAGGGGCAGATTTCCTGCAGGTGTTTTTGACCTCTCAGCGCAACTGCGAGTGGTCGCGTGAATGGACGCGGTCATCGCGTCCGTCGAAAGGTGTCTTCTTCGCGAGCTGCGCCAGCGTCAACTCCCGCATTGACTGCTCGGCGTAATCCCGCAAGCCGATCCAGAAAAAGTGCGCCGCGCAAGGGTTCGTCGCCGAGCAAACACGGTTCCGATCCAGCAGGCAGTGCGGTTTCTCTATCAGCCCCTCAACCGCCGCCACGATGTCATAGAAGCTGATTTCTTCAGGGGAGTGCACCAGCATGAACCCGCGCTTGACCCCGCGAAACGAGCGCACAATCCCCGCCCGCGCCAGATCGTCGAATATGTTATAGAGGAAGTGCTGCGAGATGCCCGTTTCCTCCGCCAGTTCCTTGACCGTGACAATCGCGCCTTCGCCGCGCTGCGCCAGACGCGCCAGCGCTGCAACCGCATACTCTGAACGCGCTCCAAGATCCAATAACTTCGTCATACCGCTTAATCCCCTCGTACTATTCAACCAAATTATACCACTGACTCGACCTTCTTTTGCAGTGGGTGGGTACACTTAATACCATGCTGCGCACATCGTTCGGATGGATTATGGGGTTGACGCTGCTCTGGGGCAGCCTGTATGCTGTAGCAGACGCGCCGACGCTGTGGGGCATCCCCATCAGCGAGTACGCCCAGCGACGCGCTCAGCTGAGCCAGATGCTCGAAAGCGACCAGGTTGCGATTCTCGCCAGCGAGAACAGCCCGCCCACACGCCTGAAGTTCCGGCAGGAGAGCAACTTCATGTACCTCACGGGGCTGGAAGCTGTCAACAGTGTACTGGTGATTCTGCCTGCGGTCAGCCCCGTGGGTGAGGAGACCGTGCTGTTCCTCCCCCGTCAGTCGCGCGTTTCGCGCCTGTTTGAAGGACCGCTGCCCGAGCCGAACGAGCAGACGCGCCGTGAGACGGGCATTCAGGACATCCGCGATCGTGGGGAGCTGCGCGCGTTCCTTGCAGAGGCGTTGAAAGCCCATCCTCGCGTGCTGCTTAACCGCCCCGCGCGCGCCGCGTTAGCCGACACGATTCGCGAAGCGAACCCCGAAACGCAGCTTGGCGGCATCGAGCGGCTGACCGCGCAGCTGCGCGTGGTCAAATCACCTGCCGAACTCGCGCTGATGCGCAAGGCGATTCAGGCAAGCATCGCGGGGCATCGCGCCCTCGCACAACGCCTCGCACCCGGCGTCTATGAATACGAACTCGAAGGCGCGGCGCAGGACGCCTTCCGACGGCATGGCTCCGAACGCGAGGGCTACCCGATGATTATCGGCTCCGGTCCCAACGCCTGCATCCTCCATTACAACGCCAACAAGCGGCGCGTCGGCGCGAACGAACTCGTGCTGGTCGATATCGGCGCAGAGTATTCCTACTATACCGCAGACATCACGCGCACCTACCCCGCCTCTGGTAAGTTCACCCCGCGTCAGCGCGCACTCTATGTCGCGGTGCTGGACGCGCTGAAATACGCCGAGAAAGAGGCGAAACCGGGCATCACGCTGGGGCAGCTGCACCAGAAAGTGGTGGAGTTCTTCCGCAATCATAAGCTCCGCGCCAAAGACGAGAACGGGAACGAGCAGACGCTGGATCGCTTCTTCCTACATGGACTGTCTCACATGCTGGGGATGGATGTGCATGACCTTGACCCGAACCTCCCGCTCAAGCCCGGCATGGTGTTCACGATTGAGCCGGGCTTATATATCCCCTCGGAGGGGATTGGCATTCGGATCGAGGACGACTATTTGGTGACCGAGACAGGCGTGGAGAACCTGAGCCGCGCGCTGCCGCGCGAGCCGAACGAGGTGGAGCGCATGGTGCGTGGCCGATTGACGCGCCGATAGGTGAGGTACTCTATGTCGCGTGAGGCGATTGCGCTTTACTACCTGACTTTCAGCTCGCCTGAGGAAGCGCAGGCGGTGGCGTATGACCTCCTGCACCAGAAAATCGCCGTCTGCACGAACTGGTTCCCCATTACCTGCGCCTACCTCTGGGAGGGCGAAATCCAACAGGAGACGGAGACCGTGCTGATTGTGAAAGCCCGCGCAGGCGTCCGCGAGACGATTGAGGAAGTTGTGCGTCAGCATATCGACTACACGCAGTTTATCGGAGAAATTCCCCTCGTCAGTGTGAACGAAGCGTTTGCAGGCTGGTTTTGCAACGAGATATTGAAGGGCTAATAATACCGACCTCGCCCACGCCGGCGAAGAGGGGCTGGGGGGAGGGCAAAAAACAGAGCCCCAAGTCATTCACACGGGGAGTTCTAATCCCGGCGTTTCGGTATATCGCGTTTCTCGAAGTAGGCGCGATTCCGTTCCGTGAACACCTGCTCGCGAAATGCTGCTAACAACCGCTCCGCCTCTGAGAGGAATCGGTACGACCCCGTCACATCGCCCAGCCACACATCCTCAATCACCCAGTCAGGCACAGGCATATAGACAATCGGCTCAGGGGCGGGCACGCGCACGCTCAGCACGGCAGGTCCGAGGCTGGCGTCCTGAAAGATGAACTCCAGCACGATGGCGTCGGGCTGGAAGCTGGTTGCACCGACCTGAGGATAGGCGCGGCGCTGACACTCTTTGAGTTGGGCGGGGTCGTACTCGCCAAGCGGCGGCGCGCCGCCCGCCTTCAAGGCGTCAAAAACTGTCTGGATCTGGTCGCGCACGAACTCGCGCAGGGTCATGGCGCCCTCCGGTAGCGCAGGAAAAGTTCGCTCTCGTGCAGATAGGCGGAAATCAGCTCGTAGCGAGGCACTTGTTCGCGGGGCAAGCCTGCGCCGTCGACCATCGTGGGCAGGTGCGCCCCGCCTTTGACGCGCGGCGCAAGTGTGAGAAATATCTCGTCCACGATGCCCGCGTCGAAAAAGTAGAAGTTCAGACTACCGCCGCCCTCCACCAGCAGGTAGCGCACTTCGTAGTGGGTGTGCAGAATGCGCACAACTTCGGGAATCTCCACGCGCGTTTCGCCGACTAAATGCACTGTCGCCACGCGCTCCAGAGCTAGCTTTTTATCGGGAGGCAGATGGCTTGGCGCAAATACCAGTGCGCGTCCGTCGGCGCATTTTCGGAAAAAGTCATGGTCGGTGGGCAGATCGCCGCTGGTGGTCACGACAGCGCGGTACAGGTGGGGAGGGTAGTTCATATGTTTGTCGGCGCGGAGCGTGCTGCTGCCAATCACGACGGCGTCCGCCAGCGCCTCGATGCGATGCATCAGCAGTCGATCCATCGGGCTACCCAGTCCCGCCGCCGTGCCGCCGATGTCGCCCAGAATGAGCTTGCCGTCGAGGGTGGTCACCGTGTTTGTAAAGATATATGGACGGTCAGGCGGCGGCTCAGGGAACGACGCCGTCTCCGCATAGAGCTGCTCAGGCTCGCCTTGCCAGCCCGTTCGATCGATGAGGCGAATCATCGCCCTATAGGATACCTGCCCAACGACCTGCGCGAAACGGTACAATTGGCGCGATGCGAAGCGTGCTGCTGTTGAACGGTCCGAACCTGAACTTGCTGGGCGAGCGCGAGCCGGCGATTTACGGCTCCGAGACGCTGGAAAGTATCATACGGCGCGCCGCGGAGTTCGCGCAGTCGCTGGGCATCGAGTTGCGCCACCTGCAATCCAATCACGAGGGCGCGCTCATCGACGCCCTGCACGAGGCGCGCGGCTGGGCGGCAGGCGTTATCCTCAATGCGGGCGCGTATACGCATACCAGCGTCGCCCTGCGCGATGCCATCCGCGCGATTGGACTGCCCACAATTGAAGTGCATCTGAGCAACATTTACGCGCGTGAGCCGTTCCGCCACACCTCGCTGATTGCGCCTGTATGCGTGGGTAGCATCTGCGGATTCGGCGCAAATGGCTATCTGCTGGCGGTGCAGGCGCTGGCGTGGATACTGGCGGTCAAAAATGCGGAGAATCCCTCGCGCCGTTCAGAATAATCGGCTTTGACCGCTTACCGAAACTTTGCTGCTTCGGGGGCTGTAAGGAATCAAAGCTGCTCAGGTATAATCCTCAGCAGAGAGGTGGAATCATGATTTCGACCATGCCATCGAAACGGCTTTCATTGAGCGATCTCCCGCATCTCAGCACGGGTAAGCGTACACGCCTGTACCGCATGATGTATAAATACGGGATTGGCAACGGGACGCTGATGGTGCTGCCCTACGATCAGGGTCTGGAACACGGACCGCGCGACTTTTTCCCCTATCCGCCGTCGGGCGACCCTGACTACATCTGCCGACTGGCGATTGACCTCGGTTTTTCGGCGGTGGCGTTTCAATACGGCATTGCGGAGAAGTATATTGCGAAGTTCGCGGGCAGAATCCCGCTGATTTTGAAGCTAAACGGCAAGACGGAGATTCCGTCGGACGCACAGGCGTTGTCGCCGCTTAATTCGCGTGTGGAGGACGCTGTGCGATTAGGGGCGGACGCTGTCGGGTACACGCTCTATGTCGGTTCGCCGCGTCAGGATGACGACTTCCATCAGTTTATGGCGGTGCGCGCCGCTGCTGAGGAGTACGGCATGCCGCTAATTGTTTGGGCGTATCCGCGCGGCGAGGCGGTGCAGGCGAAAGGCGGGCGCGACAGCCTCTGGGCAGTGGACTACGCTGCCCGCACGGCGGCTGAACTCGGCGCGGACATCGTGAAGGTCAACTTTCCCAAGCTCGCCCCGCCTGAAGAACGCGCGAAGCACCCCAAGCCATATAACGAGCTTGAGGAAAACGATGAGCAGCGCATCCAGCGTGTCATCAACTCCGCCGTCAACACTTTCGTGCTGCTGTCGGGCGGTGAGAAGGGCAACGACGCCGATGTGCTGAACAAGGTGCGCCTCTCGATGGAGGCAGGCGCGATTGGGCTGATTTTCGGACGCAACATCTGGCAACGCCCCTACGAGGAAGCCGCGCGCCTCGTCGAGCAGATTCAGGACATCATGCGCAGCTATGGACGCCCAGAGCCTGAGTAAGTGCCTCCCAAAATCATCCCTTTTTGCCTTGACGCTTGCCGAAGCCGCCGCCCCCACCCCAACCCTCCCCGCTTGCGGGGAGGGAGCGCAAGCATAGGCAGCGACGACGCCCCCCGTTCACGGGGGAGGTCGGGAGGGCTGGTAAGGGTACATAGCTCAACCTCAACTTAGGGAGGCGCGGCTATGACTTCCCGCGCTTTTTCTCCCTCACCCCCCAGCCTCCTCTCCGTCAACGGAGAGGGGCAGCCACGCGTGCGCGGGGCGGCGCTCCCCAACGCCGACGACGCCCCCACGCCGCCGTCCAGCCCCGCACCCGACGGCGCTGCCTCGGACTGACCCCGATTCCCCGATTGGCTTGCACCCATACAGGGCGTTGGGGAGGCAACGCCGGGGCAAGGGTGTCCAGCAACGCCCGCACCCGCTCGGTCTGTCCCGCCGTGTCGGTAAGCACGCCCACGGCAGGGCGCGTCCCTCAAACGCCAACGCCACTCCCAGCACGCGCAGGTGATTGCCCCGCGTGGTCTCGTCCACCAGCAGGGTCAGGCGATGGGGCAGGCGCAACGCGGACACGAGCCATCGCGTGAGGGCTTGCTGCGCGTCGGCAAGGTCAAGGGAACCCGTGCTGAGGAAGCGTGGAAAGCACCGTGCGTGGGCAGCAGGGGTGGCGTGCTCGGTGAGGGCGTGGGCGACTTGGGGGAGTTGGCAGTTTTGGGCGAGGCACAGTCCGTGGGCGAAGCGGGCGAGTTGCTTGGTTTTGGGGGGGCTCATAGGGGGGAGATGGCTTGGACGGTCTGCCAAGCAAGGTATACTGTGGTGTGTCGGTTCATCGGTTGCTACCTCACTGGGGTAGAGGATACCCCAAGCCGATGAACCGTTTTTTTTTTCGGGCGTCCAAAAAACTGTCATGCAGTAAGCCCACAGCGTGGGAGAGGGAAGCATAGCGCGTGCGCTGCATCGCGAGTTCCCCCCTCTTCCGCGTGGCGGAAGAGGGAGTGAGGGCAAACAGGCGCATACCCCTTCTGCTCCGTCCGCTTTTGTCTCGCTTGAAACCCCGATCGGTATTATAACTGAAGAGGGGATGCAGTAGAGATTTTTGCTAACAGAGTCGATTCCTCGCCTTCGGCTCGGAATGACAAATTTGCACATGCAGTAATTGTCATTCCGAGCTGAAGGCGAGGAATCTCAAAGAACTACCGCTACATCACGCGCATCACATCGATATCTCGCTCCTCGTCGCTGATGGGCGGCAGGGTTTGAAGCAGAGCGACCTGTCCCTGAATGGTTTCCTCGTCGCGGGCGTAGATGGGGTCGCCGTTTTCGGTTGCCATCTGCCAGAGCATCGCGTCGCGCGGGGTAATAAGCATCAAATCCAGATAGTAGTCGGGGCTGACAATAGGGTGCAGGCGCGTCGCGAGTTGGCGCAGGGTCTCCACTTTGTCCTCGTGGGGCAGTGACTCGTCGATCCACACGCCGAAGGTGGCGTCGCTCTGCATCACGCCTTCTGCCCGCACAGTGAACGCCAGCACCACCGACACCGCCTCCATCTGCTCAAACACACCAATCAGCATCGGCACGCGCTCCGCGGGGATGGGTTCTCGCCCGTCAGGTCGCGGGTCGTCCAAGAAACTGCGTTCGTCAGTCATGGTTGGGGTTCTCCTCGGGGATAGTATACCTGCTAACCGATAGTGCATTCAGGTACACTCTCTGTGCGGCGAACGGCTTTATGAGTTCTTTGCGCTGGAAGATCAAACGGTTGCTGGCGATGTCGCCGGGCGAGGTGGTCGCCCGGTTTGTTCGCGCCGTGCAGGAGCGCGTCTCTCCCTTGCCCAAAGAGGCTCCCGAACAGACCTGGCGACGCGATTACTCCGATACGGCAGCGGCTGCGGCTCTCAACCGTATAAGTGAACGGCTATGCCTTTGCCCTGATGCACTATGCGAGGCGGAGCGTGCGCGCGTGCTTCAGGAAGCGGATGCCCTGCTCAGAGGTGAGTGGACACTTTTTGGCTACCCGGTGCGAATCGACGACCCGCCTGTCTGGAACCGCAATTACCTTTTGGGCAAGGACTGGATGGACGCGCCCGCGAAAGCCATCGACTATCGGCGCATCGGTGTGGCGGGCGGGGTGAAGTATGTGTGGGAGCCGTCGCGCGGGCAGCCGATTCTGCGCTTGGCGACCGCCTACGCGCTCACGGGCGACCCGCGCTACGCCGAAATCAGCCGACGCTGGCTACTGGACTGGATCGAGCGCAATCCCCGCGGCTGGGGAATCCACTGGACGAGCGCGCTGGAACATGCGATTCGTGTTTTCGCATGGAGCTACACGCTCGCGCTCATTCACGATGTCCTGAGCGATGCCGACGCGCTCAAGATTCTCGGCGCGCTGGTTCAGCATGGAGAGTTTATTGAGCGTCATCTCTCGCTCGGCTCGTCGGCGAACAATCATCTAATCGGCGAGGCGGCAGCGCTGGCGTTTTTAGGAAGTTTATTGCCCGATAGCGCGCGGGCGAGCCGGTGGCGCAATCGGGGTTATGAGATACTCCATCGCGAGGCGCTGCGCCAGTTCTACCCCGATGGCGTAAACGCCGAACAGGCGTTCGGCTACCTGCCGTTCGTGTGGGAGTTCTATTTACACGCTTATCGGCTCCAGCCTATGCCCGACGCGGTCGCCGCGCGATCACAGCGCAGCCTTGAGTTCGTGCGCAATGTGATGGACGCTTCGGGCTATGTCCCGCAGGTGGGGGACGAGGATGACGGCGTGGTTGCGCCGCTCTGGAGCACCGCGGCGAATCGGCATCGTGTGGTCGGGCGCGCGCTGGCGCAGCTGCTCAAGTGCGAGCCGCCGCCCGCGTTCAGCGACGCCGACAATGCGCTCTGCCTGTGGCTCTTTGGCGACGCGCCATCTGGCGGCGCGCGCATCACTGACTCGCGCCTCTACCCCGATGGCGGCTATGCCGTCCTCCACTCGGAACGCTGGCAGGTTCTGTTCGACGCGGGTCCGCTGGGGCTAGGTAGTCTCGCGGCGCACGGACACGCCGACGCGCTCAGCCTCTGGGCGTCGCTGGACGGCAAGCCCCTGCTCATCGACGCGGGAACCTACGCCTATCACGAAGACCCCGAATGGCGCGACCATTTTCGAAGCACGCCTGCGCACAACACGCTCAGCTTAGACCGCCTCAACCAATCCGAAATTCAGGGACCATTCCTGTGGGGCAGGAAGGCGCGCGCGGAGTTCACGCAGTGCGACCTGCGACAACGGCTTGTGGAAGGTAGAACCGACGCTTACACGCCCGACTGGATTCTCCGTCGCGTGCAGTTGCGGAACAACGCCCTGATTGTGCGAGACTCCATCGTGCATGACGCGGCGCGCTCGGCGCAGTGGTACTGGCATTTTCATCCCGACTGGCGCATGGAGCCTGTGGACGCGGGCGTCTGGCGGATCACCGACGGCGAGCGCGTTTGCACGCTGCGCCTGTCGGGGCTGACGGAGTATGAGGCGCGCTTCTATACAGGCGATGAGGCGACAAAGCTCGGCTGGTACTCGCCCCGATTCGGGCACAAAGTTCCCTCCACAACGCTGGCGATCGAGACACGCGCATTCCCCGATACGCTGGAGAATGCAGGGGTCGTGTGGGAGCTATCCCCGCAATAGCGTCACCTCATCCACATCGATGCTCTCGCGCAGGCGGAACATGACTGTGATGATGCCCAGCCCAACTGCGACCTCCGCCGCTGCCACGCCAAACACAAATAACACAAACACATGCCCCGACACCTGAGCCAGTAGGTCGGTTTGATACCGCGCAAACGATAGAAAGCTCAGGTTCACGGCGTTCAGCATCAGCTCGATGCACATGAACATCACAATCGGGTTGCGCTTGACGACCACGCCGACTGCGCCCATCGTGAACAGGAACGCCGAGAGTATGAGATACGCATTCAGCGGCACCGCATCCATGCTATGAAGCCCTCCTTCTAGCCAGCAGAATCGAGCCAATCACGCCGACCGTGAGCAACACGCCCATTAGCAGCAGCGGATACGCCCACTGCGTGAATAGCGCCAGCCCAATCACGCGCGCCGTGCCCACCTCAGGACTCGCCTGCGGCGCGCCCGGATAGAGCAACGCCTGCGACTGTACCACCAGGGTCACTAAGATCCCGAAACCGATCAGATATGCCAGCGGACGCTTCAGGTCGCGTTCAGACGGCATCGCGTCGGGCGAGCCGAGATTCAGCAGCATAATCACGAACAAAAACAGCACCATAATCGCGCCCGCGTACACAATCACCTGCAACGCGCCGATGAACTGCGCCGAGAGCGTGAAGTAAATCAACGCAAGCGTGAAGAAATTCAGCACCAGCAGCAGCGCGCTGCGCACCGGGTTACGCGAGAACACCACGCCGCCCGCGCTGAGGATTGCCACAATCGCTAAGATGAAAAACAAGATCCGTTCGCCCAACTTACGCCTCCTTGGGTCGGTACGGCTGCGCTTCGCTGACCAGAACCACCTCGCGACGCTGGGGCTTGCGACTGCCGAAAATCGCAAAATAGAGTGCAATCGCTACGCCGTAGCCAATCAGCGACGGTATCCAGCCCCAAATCACATACACCGTCAGCAGCGCGAGGTTCACCAAGCCCACGGGAATCAGGAACCGCCAGCCGACATTCATGAGCTGGTCGTAGCGCAGGCGCAGCAGCGTCGCGCGAATCCACAGGAAACTGAAAAACAGCCCGAACAGCTTCAGGATAAACCAGAACGGAGGCATGAGCGCGCCCGTAATCGTCGCCAACACGCCCCAGAAGCCGCCCTGCTCCCCCAACGCCTGAATCGGCGAGAAGTTAATCGGCGCAAGGTAGCCGCCCAGAAAACAGGTCGTCATAATCCCACAGATTGCCAGTATCGCGATATACTCGCCCATAAAGAAGGCGGCGAACTTCATACTGCTGTATTCGGTCTGATAGCCCGCCACCAGTTCGCTCTCAGCTTCGGGCAGGTCGAACGGCGCGCGGTTCGTCTCGGCGAGCATACACACGAAAAACAGCGCGCCGCCAATCAGCCCCCACGGCGTGAAAATCAGCCAGTTATGCAGGAAGGGCGCGACGCCCCACAACGGCTGCGCCTGCATTTCGACGATACTGGTCATCCGAAAGCTGCCCGACGCCAGCACCGCCGTGGCGAGCGCAAGCCCCATGCCCAGCTCATAGCTAATCACCTGCGCGGACGCCCGCAGCCCACCCAGCAGTGAATACTTGTTGTTGGACGACCAGCCCGCCAGCAACACACCATACGCCGCCAGCGACGACATCGCCAGAAAATAGAGCAACCCGATGTCCACATCCGCCACAGGGGTCAGCAGGCGGTTGGGTCCCCATGGAATCGTCGCCGCCGCCACTAACGCCGGGAACAGCGACAGTGCCGGCGCCAGCGCCCAGATGAACCTGTCCGCGCTCGCGGGCACAATCTCCTCTTTGAAAAACAGCTTCGCAGCGTCCGCCATCGGCTGCAGCAGTCCAAACGGTCCCAGTCGGTTCGGTCCGACGCGATTTTGGAACCATGCCAAGGCGCGCCGCTCCAGCCAGATGACTAAGGGCAGCACGCTCAGCAGGAAG
Source organism: uncultured Fimbriimonadales bacterium (assembly GCA_937992175.1). Classification (GTDB taxonomy): domain Bacteria; phylum Armatimonadota; class Fimbriimonadia; order Fimbriimonadales; family GBS-DC; genus GBS-DC. The sequence continues at coordinate 36,668 of CALKLF010000031.1, read as the reverse complement.
CCCAGCATGATGGCGATTCGCACAATCGCCCAGCCGAAGTCTGCAAGCGTCATAAGCGATAGGGATTATACCTGTAAGCAGGGTCTCACGACTACAGCTCCAGTGGCGTAATCAGCTTCACCGCGAGTCGATTCTGCGTGCGGCTTGCGTTGGGCAAGCCGTAGATAATGTAGAGGTCGAACCCGCGCCGTACACGCTGCAAGTAGGTCAGGTAAAAGTTGCGCGTGGTCTCCACCTCGCCGCCGAACTCCAGCCGATTCAGGATTACCCTGCCGCCGATCGCGCGTTCGGGGTCTATTTCGTAGTTCAGCGTGAAAATTAACTGACGGGCGCGGTCGGCGGGCGCGTCGGGATAGTCGATGTCCAGGCTCTCTAAGTCTAACTTGAATCGGAAGCGCGGCGCGAGTTCATACGCCTGCGCGAGCTGCACATAGAGGCTGCGCCCGCCGTTCTGGTCGCCGAAACGCACGAACACGCTCCCTGCTCGGTAGATGTCCAGCACATTCCACGCATACTCGACGCCCAGCGTGCGGTCGATATTCGGCGGGCGGTTCAGATACTCCAAGTTGATTGTGAGCCGACTCAGCGAGGCGAACAGCCACTGTTGCAGGGTGGAGACGCCCTCGTCGAGGCGTGCGCCGCCATAGCGCGTGCGGCGTGTGACGGCAAGCTGCGTCTCTGTATAGAGCAGTCGCTCGCTTTCGGGGCGGTCGAACCACAGCACACCGAACTTCAGCCCGCGATAGCCCGTTTCGGGCGCGAAACCGAGTCGGGGACGGTAGTTCGGCTCGATGTCCGTATATTGCAGTAGATAGTTTGGCAAGCGTTCGCGGGCGTTGCGCTGCAGAGTGTATTGCTGATATGCGCCGTCGCGGTCGCCGCTGAGTTTATAGTAGGCGGCGGTTAGGCGCAGCTCGCCCTCACCGGTGATGCGCTGCGTATCGACGATTGCGCCGAGCGTGTCCTCCTGCACCTCGCCTTGCAGACGCACGCCGATCAGGTTAATGAACGAGCGTTCCGCGAACTGATAGCGCACGCGCCCGACGCCGAACTGCCGCTTGCGCCCCTGAAACTCGTACTCACCAATCGTCGCGCCATAGCGCCAGTCGCTCAGTGCCCCGAAGGCTTTCAGCCCCGTGTTCAGATCCTGCACGCGCAGACTGTAGAACGCGGCACGGGGGGGCATAAACTCACTCCCTTCCTGGAAAAAGGGGCGCGTCTCGGCAAGCACTTTCTCGGTGTAGGAGAAATCCACATTTGCCACATCCGCCGCGATGTTGCGGAAGTCCGGCTTGAGCGTGAACAGGGCGGTGAGCGGGTCGCCCGCGATATAGCGGATGTCCAGCCCGCTGCGCCCGCGGGTCTGGTTCGGGTCGCTGTCACCTGTGAAATAAGGCAATAATATCACAGGGTAACGCGGTGGGGGCGGCTCCAGCCCTGTCCAGAGGCTCTGACGCCGCTCGGAATAGTATGCGCCCATGTTCGGGAAGGTGTAAATCTCGTTCAGGCGCGGGATGAACCGCTCCAGAATAATCCCGAATCGGTTCTGTTTCGGCGGGTAGCGCAGGATTCGGAACGGGATGCGCAGCTCCGCGCTCCAGCCGTCGGGGAGAGTCTGCGCCGCCGCCTGCCAGTCGCCGCGCCAGCGGATGTTCTCGCTCGTGCCCGCGGGGAAATGGTCTGATTGCGCCCCCCGCGCGTTCACGGTGAAAGTGTACGGCTCCAGCCCGCGCGCCTGCGGCTCAATGAGTACCATCACCGTGTCGTCGTTTTCGAGGTAGCCGCCGCGTTTGGTTTCCTGCGCTCGAATCTGGCTCGGCTCAGGATCCCCGCAGATGAAGGCGACATAGATGGCTTCCGCGTCATAGCCGATATAAGCGCGCGTGGGGAACGCCCCCCACTGCTGTCGCGAGGGCGACCAGAACCGCTCTACCGCATACGCCCCCACCCACTCGTCAGGGTTTACGACGCCGTCGATCGCAGGCAGGCGGCTCAATTTCAGCGCGGGGAAACTATGCGGCTCCACAGGTTGCCCACGAGCCGACACAAACAGCCCAGCACAGAGCAACCCAACGCCAATTAACAGTCGCATTACAACCTCCCCAAACTGGCTCTGGCTCAGGACGCAGTTCTTTGGACAGACCTCCCCTGTAAAACTGCGTTGAGCGTTTCAGAGCTTGATGGAAAAAATTTCCGCACCAGCGCGCGATTTCCTGCACACAATCTCTGAGCCTGTGAGGAAATACGACGCTCGGTGGGGGCACATTCACGCCGCGCGTCGCCTATCGCGCCGCCTCATACACGCCTACCTGTCGGAACCGCTGATAGCGTTGCTCGCGCAGGGCGTCGGGTTCGATGCGGCTGAGTTCGTCCAGCTGCTGCAGTACAGCAGTGCGCACGCTCAGAGCAGTAGTTTGCGGGTCGCGGTGCGCCGCGCCCAGCGGTTCGGGGATGACTAAATCGATTAGCCCAAGTTCCAGTGCGCTTTCGGCAGTGAGTTTGAGGGCGTCGGCGGCTTGGGGGGCTTTGTTGGGGTCGCGATAGAGAATCGCTGCGCAGCCTTCGGGCGGGATGACGGAGTAAATCGCATGTTCCAGCATCAGCACGCGATTAGCGGCGGCTAAGGCAATTGCGCCGCCGCTGCCCCCCTCGCCGATAATCACAGCGACAGCGGGCACAGTGAGTTCAAACATCGTCAGCATCGATTGGGCTATCGCCTCGCTGATACCGCGCGATTCCGATTCCACACCGGGATCGGCGGCGGGGGTGTCTACGAGGGTCAGCACGGGCAAGCGGAACTTTTCGGCAAGGCGAAACAGGCGCATCGCCTTGCGGTAGCCCTCAGGTTTCGCCATTGCGAAGTTGCGCTTCTGCCGTTCTTTCAGGTCGCGTCCCTTCTGCTGCCCCACAATTACTAATTTATAGCCGCCCAGCTTCGCCAGCCCGCCCACAATCGCAGGGTCGTCAAAGCCCAAACGGTCGCCGTGCAGCTCCAGAAAGTTTTCGCACATCAGGCGGATGTAGTCCAGCGCGTAGGGGCGTTTCGGATGACGGGCGAGCAACACCTTGTCCCATGGGCGGAGGTGGGCGAAGATTTGCTTCAGCAGCCGTTCGCGCTGCGCCTCAAGTTCGGCGATTTCACGCGAGCGGTCTAAGCCTTTCTCGGCGGCGAGTTGGCGCAACTCGGCGATTGCACTCTCCAGCTCGTTGATGGGCTTCTCAAAGTCGAAAATCGTCATCATCGCGCGTGCGCCTCCACAGGCAGGAACATCTCCAGCAGGTAGGTCAGCGTCGGGCGTAGTTGTTTACGAGGCACTATCAGGTCTACCATCCCGTGTTCGTGCTGGAACTCGGCGGTTTGGAAGTTGGCAGGGGGCTTACCCACGCTGGCTTGCGCCGCCACACGCTGCCCCGCGAAGCCGACCAGCGCGCCCGGCTCTGCCACAATCACATCCGCCAGCGACGCGAAGCTTGCCAACACGCCCGCCATCGTCGGGTCGGTGAACACGGCGATATAGGGCATGCCCGCGCGTTGCAGCTTGCCCACAGCGGCGGTGGTCTTCGCCATCTGCATCAGCGAGATTAAGCCTTCCTGCATCCGCGCCCCGCCCGACGCGCAGAACAGAATCACGGGCAGCCTGCGCTCCGCCCCGCGCTCAAAGCACCGCGCGACCTTCTCGCCCACAACCGACCCCATGCTGCCACCCATGAAGCCGAAGTCCATCGCGCCAATCACGATTTCGTAGCCGCTTAGAAGCGCCGTACCTGTGAGAATCGCCTCATTTTCGCCTGACGCCGCCGTGCCTTTGCGCAGCTTGTCGGTGTAGTCGGGGAATCCAAGCGGGTCGGCAGGGCGCAGGTCGGCGTCAATCTCCTGAAATGTGTCGGGGTCTACGGTGAGCAGAATGCGTTCGCAGGCGCGCAGGCGATGGTGATGCCCGCAGTGGGGGCACGCGCGCATCGCCCGCTCAAAGTCAGGGCGGAACAGAATCTTCTTGCATTTCGCGCACTGCACCCACTGTTCCGAGTTCTCCTGCGCTACACCTCGCCTTTGCATGCGCCCTCCCTCGCGTCGCTTGAGCGGGACGCTCAAGCGCATCTGCACGGGCGGGGACGCCCGCGCTACACAGCGTGGCTTGAGCGTCTCGCTCAAGCGTGCCCGCACGGGCGGGAACGCCCGCGCTACGGAATTCTGGTGCCGGAGGTGGGACTCGAACCCACACCTGAGTCGCCCCAGACCGATTTTTGAGACCGGCGCGTCTACCCGTTCCGCCACTCCGGCTTGGACAGCAATTATACCCTATCGGGTATACCTTTCCCGATGAAACCACTGGCTCGAAACGGATGGCTCCGTAGAGCGTTGCTGCTGCTGCCCTTGCTTGCGCTTGCCTCCTGCGCCAATAGCCAACGGCTCAGCGAGGCACAACGGCAGGAGGTGTTCCAGTTCGTGTGGGAGGAGGTGCAACGCTCGCACTATGATCCCAAACTGGGCGGCGTGGATTGGAACGCGGTGCGGGCGCAATATGAACCGAAAGCCCGCGAAGCGAAGACCGACGACGAGTTCTACGCCGTGCTGAACCAGATGCTGGGCGAGTTGAAGCAGTCGCATTTCGGGGTAATCCCGCCCGGCGCGTTCGTGGCGCAGGAGGAGGCGCGCACTCGGCTTTCTGACGGCGAGACAGGGCTAACTGTGCAGCTGGTGGAAGGTCGCCCCGTCGTGACGCGCGTGCGCGCAGGCTCGCCTGCGGCGCGGATGGGCGTCCCCGCAGGCGCGCAGATACTCCAGATCGACGATATAGACACAGAACTGCTCCTCAAACGCATCCGTGAACGCAACTTGCCTCCTGTGGAGGAGCGGTTCGAGGCGTATCTGGCGTTTCGGGCGTTTTTGAGTGGGCGCAGGGGCAGTGAAGCGCGCATCCGCTACCGCGATTTAGAGGGCAAGGAACATACGGTATCGCTCACGCGCAATGCGGCGCGGGGCGAGCGCGTGCAGCTCGGCTTCCTGCCCGAAATCCCTGTACGGATTGAGAGCCGAATCCTGCCTGGCAACATCGGCTACCTCTCGTTCAACGCCTTCTTCCCGCCTGTGATGCGCGAGTTGCCAAAGCGCCTGCGCGAGTTAGCGAACACCGACGGGCTGATTATCGACCTGCGCGAGAACATCGGCGGCATCGGACTAATGGCAGGCGGCGTGATGGGGTATTTGGTGCAACGCGAGACGACGCTGGGCGTTATGCGCCTGCGCGACGGCACATTCGGCATCGTCGCCTATCCGCAGAATCCCAACTACCGCAAGTCTGTGGTGGTGCTGGTGGACGAGTTCTCGGTCTCTACAGCGGAGATTCTGGCGGCGGGCTTGCAGGAGTCGAAACGCGCCGTGATTATCGGACGCCCCACGCCCGGCAAGGCGTTGCCCTCCAAAATCGTGCAGCTGCCGCATGGGGGCTACCTGCAGTGCGTGCTGGCGGACTACGAGACGGCGCGCAAGAACCGCATCGAGGGCGCAGGTGTGAAGCCCGATATTGAGGTGGAGCTCACGCGCGAAATGTTTCGACAGTCTGCTGACCCCGTGTTGCAGCGGGCGGTGGAATTTTTGAGTAGTAGGTAACTTATTCACCTGGTGCGACGGCATTCCTGCTGTCGCATGCTAACAAGCCCTTCCCACATAAAATCGTCCGCTTCGCGTAGGGTGCGTCGCGGACACGCCCCTAAGAGGGGTGACACGCTGCGTATGCCACACGCCTAAACATGTAGGGGCGCGTCCGCGACGCACCCCGCGATTTAAGGATAATTTCAACCGCGATGCATTTAAGCCCCACAAAGAAAGCGTCCCTTTTTACCTTGACGCCTGCCGAAGCTGCCGCCCCTACCCCAACCCTCCACGCAAGCGGGGAGGGAGCGCACGCGCAGGCAGCCGCCACGCCTCCCCCGTTCACGGGGGAGGTCGGGAGGTGGGAACAAGAACAGCTGGCAAAGAAGACAGTTTAACCTTTGAGGCATAACCCCCTAAGCGGGAAACTGTTTTTATCGGTACAAGAGCGTCCCCACCATCGTCGTTGAACTGTGCGACGGCAGGAATGCCGTCGCACCAGAGGCGCGTTCCCCGTTTCGGGGACGACATAACATTTCAAACTATCCAAGCTGTCCGAAGGAGGTTTGCAAAACGAGGCGAAAATTCCCTCCGTGCGCTGGGGATGGGTTCTCGTGCTGACGCTTGTGGGGAATACGCTTGGGGCGGCGCAGACGCGCATCAACTTGCGTCCGTTGCTTGACGACGAAGCGATGGGGTACCGCGCAGTGTACATCGTCGACCTCGAGCGGCGTGGAAGCAACACACGCGGCGCGCTGATACTGCGCGACCCTGTGCGCGGCGTGCAGATGTATCCTCTGGACTTAGCCGCCAACGCCCGCAAGCGCATTTATCTGAGCGTCGCGACCGTCCGGCGCTCAGCCATGCCGATGCGCTTCCGCGCGCCGCGTTTGGAGTGGCACGGCGAAGATGGCGAGCAACAGAGCTACGAATTACCTCTGCCGCTTCAGCTGCGTGTGCCGATTGTCGTCGTCGGAGATATAATCGGGGGGCTGGAGCAGCTCAATCGCCAACAGACACGGTTCGCTTCCAAAGCGTCGCTCGGCACAGCCGCCGACCGTCCACAGTTCAAAGTCTACTATTGCCGCCCAGCGGAGTTACCCGACGAATTGCAGCCGTTGCTGGAGTTGCCGATGATTGCGCTGGTGGGCGGCGCGGAGACGCTCTCGGCAGCCCAGTGGCGAGCGTTGCAACAGTGGCTCGTTGCGGGCGGCTCGTTGGTTATCTCCGTCGGCTCCTTCGGACCGTCTATTAATGCGCTGCCCATCGCGAACCTCTTGCCGACGATCCAGTTCGCTGCGAGTCCCTCAGGACTGGCTTCCCTCGCTGCTGACACAGAAGACTGGCATGCGGTCGCGCATGACGAGGCGAGTCGCCCCGTTTTATACTGGCGACGGGTGGGGCTGGGTAGCCTTTATTTGTTTATGGGCAATCTGGAACAGCCCCGATGGCGGAACTGGAACGGGCTGTCTGAAATGTTTGAGATTATCGCCCTCAGCAGCGCGTTTCCGAGCGAACGATTGAGCCAGCGGTTCGACGGGGCGGTGAGTCTGGTGCAGCAACGCACGCGCTATGCTCAGACAATAGCGGGGACGGTTGCGCTGGTCGCCTATGCTGCGCTGGTGTGGGGTCTCATGGCGCAGCTGCGGCGTCGGCGCAGGCTGGCAAGCGTGTTTGCGCCGCTCAGCGCGTTGACCTTGCTGGTATCGGGAGCAATTTTTGTGTTCCCTCCACGCGCGGATACGCTTGAGCCAGCAGTGCTGACGCGGCTTTACCCTGGCGAGGCGGGCGACGGCATGGAGATCGGTTATGGCTACGCCTCGTTGGGGTCGGGACGCCATACGCTCCGACTGCCTGACAGCGCGGTGTTGCTGGAGTTCGCCGCCGCGCCAGACGCAGCTGTGCAAACGCGCTATCAGGGCGCATCGCCTGCAGTCGAGATTCGATGTCACGCCCGCACGCGTGTCGGCGTCTGCTTCATCCGCTTTGTCGACGACCCGCCGCGCCTCGAAGTCCGCAGGCAGGGAGACGCGCTGTTCATGCGCAACCTGAGCAACCAGCCGTTGAACGGCGTGCAGGTGTTCGCTCGCTTCACATGGATAGAGGAGCCTGCCCTGCTCTGGCGGCGCGCCCGACTCCTCCCAGGTCAGGCAGCGACAGCGACGATTGTCCGCGAGAACCCCGCCGACTACATCTGGGTTCAGGCGTTTTACGACCGACGCGGCGCGCCGTTGGCGACGCTGAACGACGCGCCGATGCAGGAGGTGAACGCGCTGTGGGTCTTCGCGCCGTGAGCGACTGGTGGACGCGGTACTTTACCGAAAACGCGGCGGTGTGGCTGCTGCGAAGGATGCTCGCGCTGGAGTGGCTCGCGGGAACCGACTCGCAGGTTCAGTCGCTCAATCGGCAGTGGCAGGCGGCGACGCGCGCGGGCGACTACGAACGGGCGCGGGAACTCGCCGCCGAAATCGCCCAACGCCTCCAGGTAAAGCCGCTCAACCATGAGTTTTGGCGCGCGAGCGATCGACGACGCGCCGTCGTGCTGTATGGTCTGGCGCTGCTGGTCATTGGCTACTACTATCTGACTGGGGGCAGCATCCTCGCTACCTTTTGGGGCAACAAGACGCCGTTGATGGTGGTTCTCTTGCTGTTGAACCTGCTGCCACTCAGCTTCACTTCGCAGATTAATTTGATCGCTCGCGAGCATGCGCAGGGCACTTCGGTCTTTCTGCGCCTGACGCGCCTGAGCGGGTGGGATTTGCTATACGGAACCTACACAGTGTATGCGCTGGGGGGCGCGTTGCGTCTCTACCTCATCTGGGGCGCGCCGTTTCTCCTTACGCTTGCCACGGCGGCGTATGAGTCGTTCTGGCTGGGCGTGGGGTTGCTTGTGCGGTTTGGGCTGTGCCTGGTCGCGATGGGGGTTCTGTGGCAGACGCTGATGCCGTTTCTGGTTGCGCAGCGCGCCACGCTGCTCTGGCAGGCGGCGGTATATACCTTGCTGGTCATCGCGATTCTCGGCTTGCTGTTTGGACCTGGATTGGCGGTAAGCGCGCTGGAGCAGAATAAGCAGATTGACTGGTTCAACGAGGCTCCCTTCTGGCAGTGGGTGGTGCATCCGATGTTTTGGGCGTCGATGGCAGTTGCGCCGTTGGCGACGGTGATGGCAGCGTACATCCCGCATCCGCTCTGGGGCGTTCCGCAGGCGTTGGCGACTTTTGGACTGACGCTGTTGCTTGCGCCCGCCGCCGCGCGCCGCCTGCAACGGGCGTTGGACGCGCCCGAGCCAGAGCTGAAGGTGCAGGAGGGTGCGTGGTGGTGATTCTGCAAAGCGCAGCGACGATTTTCTGGCTGGAGTACCGGCGTTATGTGCGCACGCGCCGTTATTGGGCGTTGACGCTTGCCGTGTTGTGGCTGGGGTGCGTTTTCTGTATCGGATTGGCGGTTCTGGCGGCGTGCGCGCCTGAGGTGGTAAACCGTCTGCTCGGGGTGAGCTATAGCGGCGCGATGGCACTGGGCGTCTTCGCATGGTTGCCGCTCGTAGTGGCTGCGCCGCTGGCGAACCGTGTGCTGCGCGATGTCTACAAAACGCGCACACTGGTCGATCTGTATCTGACGGAGTTGCATCCGTTGGGCGTCGTACTGGGGCGGATTGGGGCGATTACCGCGCTGACGGGGTTGACGATGCTGACACTGACGCCAGCGGCGTTGTGGGTATGCTTGCTGGTCGGCGTTACGCCGTGGATGTGGTTGGCAAGCGCGTTGCTCGCGCTCGCGGTGTATGCGCTAAGCGCCGCAGTAGACGCCTACTCGTTGCGCGGCGTCCACGCGCCCGATGAAGCGTCGCTGCTGAATGTGCGCTTCACGAGTTTCCATGTCTTTCACGGAATCGCTCTGCTGGGTATAGCAGCGGTGGCTTACTTAGCACGGCTGATTCCGAACGCCCACGCGCTGTGGTTCCTGCCGTTATGGCTCTGGACGCCGTATGGCGCGCCGTTCGTCCTGACGGCGGCGGTTCAGGAGGCGGCGTATCCACTGCTTCCTGTCGCTGGTGGGGTTCTAAGCGCGCTTGGCTGGATGCTCTGGTGCGCGCTCGCGGCGGCGCAGTGGCGCGAGTGGTGGTCGGAGGCAGCGTATCGGCTGATGCGCTGGGGCGGCGCGGCGTTCTGGTTGCTGGTGATTGGCGTGCATGCGGGCGTGTTGGCGCGGGTGTTCGCGACCAGTCCGCTCGCCGCTGAGCGATTGTTGCTCGTGCTGCTCTGTCTGACGGCGCTGGCGAACCTGAGCGTCGCCTCGCTGGCGGGCTACTTTGCGCTGGCGCGTCGCCCTGCGCCTCTGCGTTTCGCGCTGCCCTATCCGTTCGGAGGGTTGCTGTGGCAGTGGGCGTTGCAGTGGCTCTCGGCGGGCGTAATTTATCTGGCGATGGGCTGGGCTGCGGGGCAGTGGGTTGCGCCCAGCAAGTGGCTGCTCTGGTCGCTCTCTGTGTGGCTCAGCGCGACCGTGCTGCCGCAAGCCATCTACAGCGCGAGCTGGGCTTATCTGAGCCGTTATCCCACCCCCCTGCAGGGCGACTACTTCAACGACTTTTTCATCAACACGCGCCGCGCCCGCGTCTACTACGAAACGCGCGCATCGTTAACGGGGCAGGGCGTCGTGTTGCTGTTCGTCGCACTGGGCATCTTGCTGTTTGGCAGCTGGGTCGTGCAGATTGTTAATCGGGCGCTATTCCATGCTCCGATGCTGGACGCGCTGGCGAGTGGGTTGTTGCGCCTGCACCCGTGGTGGGGTCTCTATCAGGAGTGGCTGGGCGCAGGCGGCGGCGGGCGCTATGCCCTCTATTCGCTGGGCTGGATTGTTCTGCTGACCTTCTGGTGGGGGCGACTCGGCTTGCGCGCGGGCGAGGCGGAGACGAAGCGGTTTATCCAGTGGTGGCGCAGTCGAAGCGAGCAACAACCTGACTCGACTTAGTGCTTCGTCAACCCTGATTGTTTGGAGGCATTGCCCCCCATCCTTCGGGTCTGATTAGGGAACACTGCCTCAGCACAACCTTGCCACCCAAGCCGCCGAGTTTTCTGACCTCTTACGGAGAGGGGGGTGAGGTTGAAAAAGCGGGGAAAGCCACGGCTCCTGCGCCTTGAGGTGGAGCCGTGTGCCCTGACAGGTTCACAATTCAGTATTCGGGGATGCCTGCCTGCGCGTAGACGGCGAGCTTATGCGTACGGTCTCTCGGCAGCGAAGTGTGTGAGGCTTCAATCACCAGCAGCGCCGTCGTGGGGTGGTGGGTTTCGTAGTCCTCGACTCGTCCGGGCACAATTTCAATATCGGGTATCGGCTCGCTGTCGCCCAGCCGCAGGGGCGCTTCAACGCGCACATGCCACGCGCTGGTCTGGCGCGACACGAAGCGATACATCAGGCGCGTGCGCTCTGCAGAATGCTCTGGTCCCTCGGGCGGCATCGGGTAGATGTCTTCCTAGAGCAGTTCATATTTCTGGTCGTCGTCAAAGAAGCCGAGTGCGCCCAGTTTATGGAACTGTTCCGGCGTGAAGCGCAATCGCTGCAGCGACGGGTGCGTCGCCGCAGGCTCTTGATCGGTCGACTCAGGCAACGGGACGGATACAGACATCGGCTTCAGTATACCTCGAAGCGCAGGAGTTTCCGCAGGCGCGGCGAACGAAGCGCGTGATGTTGAGAACGCGCGTGCTGCCTGCGCTGCTGGGCGCGGCGATTGTATTGACTGCGCTAACCTTGCTAATCGCGGCGGCAGGCAAGCCCCTGGGCGAAAGCTTTCAGATTATCCTTCAGGGCGCAACTGGCTACCCACGCACCGACGCTTATGGTCCCGAGGATGCGTGGGACGCCGTGCTGCACGATATGACGCTGCTGCTGCTGACGGGATTGGCGGTGGCGGTGGCGTTGCAGGCGGGGCTGTTTAATATCGGCGCGGCGGGGCAGCTGTTGATTGGCGCGCTTGCGGCGGCGTGGGCGGGCGCGCTGCAGGGCGTACCGAGCGGGATGCATCTACCCACGGCGTTGCTGGCGGGGGCGATGGCGGGCGCACTGTGGGCGTTCATTCCCGTGTGGCTCAAGGTGCGGCGCGGCGCGCACGAAGTCATCTCCACGATTATGTTCAACTACATCGCGCTGTACCTGACGCACTGGCTGGTGACGGAACGGCTGAAAGACCCCGCGGGCGACGCGCCGCAGACCGCCATGATTGCCGACCCCGCCCGACTGCCCCTGCTGCGCGAGGACTTCCTGCAGGCGAGCTGGGGGCTGGGAATCGCGGTGTTGATTGCGCTGGGGCTGTGGCTGACCTTGTATCGCACCGTGTGGGGCTATGAGACGCGCGCGACGGGCGCAAATCGCGACGCCGCCGACGCGGCGGGCGTCCCGACTGCCCAGCGCATGGTCGAAGCGATGCTCCTGTCGGGCGCGCTGGCGGGACTGGCAGGCGCGATCGAGGTCTGCGGGACGCAGTACCGCTTTTTTGAAGGCTTCCCAGGCGAATACGGCTTCGACGGGATTGCGGTCGCGCTGCTGGCGGGCAATCATCCTGCGCTTGCGCTGCTCTCGGCGTGGCTGATGAGCGCGCTGCGCAGCGGAGCGTATCACCTGCATGCCGAAACGGGCGCGCCCAAGGAAATCGCGGTGGTGGTGCAGGCGGCGTTAATTCTCTATATGGTGGCGGTTTACCTGCGCAAACGGCGCGTGGAGGGCTAAAGTAGCACGGACAGTCCTGTCCGTGCAAAAATGCTTGAGCAGGGCTGTCCAAGCCACGAGTGAGGGCTAAAATGGGCGAAATCTTTGACGGGCAACTGTTCGGCGCAGCGATTCGGCAGGCGACCCCGCTCATTCTGGCGGCGCTGGGCGGGTTGATGAGCGAGCGCGTGGGCGTGATTAACATCGGACTGGAAGGCAAAATCCTGATGGGCGCGTTCGCAGCGGCGCTGGGCGCGCTGCTCACTGGCTCGCCCATGATTGGGCTGGCGTGCGCGATTCTGGTGGGCTTGACGCTCGCCCTGCTGCACGCTGTCGCCACACAGGAATGGCGCACAGACCACATCGTCAGCGGCGTGGCGATTAACCTGCTCGCGCTGGGACTCAGCACCTACCTGTTTCGCCAGATTATCGTGCCACGCGAGGAGGCGGGCGAGACCTCCGTCGTGAGTATGTTTTCCCCGATGTCGCTGGGGGGGCTGGAGAACCTGCCGATTCTCAACGCGCTATTCAAAGACCAGAGCTGGCTTACGCTGTTTGCGCTCGCGCTGCCGTTTATCTTGCTGGCGCTCCTCACACGCACGCGCTGGGGGCTTCGAGTGTACGCGGTGGGCAACGATTCGGTCAAAGCGCGCACGATGGGCGTGCCTGTGAAGCGGATGCGCTATCTTGGCGTGTTGTGGTCGGGCGTGTTTGCGAGCATGGCGGGCGCGTTTCTGGTACTGGCGGCGACAGGTCAGTTCCGCGAGAACATGAGCGCGGGCAGGGGGTTCATTGCGCTGGCGGCGTTGATTTTCGGCAGGTGGCATCCGCTGGGCGCGACGGGCGCGGCGCTGGGATTCGGATTCTTTGAGGCGTTGCAAATGCGCCTGCAGGGGCAGCCCGTGTTCGGCGTGCAGCTGCCCACCGACCTGCTGCTGATGCTCCCCTACCTGCTGACCGTCGTCGCGCTGATGGGGCTGCTGGGCAAGATGAAGCCGCCGTCGGATCTGGGCAACTCATGAGCCTGTCATGCAGCCAGTCTGGTCGGTATAATTCCTGTCGTGACCATCCTTGAGCGCATCTTGGAGACGAAACGCGAGGAGATTAGTTCGCGCAAGCGCACGCTACCGCTCGCCGATCTCAGGGCGTGTATGCTCGATCTACCTGCTCCGCGCGGATTTCATGCAGCCCTGCGCCACACTCAGAACTCCATCGCTCTCATTGGCGAAATCAAGCGCGCCTCGCCCAGCAAGGGGGTGATTCGGGGAGAGTTTGACCCTGTGGCGATGGCTGAACGGTATCACGCAGCGGGCGTTGACGCGCTGAGCGTGTTGACCGACGAACCCTACTTTCAAGGCAAACCCGACCATTTGCGATGGGCGCGCGAGCGCGTCCCATTGCCCGCCCTGCGCAAGGATTTCATTATCGATGAGTATCAGGTTTACGAGAGTCGTGCGCTGCAAGCCGATGCGATTTTGCTGATTGTCGCCGCGCTGCCTGAGAAAAAACGCCTGCACGACATGCGCGCGCTTGCGGAGTCGCTCGGTATGGACGCGCTGGTCGAAGTGCATGACGAGTGGGAGCTGGAAACCGCTCTGGAGTCGGGCGCGACGCTGATCGGCGTGAACAATCGTGACCTGCGCACTTTCGAGGTCTCGCTGGAGACCACCTTCCGCCTGCTGCGCTACTTCCCCGCCGAAACCACGCGCGTCAGCGAGAGCGGGATCGAGACGGCGGAGCAGGTGCGGCGATTGCATGCGGCGGGCGCCCACGCGCTGCTGGTGGGCGAGGCGCTGATGCGCGCCCACGACCCCGTCGCCACGGTGCGCGCATGGATGGACGCCTGCCGATGAGGATCGCGCTGCTGCACACGAACGACGCGCACAATCGCTGGAATGAAGCGTTCGTCGTGCAACTGCGGGCGCTGAAAGCCCACCATGACGCCCTGTTGCTTGACTCAGGCGACTGTATCCGTTCAGGCAATCTCGGGGTGCCGCTGCACCCTGAACCAGCGTGGGACTGGATGTGTCAGGCAGGTTACGATGCGATTGCCCTCGGCAATCGCGAGTTCCACATCACAGCATGGGGCTTCCTGGCGAAGACGCGCGGCGCGCCCTGCCCGTTGCTGTGCGCCAACATTCGTCCCAAACAGCCCGACACGCCCTTGCCTGCGCAACCCGTATGGCAGATTACCCATCACGGCGTGCGTGTGGCGCTAATTGGGCTGACCACGCCGATGGTCACGCCGCGCATGAAGACCGCTGCGCTGAGCGCGTATCTGTTTGATCCGCCTGTCGAAACAGCCCGGCAATGGATTCCCCGCCTGCGCCCTGAAGCCGATTTGTTGATTGCGCTCACTCATCTTGGCGTCAGTCAAGACCGTCTGCTGGCGGAGGCGTGCCCTGAGCTGGATGTGATTTTAGGCGGACACTCGCACACCCCAATCAGCCCACCCGAACAGGTGAACGGCGTGTGGGTGAGCCAGTCGCCGCCGTTCTGTAAGGGCGTAACGCTACTGACGCTGGTGCAGCATGGTTCACGGTGGGTGTGCAGCGCCTCGTAAGGGCGGATTATTGCACATCGCGTCGCCAGAAGATGAGAAGCCCTATCAGCAGTGCGGCGACGATATAGACGCCCACATAAACGATATCCAGCGTTTGCACTTCGGGCTTGAGGAAGCGCAACATCGCTTCGGTTCCCCACGGGGGTGCGTCGTCCATACTAGGGGGCAGAATGGTGTCCACGCGCTGCTGCACCAGCCGCTTCAGCGTTGCCATCGGCAGCGTCCACTCCGACAGCCACACAATCTGCTGCAACAGTTTCACATCGAAAAACGCCGCGATTGGGCGCAGGAATTGGTCAGAAAAATACGCAAATGCGCCCGCCGCCACAGTGAACATCGAGGCGATCGACGCGCCCAGAAAACTGGAGAAGGCGAGCGCGAGCGTGCCGTACAGCACAGGATAGAGCAGCACATAGGGCAGCGCACGCCACATCTCCACGCGAGGCTGACCCTGAACCGCGACCGAGACCCAGAGCATCGCCGTCCAGAGCGTCGCGTTCGCCGCGCTGAACAGCATCACGCCGAGCCATTTGCCTAAATAAAGCTCCCATCGGTGGAGCGGGCGCGGCAGAATCGCCGCCAGATAGCCGCGCTCAATCTCCGCCGTGAGTGCGCCTGCACAGAGCAGAATCGCCAGCACCGCCGAGAAGAACTTGATGATGTCCACGCCGAACAGCACGGCGATGTTCACGCCGATTTCGAACTGGCGCTCGCTGCCGCCGAACGCCTCTTTGAACGCGCGTGGCAGGAAGCTCAGCCCGTACAGCGCGACCAGGATAATCAGCGTGCCCAGAAACGCCCGTCGGCGCATCGCCTCTTTGAGCGTCAACGCTACAATCACACCCATCGCTACTTGCTCTCTCCCTCCACCGTCTGGATAAACAGATCTTCCAGCGTCTCGCGGTGCGCCTGCAGCCCCATGAGCGCGCCGCCCGCCTGCACAATCGCCCGCGCCAGTTCCGCTATATCGTCCTCTTGGGCGACTTCCGCGGTCACCCTGCGCTCGTCGACAGGCTGCACCTTCTGCGCGACCTGCGCCATCGCTTCCAGCACGCGCGGCTCCACCCGCTTGAGCTCAATGCTCACAACCGAGCGGTTCACCAGCAGCTCGTCCAGCGCGCCCTGCTTCACCACGCGCCCCCTATCGATAATTGCCACTACATCGCAGCTCCGCTCCACTTCCGAGAGCAGGTGCGAGTTTAGAAAGACCGTCTTGCCGCGCTCTTTGAGGTATTGCACCACTTCGCGCACGCGCCGTCGCCCCAGCGGATCCAGCGCGGAGGTCGGCTCGTCCAGAATCACGAGGTCGGGGTCATGAATAATCGCCTGCGCCAGACCGATGCGCTGCTGCATGCCTTTGGAGAACTCGCGGATTTTGCTTTTGCGGCGCTGGGTAAGCCCCACCAGTTCCAGCACTTCATCGATGCGCTTTTGGAGTGTCGCACCATCCATCTTCGCGAGTCGTCCGTGCATGCGTAGAAACTCTTCGGCGGTCAGAAAGTCGTGGAACTGGAACTTTTCGGGTAGGAAGCCCAGCTTGCGTTTCGCCGCGAGCGCGCCCGCGCGATGTCCCAGTATGAACGCCTCGCCTGCTGTGGGATACACATTCCCAATCAGGATCTGGATGGTGGTCGTTTTGCCCGCGCCGTTCGGTCCCAGAAAACCGAACACGGTACCTGGGGGTACTTGCAAATTAAGGTTATCGACCGCTGTAATCGGCTTACCGCCGATCAGCGGTCGGAACACTTTGCGCAGGTTGCGCGTTTCGATAGCCCACATCGGGGCATATTGTACCTATCGGAGCAGGAAGCCATAGAACGCGCCGCGTGTGCCGTCGCTGCTTGCGCCTGATGAGACCCAGTTAATCGCCAGCCCTTGCGCTGTGGCGTCTGTGAACACCCACCGCGTCCCGATGGGGGTATTGGTGAGCGTAACCGGGAACACAAAGCGATTGAGAGGGTTCTTGGCAGCGACAAACAGGGTGTGCACAGTTCCATTAGTGAGTTGCGCCTGCAGGTAGAGGTAGGGAACTTCGCGATCGGCGCGAGCGACGCAGCTGAGCGCTGCTCGTGATACGGAGTTTTCGCCGAATAACTGTTGCGGATAGAGCGGGGCTAAACCACCGCGCCACAGGTCGAAACCGTAGAGCTGCCCGCTCGCCGTGAGAACATAACAATTGCCATCACGCAAGTCGCACTCAGGCGGCGTAACCGCAGGGCTATCCAGCGCGCGCCACCAGAGCCATTTCGCTGTGTCGAGTCGATAGACGCCCAGGGTATTGCCCGCGACAACCGTTAGCACGGAACCGTGCAAGTTAATAAAGCGTATGGGCTGATTCGCAGCGCCAGGAACGCGCAGCCCTTGCACAATGGGCACGGAGTCCATGTAAACATCAATTCGTCCGTCGCTGCGTCCCACAGCAAACAAGTTTGCATGTAAATGGCTCAGCGCAGTAATCGACTGGTTGGAAAGTGCAGCGATAGAAGCGACCATAAGCGTCGTGGGGTGGACAAGCCAGAGGCGGTTCTGTCGGTCTGCAAAACATAAATGGTCGCCCACTCGGATAAGCGGCAAATTCAACTCGGGCGAGACCCCTTCCGGCAGGTTAATGGGCTGTGCTGCGATTGTGGCGCCTCCTTGCGCCTGTGAAAGGTGGAAGAACATCAGACGACCTGATTGGGTCAGGAAGTACCAGCGATTGCCAATCGCTACCATGTTGTGGGTCGGCGCAGGCGCACTGATTCGAGCTTCAAAACTGACATTGTTAGAAAACGGGACGCTTGCGCTCAACGGATTCGGAGTGCGGTACAGGCGCATGGTTTGCCCATCCCAGGTAAGCCAGTAGAGCCGCCCCTCAAGCAGCAGCGGTTCGCCCATAATCTGGTGGTTTGAAGAGGTCGATGAAGAGGTATGTGCCCAGTGGGAGGCTTCGACACCCACTGCAAACTCGCGCGCTTCAAGAATCGAGGGGTTGCGCTGGGAATAGCCCAGCCAGTCCAGAAACGCGCCATCTGTGTTGCGGTTGCCAGGGGGATTCGCCCGCAGGAACAAGCGGCGCGTTTCGCCGGGCATCAAGAACGAGGTTGTCTCGGTGACAGGGTTACCGTTGTTGAACCCCGAGCCGTTCTCGCGCTGTTCAAACATGGTGAAACGCCAGGGACTCGCGTCGCTGCTTTCGTTGGACTTTAAGCGCAGCGTCAAAGCGTCTACCGTATTGCTACGATTGGTCAGCAGCAGCGTAAACCAGCCTTCCGAACCCTGAATCGTTTGCGCGGGGGGCGTTTCGTGGACGATACGCCACTGAATCACCGCGCCAACGGAGACACTGGCTTGATTCGACAACTGAACGGGCTGATTGCCCACACTCGCGACAGCCTGAAGCGAGAAAGTTGTGCCTGCCCAGAGCATACCGTCGGGCGTGCGCGCAGGCTGGGCAGTTCCTGCGCATAACATCCCTGCCAGAAGCCCACATAAGTAAAAGTGTCGCATAGCTGTACCCTGCCAACTACGGAACTCTGCGATTATGTAGCGAATGCATCTTGGCGCGGAAAGCCTCCCTCCTTCCATAAATATCGGGGCGACAATGAACTTCATTATATTATACCCCAATTTTCGGGAATCCCCTGCTAATTTCGACGGGAGGCACCAGAAACGCCTCAAACTGAACTGCTATCGGCGTCGAGATTCCTCGCTTCGCTCGGAATGACAGGGCTGTTGGCGCCTAGACTATAGTTGTCATTCCGAGTCGTAGGCGAGGAATCTCGTTCGGCATCACTTCTCGCGAACGATGCTCACTAATCAGGGCAGGTATAATACGAGGCGCATGGAAGCGTTCGTCAAGCCTGAAATCACCTGGAGCGCGCTCGCGCCCATCGGCGTGGTCGTCTTTACGGCGTTGTTGACTTTGATTGTAGAGCTGTTTTTGCCGCGCTCGCAGCGTACGCCGCTCGTTGTGATTGGGCTGCTGGGGTTAGCCCTCGCAGCCTATTTTCAGGTTGCGGTCTGGCAAAGCAGTGTCGTGACCTTCGGCGGGATGGTAGTCTCCGATGCGCTTGGCTCGATCCTCTGTCTTGCTGTGCTGGGCGCGACAGTGCTGACCCTACTCTTTTCTGAGGACTACCTACAGGCGCGCGGGCTGCGCTACGGTGAGTTCTATCCGCTGGTGCTGTTTGCGAGCGCGGGCGCGATGGCGATGTTGACCACCACGAACCTGATGGTGGTGTTCATCGGGCTGGAGACGCTCTCCCTGTCGTTGTATGTGCTGGCGGGCTTGTCGCGCACGGAGGCGCGTTCGGAGGAGTCTGCGCTGAAGTATTTCCTACTGGGCGCGTTCGCGTCGGCGTTTTTACTGTACGGCATCGCGTTGCTCTACGGGGCGCAGGGGAATGTGGATTTGCGCTCTATTCCTGCCGCTTGGGCGGCGCAGGGCGAGGCGTCGGCGGCATTGCTGACGGCGAGCATTGTGTTGCTGTTGATTGGGCTGGGCTTCAAGGCGTCGCTGGTTCCGTTCCATGCATGGACACCCGATGTGTATCAGGGCGCGCCCACGGTTGCCACCGCCTACATGTCGGCAGTTGCGAAGGTCGCGGCGTTCGGCGTCTTGATTCGCCTGATGGTCTCCGTCGCGCCGCTGACCGAACTCTGGACGCCCCTGCTCTGGTGGCTGAGCCTGCTGTCGATGGTGGTGGGCAACGCTGCGGCGCTAATCCAGCGCGACGCGAAGCGGATGCTGGCTTACTCCAGTATCGCGCATGCGGGGTATCTCACTGTAGGGCTGGTGAGTGCAAACTCTACAGGCGTGGCGGGCATGGTGTATTATCTGGTCGCCTACAGCCTGATGACTATCGGTGCGTTCGGCGTGCTGAGTCTGATGGCGCGCGCAGGCGATGCGACGACGGTTGAAGCGTTGCAGGGACTCTATCGGCGCAGTCCGTTCGCCGCGCATGCGATGGCAATTCTGATGCTCTCGCTGGCTGGCATTCCCCCAACCGCAGGCTTTTGGGGCAAGTGGTACCTATTTTTTGCGGCGGTAGAGGCGAACCAGGTTCTGCTGGCGCTGGTTCTGGCGCTAACCAGCGTGATTGGCGCGGCGTACTATCTGCGCCTGACTTTCAGCCTCTACGCGGAGCCGCGCGAGGCGGCGGTGTCGTGGCGCGTGCCCGCGCCGATGGTCGCCTGCCTGCTGGCGTGTGTGCTGGGGCTGATTGGGCTGGGCGTTGCGCCTGCGAGCCTGACGAACGCCGCCCGCCACGCGGCGCGTCAGGTACAGGCGGAGACGCCCGCGCCTGCGCTTCAGGCGGGGTTCAAACCGTGAAGTGATCCCAGCCTGCAACGGCGAACGATTCGCGTCTGCCGTCGGGATGCTCCAGCCAGAGTTCGCGCGCCGCGATCACTTCCCCAATCACGCTCAGCGGAACGCCTGCCTGACGGGGAATCTCTTTCAGCAGTCGCTGTGCGGCAGCAGGCGGTGCGGTGATGAGCAACTCGTAATCTTCCCCTCCTGCAATCGCAAACAATGCGCGGTCAAGGCTGTGCGTCTGCGCCCAGTGGAGTGCAACGGGATGCACGGGAACCTGTGCCATGTAGACAATCGCTCCTACGCCCGACGCTCGGAGCAGTTTCGGCAGGTCGGCGGCGAGTCCGTCGCTGAGATCCATCATCGCGGTTGCGCCGAGCTCCCGTGCGATCGCGCCCACCTGCAAACGCGGCGCAGGTCGGAAGTGAGGCGTCAGGTCGATTCCTGCTGTGTCGCCAGCCAGCAACGCCTCCAGTCCTGCCCGTGAGCCGCCCAGCGCGCCCGTGACCATGACCCAATCGCCTGACTGCGCACTGCTTCGCAGCACGGGGCGTCCCGAGACGACGCCAAGAACCGAGACATCGATAATTACCTGCTCAGCGCGATTCGTATCCCCGCCTAAAAGCGCGGTGGAATAGGCGCGGGCGCACTCTATGAACCCTTCGATAAAGGCGTCGAGCCATTCGCCCGTGCACTCGCGCGGCAGTGCAATCGACAGCAGCGCGCCGGTTGGCTCGCCGCCCATCGCCGCGATGTCGCTCAGGTTCACCGCCAGCGATTTCCAGCCCAGCGAATGGGGGTCTATCCAATCGAGGCGGAAATGGATCCCTTCCAGCAGCATATCCGCCGTCCAGAGCAGGGTCTGGCAGTCTGTGTGCAACACCGCTGTATCGTCGCCAATGCCCTGTATCACGGCGACCCGTCCCGCGCAGGGCAGATCGTGGGTTTTCTGCGCAATTCGTTCGATCAGCGCACTCTCGCCGCGCAGTTGCACGTCTAATCGCATGGCAGGAGTGTACCGAATCAGGTAGAATTTCTAACTGTGGCTTGGGCGTCCCGCCCAAGCACAGATTTTATGGCACGGACAGTCCTGCCGTGCGACGGGCGTGGCTTGGACAGTCCTGTCTAGGCGCGGGGACACGGACAAGAATGTCCGTACTACCTGTGAGTATGCACGGACTGGAAGTCCGTGCCACGAGGCTATGACGATGAAACAGCTACTCTGGGCAGGAATACTGACGGTTGGGCTAATAAGTGTAGCGATGGCGGATGTCACGCTGTACGCAGGGCAACCTGCTGAGGAGGCGGGCGTCACGCTGCGCAGCTGGGGTTCTGGAACCATCGAGGATAGCACTGAGACGACTTTCGTGGGGAGCCGCTCGATTAAGGTGCTGACGCGCGGCATCCTGTCGGGCGGCTGGATTGTATTCAATACGCCGCGTGACCTGCGCGCCGACCTGAACGCGCCCGACAAGGTAATACGATTCACTTTGCGATTTCCGGGCGTGAGCGGCGCGGCAGCGGGTGGATCAGGGGGACTGGCTGGATTCGGCGGCGGTTCACGCGGTGGTCCTAGTTTCGGCGGCGAGGCAGGCGGCCCGCGCGGCGGTCCGGGCTTCGGCGGCGAGGCGGGTGGACCTCAACAACCTGGCGGCTTTGGCAGCCCCGCAGCAGGCGGTGGGCAGACCACAACACCCACCTTGCGCGAGCTGCGTCTCGTGTTCGAGACCAGCGACGGCAAACGCACGGAGACGCTCCTCCCGTTGCAGAACCTGCGCACCGACGAATCGGGCTGGCAATCGGTTAGCCTGCCGCTGAGCGTCATCACAGAACTGCGCGATACGAACGGACAAATCACGAAGCTGGGGCTGTTCGGTGACACGACCGGCGTCTTTTACATCGGCGAAATCCGCACCCTCTCCGAAACGGGCCCGCTGCAGGGCTATATGGCAATCCAGAACACTTTCGGTTCCGTGTTCACCTCGCGCAGCCAGTCGCGGCTCAGCATCGCGTCGGGCGATGAGCTGATCTTCTTCGGTGTCGCCGAGGGCGTCAGCATGCCCGTCGAGTATCGCTGGAGCTTCGGCGACGACCCATCGCAGGTGGACGGCGTCGGCAATGTCGTGCGACGGCGGTTCCCCAAGCGCGGTACTTATACCGTCCATCTTACAATCGCTGATCCCTACGGCAACCGACCGCCTGCAACCGCCAAAATCGAGATTCAGGTGAACTGAAGATGGACTGGATCGACGCGCTGAAATATGATTCGAACGGTCTCGTGCCCGCCATCATTCAGGATGCCGAGAACAGGCAGGTGCTGATGGTCGCCTACATGAATCGCGAATCGCTGCGACGCACAGTCGAAACAGGGCTATGCACTTACTGGAGCCGTTCGCGTCAGCAGTTTTGGGTCAAGGGCGAGACCAGCGGGCATGTGCAGCGTGTGAAGCGGATTCTGGTGGACTGCGACGCCGACACGGTGCTGATTCAGGTGGAGCAGGTCGGCGTCGCGTGCCATACGGGGCATCGAAGCTGCTTTTACCGTGAGGCGCAGGGCAACGCACTGGTGGAAGTTGAGCCAGTGCTGATGGAGCCAGAAAAGATTTACGGCTAACTATCGCGCTGTGCCTCGCATCACGCGCGCGAGTTGCTTTTCGTGTTGCGGCGGGGTCAGCGCGACGACCGTATCGCCCGGCTGCAGAATCAGGTTCGCCAGCCCCAGCGTGAGTTGCCCGTTGCGCGCCACCGCCGCCAGCAGCGTCTTCGGGGGCAGCTCAATCTCGCCGATACTCTTGCCCGCCACAGGCGATTCGGGGGTCACCTCCGCCTCAATCACCTCGATATCGCCGCGCATAATCGCGCCGATGGGCAGCACCTCGCCGTACTCCACTTCCTGCTCGAGGATATTGAAAATGAAGCGCGTGCTGCAGACGGTTTCGTGGATGCCCAGTCGGAAGAAGAGCGATTCGTGGCGCGGGTCGCGCACCACCGCCAGCACGCGCTTGACCTTGAAAAAGTTTTGCGCGAGCTGGCTGATAATCAGGTTGTCTTCGTCGTCGCCTGTGGCGGCGACCACCACATCGGCGCGTCGCGCCCCTGCCTCGTTCAGCACGCGCACCTCACAGGCGTCGCCGTACATCACGCGCTCGCCGAGGTCGTCGGCTAAGTCCATCGCCCGCTTGCGGTTCTTCTCGATGAGCAGCACTTCGTAGCCGTGCTGGTGCAACGCTTTCGTCAGGTGATAGCCGATATCGCCGCCGCCCGCGATGATGACATACATAGCGTCTTGTATTATACCGTCTGCACGGGGGGTGCCAGCATCAACGCCTGCGCGAAGCGCTCCATCGCTTCCCGCGCCCGCTGGAGTTTGAGCTGGCGGCGCAGGTCGCGGTCCTTCGGCGCGTCTTCGGGTTCTGGCAGCAGTCCCCAGTTCGCGTTCATCGGCGGAAAGTCTTTGTGGGGATAAGTACTGATGTAGTGAAGTAGCGAACCGATGACGGTTTCAGGCGGGGGCGCAACGACGGGCTTGCCCAGCGCGAGCCGCGCCGCATTCAATCCCGCGATAATCCCCGACGCCGCCGACTCGATGTAGCCCTCTACGCCGACCATCTGCCCCGCGAAAAACAGCCTGCCATCCTCGCAGAACTGCAAGGTGCGCTGCAGCAGGCGCGGCGAGTCGAGATAGGTGTTGCGATGCACCACGCCGTAGCGCACGAACTCGGCGTTCTCTAAGCCGGGCACAAGGCGGAACACGCGCTTCTGCTCGCCCCACTTCATGCGCGTCTGGCACGCCACAAGGCTATAGAGCGTGCGCTCGTTGTTCTCTGGGCGCAGCTGCAACACGGCGTACGGACGCTTGCCCGTGCATGGATCGACGAGTCCGACTGGCTTCAGCGGTCCGAAGCGGAGAGTATCCTTGCCGCGTGCCGCCAGCTCCTCCAGCGGGACGCACCCCTCGAAAAAGCGCGGCTCCTCAAACTCGTGCAGGGGAACTAGTTCCGCTTCCACAATCGCTTGCCAGAACCGCTCATATTCCTCTTTGGTGAAGGGGCAGTTGATGTAGGCGGGGTCGCCCTTCTCACGGCGGCTGCCGAAGAAGACTCGGTCGTAGTTGATAGTGCTGGCGTCCACGATGGGCGATACAGCGTCGTAAAAATAGAGGTGGTGCTTGCCTGTGATACGGGCGATTTCTTGCGCCAGCGCGTCGGAAGTAAGCGGTCCTGTGGCGATAATCAGGGGGCGGTCGTCAGGAATGTGCGTGACCTCCTCGCGCACCACCTCGATGAGCGGGTGGAGTTCGATGCGTGCCGTAATTGCCTGCGCGAACGGCTCGCGATCGACGGCTAACGCCTCGCCAGCGGGTACCGCAAACTCGCGCGCGGTAGGGATGACCAGCGAGCCGAGCCGCTCCATCTCCCATTTCAGCTGTCCTGAAGGCGTGGTGGGCAGCAACGACTTAAAGGAGTTTGAGCAGACCAGTTCAGCGAGCCAGCCCGTTTTGTGGGCGGGCGTGCTGCGCTTGGGGCGCATTTCGTAGAGGCGAACCGACACTCCGAGCCGAGCGGCAGTCCACGCAGCTTCCACGCCCGCGAACCCGCCGCCAATCACCGTGACGCGCGGCATAGCATCAGAAAGTATACCGCATCGCAACAGGCTCCCTCGCTTGAGCAAAACGCCCTGATTCACGCGCTACCCCAAGTTCCCCCATGATTTTAGGGGGAACCTGGGGTAAGAAAGGGCACTTGTGGCACGCGCGTTAGGGATTACCGTACAAGCCGAAGTTGAACAACACGATGAGTAGGTCAGCATCATCAACCACGCCGCTGCCGTCTAGATCGCCGCTCAAATTCGATCCAGTCTGACCAAACTGGAAGAGAACCTCAAGCAGGTCGGCGTCATCGATGAAGTTGTCGCCGTTCGCATCACCAAGTGGCAAGCCTGCACCCGCGCCATCAAAGCGCACGGTCAAGTCGATTCCTTCAGGACGCACAGTGCGCGTCTGCTGGAGCGCACCATGAGGCTTCACTTTCACCACATATTCGCCAAATGCGGGCACGCGCAGGGTGAAGGTACCCTCACGTCCACTGCCCTGAAGCGTAACCTGCTGGACAGGCGCACGCCCTACTTGCACGGATATCAAGCGGGTGTTGAGGTCGTACACAGGCGTGTTCAGCCGTACGATTCCTGTGAGCGTCACACGCCCGACGCAGATGTAGACGGTCGCCGTAGCGCGGAACCCGTCGCTATCCGCTATAGTGTAGGTGAACGAGTCTAGACCAGCATAGCCAGAGTTGGGCGTATAGACCAGCACACTCTCGCTCAGTTGCGAAACCGTGCCATGCTGCCCTTGGGTCCACCCAACGATGCTAAGAGAGCGGTTCACAGGCGAGCGGTCGTTCTCCAGCACCAACACTTCGACAGGCGTTCCGATCTCTGTCGCTGCCTCATCATCCACGGCAACTGGGGCACGATTAGAGACGATTAGTGCTAACTGGTCGCGGAAGGTTTCTACGCGGTAGCCAAGCCAAGGCTCCATCAGCACGCTGTCGGGATTGTCCGTGGGCAACCCCATCGTGCGAGATGTCTGGCTCAAGTTATCAAAGTAGGTGGCTCTGGAATCGAGCCACGGAGGCGACTGCACTCGCGCCGCCGTGAACATATTCAGCGCTTGCAAGCCGTCCACCACCTTCACGGTCTCCCACGGCACAGGTGCATCGAAGGGATGTCCCACGACAGTGTAGCCCTGACGCGGCAGGCTCAGCCAGATATCAATGGCGTTAAACGGCACGCCCTCGAACTGGATGGGCAGGCTATTGGCAGATTGTAGCTGATAGCCCTCACCCACCAGTAGCCCACCGAATCGTTGCGGCGCGTTCGGATCCCAGGTGAGCCACTGCTGGCTGAGCGGCTCGAAGCGACGCAATCGGTTCGCTAAACCGTCGCCTGTGTCGAAGTTGCTTAGCACGCTAAGCGGGTTCGGATTCGCGGGCACGCCGCCTAAAGTGAACTGGTTCCAGCCGCTGCGGATTACAGTGGCAGGCGAGTGAATCGGCAGAGGCTCCAGTGGTGCTTGGACATCCTCTGGGCGGCGGACACGGATTGTCGGGTACAGATCGTTACCAATGCGCTGGGGTGAGACAATGCCTGTTACACGCGCAAGCGCACCCGCAGGCGGCGCGACCATGCCTGGCGTGAGCCACACTTTCACAGCACGACCATCGCCGTCAACCATGAGAAAGTGGTCCGTTGCTGTGGAGGAGACCACACCGCTAACCTGCACGAGCAAGCCAATCACATTCAGCCCTGCGCCGCCCGCCATGCCGCGCTGCCCTTCGCCTGTAGCCGGATTGAAGTGGAAATCGCCACAATAGAGGGTGCGGATGGTCATTCCGAGCGGATCGAGCATGCCCTCGCCGACCTTGACCGTCTCTCGCGCCTCTACATACCGCTCGCCGTTCTCAGCAGTAAGCAGAGTACCGCGAATCCGCAGCCAGTCGCCCTCGCGTGCGCGCACATTCGTCACGCGAATACCCGCGCTGCGGTCATGGGACTGCACATAGATACTGTCGGGGAACACAGCCGTCACGACCAGTCCAGTTGTCCCGCCCATCCGCACCTCAACACCATCGCGCTGCAGCTTCGTCTCGCCTGCATCCACATTTACGGGGTGGCGATACCCGTAAATCAGCGTATAGACCCCCGTGCTATCGTGGTCGAAAATGTGCACAAGGTCTTCGCGGTAGGGCGAGCCCCCTGCAGGTCGGCGCACGCGGTGCGTCGTCCAAGCGTTTGACTCCATCAGTATCTCGCGCCCGTCTGAGCGTACCACGCGCAGCAAGGGATGCTGTCCCCCCGATGGATCAGGAATACGGATATAGACAAACCCTTGGGGCGGGTTTGAGACAGTCAAGCGCGTTTGCAGCCGTGCGTTGTTGATTGGACCATCCACGGTACCATCCAAGCGCGCCTGCACAGGGTGTACCTCGCCCGTGCTGTTGAACACCACATCAGGGAGATACTGCGGGTCAGGCGTGGCGTTCACCAGAAAGTCGGGTTTGCGGTCATCTTGCGGGTGCAGGATACGCACAACATGATCGAGCTCGTGAATGTCCACACGGTCGATGAGCGAGAGGCTGTCGTCGTTCAGCGGGTTCACATGGCGGTAGGTCGCATTGAACCCCACGAACCGCCCTTGGAAGTTAGAAATCATCAGCCAGCGGGCAACTGCCGTCGATTGTGGCGGCAAATCGCCCAGATTCACCGTTAGAGACGGAGTAATTGGCTGGTCGTTCACCTGCGAGCCGATGATGCGGAACTCGATAGGCAGGTTGCGCTCGTTTTCCACGATGCGCGGCTGTCCTGAGATCACGCGTACATTCCGCGCCGTGCCAAAGCCCGTGTTCATCATGCGCAGACCGAGTGAGAACGGCTCGGATGGCTCCACCTCCGGCGTGAACGGGTCGTCTGCGAACACATCGCGCTGCCAGAAGTAGTCCAGCTCCAAGGTAGGATCGGGCTGCACATCGATGGGCGCAGGCAGAAGTGGCACTGTGTAGGTCGTACCTGCTACCGTGTAGACCAACACACCACTCACATAGTAGCGGGTGGTCTCCTGCGGTGCAGCGGTTTTTCGTGGTACGATAATCCAGTTGATTGTGGCTATCGTGTCAGGGGCGATTACTCCTGTTCCATCAATGGCGTTGATGTTGCGCAGGGTAGGTGGGTAGATAGCGAACTTGTCGCTGGCGAGGTTGCCTTCCGCGTCGTAAATGTCAAAGAACGCCAGCACCCCGCTCACATTTTCAGCGTCCGAAGGGTTCGCTATCTCCAACTCCGCGTTGAACGCTTGACGCGATAGCACCACTTGTTGTTGGAGTTGCACGCGCACACGAGCGCAGACTCCCTCTTCGCCATCTGCAGGCTGAAAGTCGCCATCTTCGCCTACCAAGTAGCGCTCCATGTTAGAGACGGGCGTCATCTTGTAGCGATAGAGGTACGGCGACAACGACGAACGCAACGCTTGCTCTATCTGCCCTGACAGATCGCCAATGTCCATCATAAGCCCACCCTGACCGAAGTAGTCGCCACATCCGAAGTTGGTGCAGTCATTAGGGGGAGCACAGTCGTCATTGTTGCCGACAGGGCAGACGAAATAGTAGCGCGTACACGGAATGCCCAGAACGACCTCCTGCTCCTCATTGCCCAATCTATATCTTAGCTTAAGACTCAACTCGAACTCGGCGAAGATTCCCTCAAAGCACCTAAGCAGACGAAGCCCCTTACAGTCGTCGTAGGTGAACCCTAAGCTTGCACCTGTCTGGACAACTGCCGTCGCAGTGCCCGTTACTTGGACACTTCTTATCTGGGTTCCGAGACATTGTAAACTGGCAGTTCCCTCAACCTGAGCTCGTCCGCCTCCAGTGATCGTTAGGGAAGCATTACCTTGCGCTTGCAGGGTAGGCACATTGTTCTCGCATCCTACATCACATCCGCGTGTGTACGATGCCGACCCAGATAGGTTCCCCGAAACCATCACTCCAATCTCTGCGTTCCCAGAGAGGTTTAGTTCGACTCTACACAGACCTATATCAGGCAGATCCACTTCGATTGGCTCCAAATCGATATTACTCAGATCAACACTCACGGAGGTTCTGTTGAGCTTGAGCGGGATACTGAAGCCTGCGCTAGCACGCCCTGCAATACCAATCGACCCATCCGAGTTGCAGCAGGTCTGCAAGCACAGCTGCGCGAAGGTTTCTGTATCATTGCTCTCCACGCCAACCCAGCCCTGCGTAAGCGCCGTTATCATAGCGTTCAAAGCATGTCCTGTTAGCTGCCCGATGTCTACTCGAGAGCAGGCGAGCTGGGATGGTTCGAAATTCGCAGGGTCACACGGCTCACACTCTTGAGGTGGTTCGAACGAGGGCGGATAGAAGTAAGGGTTACCTGCTCCACCGCCTGTACCGCCACCGCTGCCCCAACCGCCGCCGCCGCCGCCTATACCGCCCGACGCACCTCCACCCCAGCCAGTGATGCCACCGATGCAGTTACCATACGCCTTTACCCACACGATTGGCACACGATAGTACTTACGGTCGAAGCACACGAGCTCCCAACGCACACCCGACACGATGGTGCACGGCGGATTGCTTAGGGAACCGCCGTCTTCAACTCGCTCCACCAGAACGGGCACGACTCGTCGCTCACGCGGCTGCAGGTCGCCAATCTGATCGGTTAGCAGCGTGAACCGCCAGTTGGGATGCGACGGCAGCTCCAACTCCACATTCTCCGCCTTCACAAGACCTTGGTTTTCCACTACGAAGTCAATTTGTGCAGACTCTTCTATCTGAGACAAGTCCACTAACGGCGGGTTCACGGTCACCACAGGCTGCGGCACATAGGTTTCAAAGACCGCTTCCAGCGTTATGATGGTTACATCGGGGATGTCGGTCGGGCGCACGCTCCACCGATAGCGGATGACCTCACGCGGGATGAACGCACGCACTTCCGTGACGCGATCGCCTTCCACCAGCCAAGTTTGACGGTAAGTGGCATGCTGCGGCGCTTGCACGACTAATGTGTAGTAGCCCTCGGTCAGGTCGCGAATCAGCAGAGGCTCATTTTCACTCTCAGTAACAGCTTCGTAGAGCAGCACATTCGTTTCTGGGTGGCGCAGTTGCACAATTGCATTACGCACCAACGGGCGGTTCGGGTTCTCGTTGCCGTCCAAACCCCAGTAGGTTGCCTCATCCTCCACGCGAACCGCGAGGTCGCCTTTGCGATTCGAGACGCAGTTGAAGCGGAAGGGGACGGCAACGCCATAGTACAGTCCCTGCCCGACAACAATGGTTCCGTTGTAGGGACCCAAAGGTAGGTCAGGAGCTGGCGTAAGTTGGAGCGTCACCACGGCTTCTGCGCCGGGCGCGAGCGGCGGAATCACCTCGTTCGTGGTCAAGTTCAGCCACGGGGCATTCGGCAGGGCAACACGCATCGGGTCGGTTGGTGCGCCGCCGTCATTGCGTACAGTAAAACTCACCAGCGTTTGATCCCCACGCAGCATCGCTGCCTTTAATTGGTTCGGCGTAATAGTAAGCACGGGGCGCGGCGCACGGATACTCAGTTGAAGCGCCCACTGCGCCTGCACGCCTTGCGCGTTGTATGCCCGCACCACGAGCGTGCCCCGCAAATCGCGCTGCGTCTCGGCGCGCACGCGCAAGCGTACCTCGCCCGCCCCCAGTCCCTCCAGCGTACTGGGACCCTGAACCTGCGCGAACAACTCTGTCGGTTGGTTCAGAATCTCGTACTGAATGCCTCCAAGCGGCGTGTCACCCGCATTACGCAAGACCGTTGTGAACTCGTAGTCAGTGAACGGGATGAGGTCGTGTTGTGTACGCTCAGGTTCATAATACATCGCTATCAGCGTGAAGCGATCTTGCGCCTCAAAGCGGTTATCGCCAGGATGCGTTGCGCAGAGCTCCACCTGCCCCGCCTCGCGCGGCAGTGATACATAGATCACCCTGAACTCGCCCTGAGCGTTCGTTACAGCGTCCAGCGTGCGCTCCAGCCCGCGAATACGCAGTCGCACCTTCACAGGTGAGTTGGGACGTGGTTGCCCTGTCGCTAGCGAAATCGCACGCCCCGTAATCGTCACAGGGGTACCTGCCACGACGACTTCCGCGTCGGTTTGTGCTTCCGCACGATAAGTCGGTGCTACCGTGAGCAACCAAGTCTCGGTATCCGAGCCCGCGGCGTTCTCCGCTTTGATAGTGATCGCATACGGCTGGACATTGCCTACAGGACGCGCCCACGAGACTTGACCGTTCGAGTCGATTACCATGCCTGGCGGTCCGCTCTGCAAGCTCCAGCGAATGGGTGGCGTGCCTTGGATCAGCTGGGGCGTGGGGCCGCGGTAGGCGACGCCTTCCTCCGCTGTTGCGTCGTCAATCTCTGCGATTACGGGCGCGTCTGTGCGCACAATCTGCACGGGTCCGTAGACCGCGACATTGTTGTTCTCATCGCTTTCGTGGATGGCATTGCGCGGGTCAACGATGAGGATTACATAGTATGCGCCAGGCTCGATAGTGGGGATGCGTAGCTCTGCAGCGTTCAGGTAGTTCGTGCCGCTGCGCAGATTCGCAGGGCGTCGAACCCAGCGGATGAGCCGATCGTTGGCGTCCAACTGCTCATCCGACGAGAGGTAGAACCCATCGAACCATTCGCCGACGGCATCCCCCTGCCCGTTGTTATGCACGCGCCACTGGAAGATGTAAGTCTGCCACGTGCCCATCTCGTTGGGGATTTGCACAGGCTCGATGGTGAGGTCAGGAATGTTGCCTGTACGGAAGGTGAACAGTTCCGACACCGATTCCACGCCACAGGCAGAAACGGATTTCACGCGGTAGTAGTAAGTGGTGTTCGGTTGGAGCCCGCGCAGGACGACGCTATGATTTTGTTTGAGTTGGCTATCTTGCGGGCTGCTCTGCCCCAGTGCGGGCGTCGTACCGTACTCGACCTGCGAGGTCGCAGGGATGTTCGTGCCCCAGCTAATCACAACCGAAGCCTGCTGCACCTGCGCACGCGGGCTGCTTATCTGCGGCGGGTTCACTCCCACATAGAAGCGGCGGATTGCAGGCGTTGCATCAGCCTGACCGGCGCCGTCGCGCGCCCGTACCATAAACACATGCGCCCCATCGCTTAGCTCATTCAGCGTAATCTCAGTGTCGTTTGTCCAGTCCGACCACGGCTGGTTGTCCAAGCGATACGAGAATTGCAGCTGATCCGCAGGCGTCTCGGCGTCGCTACCACGCCAACGGATGATAATCGGCAGGCTGCAGGCTATCCCGCCCTCGTCAGGACCTTCCGTGATCTCCGTGTCGGGTGGGTTATCGACTGCCTGCACGCGCACAGCGACTGCGCGAGTATTGTTGCTCTCGTCGGTCTCGGACACAGCATTCAGGGCGTCTGTGAACACAATCAAGTAGTAGTCGCCAGTTGCAACATCGGCAGGAATAACAATCGCTGCATTGCGGGCAACCTCTCGCCCCGCGTCCAGTCCCGCGTTGTAACCGCGCTCTGCCAGCAGCCGATCGTCGTTGCCCAGCGTGCTGTCCTGTGACAGGTAGACGCGGTCTATCCACGCTTGCGAAGCCCGTAGCGCACCCTGATTGCGCACTGTCCAGCTGAAGTTGAAGGGGGTGTTCGCAGTTGCCTGTGTAGGCGCGTTGGCAGCCGACACGACGAGATCTGCGCCTGCAGGAGTGCGGAAAGTCTGCGTGGACGACACATTCTCGTGCCCACACTCGTCGCGCACAATCGCACGATACTGATACTCACTATCGGCTTGTAAATTGGCAAGCAACGCGCGGTGGGTGGTCCGCAAAGTTGTGCTGGCGTTCACACTGCGCCACTCAGTCTCGTCGCTGCGCTTATATTCCACGCGCGAGGTAGAACGCTCATCGGTCGCGAACACCACCTCTACACTAATAGGACGCAGGTTCTCCGTGCGCAAGGCGGTAATCACGGGCGGCTGGGTATCTACGCGGAACGAGCGTCGCGCGACTTGGGACTCGTTCTCGCGCCGATCGCGCGCCTGCACCTCAAACACAGCCACACCCTGCGGCAGGTTGGTCAAGCTGACCTGCGTTTCGTTACTCCACGCCGTCCACGCACCGCCGTTCACCCGATACCGATACTGCAGCTGGTCAGCAGGCGTGTAGTCATCGCTCCCCTGCCAAGCAAACTCGACCGGCAGCGTACAGACTAAAGCGCCCTCCGCAGGAGCGCGCGTGATGGATACAGTAGGAGGAATCGTATCACGCGCTGTAAACGAACGCGCTAAAGTATTATTCTCTTCACGCACGCCCTCATCCACTCGATTAGTAGCATCAACTACGACAATGATATAGTAAGTACCCTCCTCATCAATCCATGCGCGAGGAATCGTGATGTTTTGCGCACGAGTAACGGATTGTCCAGGCTCCAGCAGACCTGCGTACCCATAGTCTCCTACAAATCTATCAGAACTATCCAGCTGGTCGTCGCGCGAGAAATAGAGCCGATCTATCCAGTCAGACGCTACAAGAGTGCCTTCGTTTTTAATCTGCCAAGAGACCTCAAACGGAATCCTGTGCCAAAATTCAGACGGAAGCTGCAGCGCTATCGGGCGCAGATCCGCCGCGCGCACAATGAATGTTCCAATCCCCGAAACCGCCTCGTTGCCGCACTCATCTCGCGACAACACACGATACTCATAGGTCTGATGACCCTGTAGCCCCGTAATCGTAACCGTGTGCTCCGTGACCAAGTTTGTATCCAAGTTGGTGCGCTGCCAGCTGCTCGCGCCCTGCAGGCGGTACTCTACCTGACTGGTGCTCGGCTCATCGGTCGTCCACTGGATGACGGCGCGGTCCACTTGCGCATCGACGCGCACATTGCTAATTTGCGGTGGATTCGGATCATTGCGGAAGCGGAAGGTGCGCGTTGCAGGCGTCTCATCGATGCGCTCCGCCAAATCGCGCGCCTGCACCTCAAATGTATGTTCACCGTCGCTCAACCCTGTCAGATTAACACTGGTGTTGCGCGACCAGTTGCTCCAGTCGCCGCCGTCCAATCGCCAGCGGAAGTAGAGATCTTGAGGCGCAGTGGCGTCATCAGTGCCTGTCCAGCGGAAGCGCACCGGCTCACGACACACCAAGGCGCCCTCCTCGGGACCTTCCACAATTATTGTATCAGGCGGATAGCGATCCTCCGTAGGAAGTCCTGTACGCAAGTTGTACCAGAATGTGCGACAGCACAACAGCTGTAGGGACTGCTGCGTGTTCCCCTCCCAAAACACCAGTGCATCTCTCCCATTGCCAGCATCAAAACCCGCACGCGCAGGCGAGCCGCCAAAACCCCCTGATCCACCACTCGCATCACCTGTTGTCCACTCCATGTTCGCATAGGAGAATCCTGCGTAGCCATCGCGCGTAATGATAAGCTGGAATCGGTTGAGTTTGTCAGTACGGTTATTGTAATACCCAACATTGTTCCAAGTGATGACGACATAATCGTTGGTGGCTTTATAGTGCACCTTGCCGCTCGCAGCTGGGCGCGTATCCACATCCGCAAAGAAGGGAGCCACAATCACGATGCCCCGATTGTTCGGAAATGCAAAAGCTGTATACGTGGAAAGAGGACCTGTGAAAGTGACATTCCCGTTATTGTTGATCCAAAATTGGGTGTATGTGTTGCCATATACAGGCACAGGAAATGGTAATTGTATCGGCCCTACCGAACCGTCATCATTGCCACTAAGAATAATGGAACCAATATCTTCATCCCATAGCGGACACTGACGCGAACATTGCTGTGCCCAACTGGACACTATTGTCGCCAAAAACAGCAAAAACCCTATCAGTACCGTTCTCGCCTGCATGATGAGACCTCCTACCTCTGGATCAAGACTTGTTTGCCTGTTCAAAGGCACGTTTTCCCATACCATAGAGGATGAATCGTTCCCATTTCCATTCGCCCCTCTGATTGACCATTACAATGTCAATATCGAAAGACTCGCGGTACTCGAGAACTGGATGACGGCGCGGTCCACTTGCGCATCGACTCGTACATTGCTGATTTGTGGCGGGTTGGGATCGTTGCGGAAGCGGAAGGTGCGCGTTGCAGGCGTCTCATCGATGCGCTCCGCCAAATCGCGCGCCTGCACCTCAAATGTATGTTCGCCGTCGCTCAACCCTGTCAGATTAACACTGGTGTTGCGCGACCAGTTGCTCCAGTCGCCTTCATCCAGTCGCCAGCGGAAGTAGAGATCTTGAGGCGCAGTGGCGTCATCGGTGCCTGTCCAGCGGAAGCGCACCGGCTCACGACACACCAAGGCGCGCTCCTCGGGACCCCCCACAATTATTGTATCAGGCGGATAGCGATCCTCGACGCCCGGATTCCGTGCCACCACCACCGTCGCATCATATCGCCCGTAGCCGAAAAGCCGACCATCAGGCGAGAACTGGATGGATAAGACCCCTGTGCCTGTTTCCTCGTCATAGGTCTGCAGCAACGCCCCATCCGACACACGCCACAACTTGATGGTGCCATCATCACTCCCCGACGCCAACAACGAACCATCGGGCGAAAACGACACCGAATAAACACTCCAACTGTGTCCTCCTGCCATCCATACGATGTTGGGTCTACCTTGCGCCCAGAGGATGCCCGGCAGAAGAGTTAGCAGCAGCCATCCCACGCGCATGCTGCGAAGCACCCCTATTCCTACGCCACCTATCCGCTTCATGATTGCTTGCTCCCTTCCTCAAGTATGCACCCTATTATACCACACTTTGCCCTGATTTACCAACCCCCTATGGTGGAAACTTTTTTATTACACCATGGGGGAATACCCGCGCGCTTATAAGTCTCCTCTGCCCTCCCTCTGCTCGTCCAGCAGTCCCAGCTCCTTCGCGCGCAGCAACGCCCGATGCAGGCTATTCACCTCCAACTTCCGATATATGCGCACCAAGTGCTTCTTGACCGTGTCGCGCCTAATGCAAAGCGCATCCGCCACATCGCTCAGGCAATCGTGGTGCTGACACACCCGCAGCACGCGCCGCTCGCTGAAGGTCAATAGCCCCCCGTCGGCTACGATTGCATCAGCATCCACTGTATCGCTCGTCACCACTTCTATCGGACGGATAGCGCCAATCCTTTCGCGCAGGAACGCAGCCACCATCTCGTCTCGCGCCAAGATGATCACCTTTACCGTTCGCATAGGATGCCCCCTATAAACGGGTTTTGTTTCCGTGATAAGATTCGCTCTCTTTGCAGCGATTTCCTGCCAAGAGACCGTTTGAATACGGTGAGGGTGTTCGAAAAACGCTTCGAGTGGGTAGAGATTCCTCGCCTGGGACTCGGAATGACAGGGGTTGCGCCCCGAATGCCCCTTGTCATGCCGAGCGGAGCGAGGCATCTCAAACGCTGACGCCCCCCCGATTTTTCGAACACCCTCGAATACGGTGCGCTTCGCTGATGACGCCGTTGATGCGCACACTGAGCGCTTCCGCCAGCACCGCGCGCACTTCGGGCGTGTCCGACAGGCGCACACGAACGAGCATTTGGCAGGTAAGGCGTGGCTCAATGAACAGCCGGATGCGCTGGCGCTCCATTTGCACGCTCAGCGCCCGATCCCACGCGGGCGGGTATTGCAGGCGGATGGGCAGCGTGCCAATCGATGGTGGCGCGAAGACGGTCCGCACTGGCGCTTTCGGTGGCTTCATAACCCCTCACAAAAGAACACGCGGCGGGTAGGCGAGTGCGGGCAAGGAGCGTGTGTTTTCGGCGGGGCGGGTGTAGGCTCTGGGACTGCTGCTGGCGTTGGTGTTGGGAGCAGCGGGTGAGAAGCAGATAGGATTGTGGGATCGGGCGCATCGGCGTGGGAGCGTGTTTCTGTGAGGACGGTTGGTGTGGCAGGCGTTGCTGGCGTTGCTGGCGTGGGAGAGTTCGTGAGGGGTTGGGGCAGGCGTGTCGGCGTT
>CALKLF010000030.1 GCA_937992175.1 uncultured Fimbriimonadales bacterium | reverse complement strand
AGCCTCCACATCACGACGGCAGGAATGCCGTCGCACCAAGGTCAGCCTCCACATCACGACGGCAAGAATGCCGTCGCACCAAGGTCAGCCTCCACATCACGACGGCAAGAATGCCGTCGCACCAAGGTCAGCCTCCACATCACGACGGCAGGAATGCCGTCGCACCAAGCAGACGTTTTTTGCGGTAGATACTTGCCAATCGGAGTTTCGGATGTCGTGTATCGTCGGCGGGACGCGGCGAGTTCACAAGCCGCGAAATCTCTTGCTACGGCTGGAAGGACTGCCGTTCTCCACTGCGTTTTTGTAGCATGTTTCGCGGGGAGAGGAGGGTATACTACTAAAGATGGCAACGCGCCATCTTGGAAGTGACGCGCCTGTGCGACCCCTGATTGTAATCCTCGGTCCCACAGCGACCGGCAAAACCGATGTGGGCATTCTGCTGGCGGAGCGATGGAACGGCGAGATTATCTCTGCAGACTCCAGCGCAGTGTATCGGGGGCTGGATATCGGTTCTGCAAAACCCACGCCTGAGGAGCAGTGGCGTGTTCGCTTCCACCTTATCGATGTTGCCGACCCTGACGAGGTGTTCACCGCTGCGAAGTTCCGCGATCTGGCGATGCAAGCGATGACCGAAATTCAGGGGCGTGGCAAGCGGGTGTTCGTCGTGGGGGGCACCGGGCTGTATCTCCGCGTGCTGTTGCATGGGTTTAGCCTCGCGCCGCCGCCCGCCGACCCCGAAGTACGCGCTCGCTGGAAAGCCGAAGTGGAGCGCGTCGGCGCGCCCATCCTGCACGAACGCCTTAGACAGATTGATCCCATCGCGGCGGCGCGAATCCACCCCAACGACGCTGTACGCATCACGCGTGCGCTTGAAGTCTACGAAATGACAGGCGTGCCCATCAGTCAGTGGCAGCAACATGCCGCAATAGAGCTGCCCGCGATTAAGTTCGGATTGACGATGCCCCGTGAGCTGCTCTATCAGCGCATCGACCAGCGCGTGGATAAAATGATTGCGCAAGGCATGCTACAGGAGGTGCAGAATCTGTTGCAAAAGGGGTATAATCCTGCACAACCTGCCCTCAAAGGGTTGGGCTACCGCCACCTAATCGGGTATATTCAGGGGCGCGTCAGCTGGGACGAGGCGGTGCGACTCTGGAAGCGCGATACACGGCGGTTCGCGAAGCGTCAAATGACCTGGTTCCGCAGAGAGCCAGGCGTCCAGTGGGTCGACGCAAGTCAAGGGAGTGAAAGAACTGCTGAACTGATTAGCACACTGCTGATGGAGCAGGGAGGGTTTAACAATGCCGAAGGCGATTAATTTGCAGGATATGTTTTTGAATCAGGTGCGCAAGGAAGGGATCGGCGTGACGATCTACCTGAGCGGCGGGCTACAACTGCGCGGCACGGTGCGCGGCTTCGATGCGTTCACGGTATTGCTGGAAAGCCCGGGTAAGCCTGTCCAGCTGGTCTATAAGCACGCGATTACCTCGATTGTGCCCTCGCGCCCGGTACCCGGCTATGGTCCCTCAGGACGCCAGCAACCACAGGAGCAAGACTTCGAGGAGTAGTTCGCTCCACTTTTTCAAGCTGCAGGGCGCGGGCAACGATTTTGTGCTGCTCGATACGCTACAGCAGCCGTTGCCGATTGAGGATACGGCGGCGCTGGCGCGCCGACTGTGCGATCGCAGGTTTGGGGTGGGGGCGGACGGACTCTTGCTGGTGGAGCCTTCGGAACGCGCTGACTATCGGATGCGCATTTTCAACGCCGACGGCTCCGAAGCGAGCATGTGCGGCAACGGGATTCGGTGTTGCGCTCGCTATTTGTGGGAACTGGATCCTGCCCATGGTGATTGCCTCACCATCGAAACGGGCGCGGGGCTGCGGCGCGTCTATCGGGCGGGGGGGGATTTGCTAACGGTAGAAATGGGACGCCCTCACCCCCTGACCCCCTCTCCCACGGCGTGGGAGAAGGGAAATTACTCCCCTCTCCCACGGCGTGGGAGAGGGGTAGGGGGTGAGGGCATCTTGCATTCCCTCGCCATCGACACGGGCGCGCCGCACCTTGTGCTGATTGCCCGCGACCTCGAAAACTTCCCGCTGGAAACTGTCGGACCTGCTCTGGAGCATCATCCCGATTTTCCCGACCGTGTGAATGTGTCTGTGGCGCAGGTAGAGCGTCCCGATTACGCGCGGGCGCGCGTGTGGGAGCGCGGCGTGGGCGCGACGCTCGCCTGCGGTACTGGCGCATGTGCCATCTTGGTCGCGGGCGTGTCGCAGGGGCTGATGGCGCGTAGGGCGACCATACAAATGCCTGGCGGCGCGCTGCAGGTCGAGTGGCACGCGGACGATACCCTCTGGGTTACGGGCGACGCTGTGGTGGTCTTTGCGGGCGTGTGGCGTGCAGGGTTCGAGGATTAGCTCCCCATCCACTCCTGCAGCTTCGGGAAGGGGTTTTCCGTACCTTGCAGCACCGCCTCGAGGGTCTCCGCGCTGAACAGTCGCCGTGTGACGCTATGTGCCTGCTGCTCCAAAGCGTCGTGAATCAGCGATTGTAGTTCCCATTCCAGCTGTTGCAGGCGGCGCGTACGCCAGCCACCCGATTGCTGCTGGTACTGCTTATGCTCCTCGATAAACTCCACCAGTTCGTCGACGCCTTTTCCATTAATGGCTTCGGTGAGGGTAATGGGCGGGTTCCAGCCTTTGGATTTGCCGCCGAGTTCGAGCGCGTTGCGCAGGTCTAAGCGCATGCGGGTCGCTCCTTCACGGTCGGCTTTGTTGACGACATAGATGTCGGCGATTTCGATGATACCCGCCTTCATCGCCTGAATCACATCGCCCGCTTCGGGCACGAGGGCTAAGACGACGGTGTCGGCGACGAAGCGCACATCGACCTGCAGCTGTCCTGCGCCGACGGTCTCAATGAGAACGAGGTCGTAGCCCGCCGCTTCCAGCACGCGCACAGCAGGGGGGACGCCACGCGACAGCCCGCCGATGCTACCTCGACTGGCGAGGCTCCGAATGTAGACACCCTCCAGCGCGTCGTCGAAGCGGATACGGTCTCCCAAAATCGCGCCGCCGCTGAACGGACTGGTGGGATCCACTGCCAGCACGCCCACACGATAGCCCTTCGCTTTCAAGCGCGGGATGAGCTGATAGGTCAGCGTGCTTTTCCCTGCACCCGGTGCGCCCGTGATGCCCAGTTTGAACGCGCGCCCTGTGTGGGGAAACAGCCGTGTCAGCAGCTCGATGCGCACCGGGTCGCGCGATTCAACCAGTGTAATGGCGCGAGCGATAGAACGCACTTCACCAGAGAGAACACCCTGCGCCAAGGCGTCTATGGCTTGGTTATCGATGGCGGGCATACGCACAAGGGATTATACCTTGTGGGGTAGCACCCGCGCTCGTACCCAGCCCCGCACCGAATTAATCAAATAGACGGCATCTGCATGCCGAAGCTCGTCCACCAAGATAACGCGCTCCTTGAGCCTCCCGCGCTCCAGCAGGCGCCCGCGATAGACGCCGCCCAGCAAACCGCTCGAGACGGGCGGCGTGTAAAGCTGCCCGTTCAGCTCCACCACGAGGTTCGCAATCGTCGATTCCGTAACCTCACCGCGTGGATTCCAGAGGATGACATCCTCGCAGTCGGGACACGCCGCGCGCGCGGCTTCGTAAACCCGACGATATGTGGTTTTGTGGTACAGGAAGACATCGCTGGGATCGACGGGTTCGGGCGCGAGCTTGACGCGCCATACGCGCGGGCGGGGTTCCAGCAGCATGGCTTCTAGGCGCGTCGCGCCGTCACGGTCTACAAGCAGACGGACGCGGAACCGCCGCGCGGGAGCAGGAGCCGCCTCAGCCAGTTGGGAGATCCTTAACTGATGTGCAAACTCGGCTAACTGCGACCTCACCTCCTCGGCGTTTACCTCGAACCCGAAATATTCTGCTGAGCGCAGCAGGCGTTGCAGGTGCGGTTCCAGCAGGAAGTAGCCGCGCCGCGCACTCCAGAGCATCGTTTCCAGCAACTCGAACGCAGGGCGAGGGTGCAGAATCGTCTGGGCTTTCGTGAAGCACTCCTCGTACTCCGCCCGCGTCGCCGAGTCCCAGACCACGCCGCTGCCTACACCGTACTCCAACCGCCCTGCAGTTCTGTGATAGTGCAGCGTGCGGATGGCGACATTGAACTGCGCCTGTCTATGGGGCAATACAACGCCGATGGTGCCGGTGTAGACACCGCGCGGAGTGGTCTCCAGCTCGTGGATAATCTGCGTAGCGCGAATCTTAGGCGCGCCCGTGATAGAAGCGGCGGGAAACAGCGCACGGAAGATCTCGACGAGCGATGCGTTCGTTTGTGCCTCCACCGTCGAGGTCATCTGCCACAAAGTGGCGTAGCGCTCCGTTTCAAACAGCCTCGGCGCGTGTACACTGCCCGTTTTCGCGATGCGCCCCAGATCGTTGCGTACCATGTCCACAATCATCAGGTTCTCCGCGCGATTCTTTTCGCTGCTGCGCAACGCTTGCGCCTGCCGCCAATCGTCCTCCATGGTAAGTCCACGCGGCGCAGTGCCTTTCATCGGGCGCGAGACGATGTGTTCCCCATTCAGCCTGAAAAACAGTTCAGGGGACAACGACAGGAAGACATGCTCGCCCGTGTCGATGTACGCGGCGTAAGGCGTGGGCTGTACATAATACAGTCGCCAGAACAGTGCAAGCGGGTCGCCTTCAAACGGCGCGCGCAGACGAAAACTGTAGTTCACCTGATACACATCGCCCGCCTCGATATAGGCTCGAATACGCTGCAAAGCGCGGCGGTAGGCAGACCGAGCGACGGTGGGCGACCAGTCCTCGCCCTCCGGCGTCTGAGGGGGGCTTGAGCGAGGAGGGAGCGCACTACTTGGCTCCCCATACGGCGCGGCGTGGAACGGAACGAGGTCGAGCAGAGCGAACCAAACCAGAGGCACAGGAGTACGCGCCTCGGGGAACGCGTGGTCGAACGCATGCGCCGCTTCATACGCCACGAAGCCAACCGCCGCCTGACCCGCCTGCGTCGCGCGCTCCACCGCAG
The DNA here is from genome assembly GCA_937992175.1 of uncultured Fimbriimonadales bacterium. Lineage (GTDB taxonomy): Bacteria > Armatimonadota > Fimbriimonadia > Fimbriimonadales > GBS-DC > GBS-DC. Next base: position 76,714 of record CALKLF010000030.1, on the reverse strand, counting down.
CAAGAGCGGGCATCACCTCAGTGCTGTAGTGCGCCGCAATCACGCCTGTGGGGCGTTCACCCCGAAGCCAGCATGCCCATCCCGCTGAATCGTAGTATCTGATAAGAATACAGGGCTGCCTCATACATCACGCCCCAATAAGATACCCCACGCCAACGCCCCTCACACCGCACTGCCACCACCGCTACCTGATACAACACCCGACGCACCCGACCACCCCGCAACCGACGCACCCCTGACCGCTGCCCGCTGCGCCGCTCCATCGGTGCCAGCCACGCCAACGCTGCGACCGCCTGACGCGACACCGACCGCAACTCAGGCAACTCCGTCAGCAACCCCCACGCCACCACCACACCGACGCCCACTGCCGTGCGCAGCGACGCACCCCCACAATCACGCTCCGCTGCGCGACATCGGCGGTTCCGCCGCGCTGCACACGGATACGGTACTGGTCATAATACAGACCGTTCGTTTCGGTGATCGCGATGCGATGCCAAGTGTTCGCCGCGCCTGTGATCGTCCCTGTCGCCACCTGACGCCAGCCCGCGTCCAACGGTGCGCCGCTGAAGTCTACAGCGCGGGCGAGAACCTCGTAGTTGATGCTGTCCGCGCCGATTTTGAACAGCGTCCAGAGGAGGGTGTGATACTGCAGACAGTTGCTGAGTGTGGGTTGGTCGGCAACGGTGTTACCCAGAATGTCGCGGTTCGCGTTGTTGTCTACCGTGGTGTCGGAGACGAGCAGGCGTTCGGCTTGAACCAGTCGCCGCTCCTTACTCGCCTCCGACACGGGCAGGGGCGACTCCCAACTGACATCGGCAATCTCCGAAGCGTTCTTCAAGAATCGAATCGGCATCGTGTGTCCTCCTGCGTGCGTTTATTTCGGTAAATAGTCTCGGCGCGCCAACAGACGGCTATGCACCAACTGAGGCGAGGGACTATGCAGCTCTATCCGATATTCGTCCCAGTGCCCATCTAGAATCAGGAGACGGAACCATCGCTGAGGCGGCGTGTAGATGGTTCCGCCAGTAATCTGGAACCAGCCCGGTCCGATGGGGGCGTCTGAAAAGTCGACGGAGCGGGCGTACACCTGGAACTCCACATTCGCCCTGCCCATCTTATAGCCTGTCCAGAGCAGCTGTGAATAGTTCACCGCGTGGCGGATAGTGGCGAAGGCGTTCGCGTTGTTACCCTTGATGTCACGCCCTGTGTTGTCGATCAGCGCACGCCCTTCCCACAACACCAGCCATTCCCAGTCGGGCGGGCTAAACTCATCGATTTGGGCATGAGCGCGCGGGGCAGGCAACCCTGTTAGTACTGCGCTCAACGGCGTCGCCAAAATGCACCTGAGTAGCTCCCGTCGCGTGAGTCGAATCGGCTCTTGCATCGCGTTTACCCCTCGATTCCTACGATTTTGCTTTTGATGGTCTGCGTCGCACCCGAAACCTCGATACGCAACCACGCGGTACGACGCGGCATCTTCACTGCAACTCGAAACCACTGGTTCGCACCTGTTGCAATCACGCCCGTGTGCGTCCACTGCCAGCCGTGTTCATTGCCCCCACGCACAGTGTAATGGACAGGCGCACTACCCGTTTTTACGCCCGTCCAGAGCAATACACGGTAGGCGCGACAGTTTACAAAGGTCGGCTGGGCGGCGTCGACTTGACCCAGCAGTTCGCGCGCGCTTCCTTCCATCTGCAGAACTCCAGTATAGAGCGACTGGGCTACTCTATGCATACAGTATCATTATACCCTAATTTTGGGAATTGGAAGTACTTACCCTTGACCTGGAATGACGAGGGATGTTGTTGGGAGATCGCTTTCGGCAGGAAATCATGTCGCTATGAGGAACTGAATCCCACTATGCATGTCGGAATACTCACCGCGCCGTTCGCGAACGAACCGCTGGAGACCGTGTTCGAATTCGCGCGCAAGCACGGATTCAAGATGCTGGAACTCGCGTGCGGTTACGGACACCCGCACCTGAATCTCGAAAACCCCAATCTCGACGCGCTGAAACGCCTGATGGACACGACGGGCGTGGGGCTGTCGGCGATTGCATTCTATACGAACAACACCCACCCCGACCCGAACGAGCGTCAGCGCAATAACGACGGCGTGCGCAAAGCCATCGTCATTGCCCACGCGCTCGGCGTGGAGGTGGTCTGCACGCTCGCGGGGCATCCCGTGCCGGGCAAAAGCAAGATGCAGACCATCGAAGAGGACTGCCGCGCCGTGTTTCACCCGCTATGCGAATACGCGGGCGAAAAGGGCGTGAACATCGCCTTAGAAAACTGGTTCGCCACCAACATTCAGGCGTTAGACCACTGGCAGCGGCTGTTTGAAGTCGTGCCCCACGCGAACTTCGGGCTGAACTTCGACCCGTCGCACCTGCTCTGGCAGCAGATTGACTACATCAACGCCGTGTTCCTGTTCGGCTCGCGCATTTTCCACACGCACGCAAAGGATACTGAGGTGATGCGGGCGCGGCTGGAGTATGTAGGCAATCAGGGAAGCGGCTGGTGGCGATATGTAATCCCCGGACTGGGCAGCGTGCGCTGGGGCGAGTATATCGGCGCGCTGCGGCGCGTCGGCTACAACGGCGTGCTGTCCATCGAACACGAAGACGCCGCCGTCGGACGCGAGGAGGGATTCCTCATCGGCAAACGCTACTTAGAACAGTTCATCGCGCCAGAGGTGTAAACCATGCAAAACCCCACCCCGCAACAGTTGATGCAACAGTTCGCACAGAAGGTCTCCCGAACCCGTGCCTACAGCTACACATGGGAGTTTCAGGAGCGCGACGAGAAAACGGGTAAGCTCGGCGACAAGCAAATCTACAAGCTGGAGTTCCTGCAACCCCATTATCGGAAGATGACCATCATCCAGCGCGACCTTTTCAGCAACGGCGCGGTGCTGATTTACAACCCCGATGTGGAAAAGAAGGTTCACGCGCGCAAGGGGCTTATCCGCCGCGTGTATGAACCCGATGACCCCGAGATCAAGCGGTTTTTCGAGACCGATTTGGGGCATATCCTGAAAGACCTGCAGCGGCTGTTCCGTAGGGCGAAGGCAGACCCCGTCAAACGCGCGAAACAGGGACAGCGCGAGGTGTTTACCCTCAGCTTCGCGCCGCAGACCGACCCTGTCGATCGCGTGAACTTCACAATAGACGCCCGCGACCTGATGCCGTGGCGCATCGAGTACGCCGATTCGAAGGGAACTCGCTCGCTGCGCGTGTTCACGGAGTACGGCTTTCCGAACTTGAAGCCCGACGATTTCAAGTTTTAATCAACAGGTATAATCTTGTCGATGCCTCCGCTGAAGCCGCTGCGCGCGAGTCGCTTCAAGCCTCGCGGGGAAGACAGGTCGCCTCTGCCCCGCCGCAAGTTCACACGCGAGGAGTACCACAAGCTGGCAGAGATGGGCGTGCTGCATGAGGATGAGCGCGTGGAACTGATCGAGGGAGAGATTATCGAAATGGCGCTCGTGGTTCCCGAACATGTCGCCGAGATGCACGGCTTATACGACTGCATTCGCAGGCTGTTCGGCAAGGGCTACTGTGTGCGGATGCAGGCTCCCCTTGCGCTGGGCGAGAGCGAGCCTGAACCCGATCTCGCTGTTGTATCAGGGAAGTTTTCAGACTATTTACACGCGCACCCGACGAGGGCGGTGCTGGTTATCGAGTTTGCGCAGAGCAGCTTGCAGTATGACCGCGAGGTGAAATCCAGCCTCTATGCAAAGGCGGGCATTCCAGAGTACTGGATTATCGATCTGGAGAATCGCCGTCTGGAGGTCTACTGCGACCCTGTCGCATTACCCGACGCGCCGTTCGGCTATGGGTATCAGACGCGGCGCATACTGACCCCAGGCGATACAATCGCTCCACTGGCGCGTCCGGATCGCGCTATTCGGGTAGCGCGACTGTTTACCGTTTAGAGGCAGGTTTATGAAGGAGGCGACGACAGCCGTCGTGCTGGCGGGCGGCGATATAGACCCCGAATTGCAGGCGCGGACGGGCGTGCGCTCGCGAGCGGAAGTGATTGTGGGTGACGCGCCGATGTATCGGCATGTGGTGCGGGCGTTGCAGGGTGTGGAAGCAATCGATGTCATTCTCCTCGTGGGCGACGCGCCGCCCGGAGAGGGCTACACTGTCCTGTCCCCGCGCGGGAGCCTGCTGGAGAATGTGCGGCTCGGATTGGAACATAGCCCGACCGAATCGGTTCTGTTCGCCACCGTCGACCTGCCGTTTTTGACTGCGGAGAGTGTGCGCTTTTTTCTGGAGGCGAGCCTGCGCAGCGGCACGTCGCTCACCTACGCCGTCGTGCCCGCCGATTTGTGCCGCGAGCGGTTTCCAGATATGAAGCGCACCACCGTGCGTCTGCGCGAGGATGAGTTCACGGGAGGGAACCTGTTCTGGGCGCGACGCGAGGTCGCCCTGCGCGAGCTGCCTCGCCTCGAAGCCCTCTACCGCGCTCGCAAACAACCCGTTCGCCTTGCGATGGCAGTAGGCGCAGGGCTACTGTTGCGTTTCCTGCTGGCGAAGTGGATTAGCCCCCGCCTGCTGAGCATCGAGCAGATCGAAAAGCGCGTGGAGCGGATTTTGCAGGTTCCTGTGAAGGGGATTATCACACCCTACCCCGAAGTCGGCGCGGATATCGACCGACTGGAACACTGGCAGGCGGTACAGGGAAGTTAATCTTCCGCTCCTGATCCTTCGTCTTCCTCGATGGAGAGCGTTCTGCATATTGGCAGGATGCGGACGCGCTGGCGCACATCGTCTAATAGTCAATATCGCCCCCGCGCGGAGCTTCTCCGCATAGTGTTGGAGCAACCGCCTCACCCGCTCATGGTGTGTGGCAGCCATCACATCTTGCGTGCGCATTTGCACCACGCTCGGTCCGTCGTCGCCCGTTAACGCAAGAAGCGTACTGAAGTCCAGATCGTGAGTAAAGACGATGTATCCATTCTCGCGTGCAAAACGCATAATTTCCTCATCTGACGCAGTGAGGTCGCCAACAGCGGACCAGTGGATCGCTTCGATTCCGCTTGCTCGAAGATAATCGCACCACTCAGGCGACAAGTTAACATCGATGAGTACCTTCATACGCCCTTCACGATGCCTTCCGCGCTGTAGGGAGTGGTCCGCATCCCGTGCTTTACTTGAGCCACGACCACCTCAGGACGGCGACTGACGCCCCTTTGCCACAGATATATCCCCATTACAACCGCAATCAGCCCAAGCGCAACCCACCATCGCCTCCGCATCGCCTATGGAGTGTACCCCTAAACGATTCGCCTGCTGAAGCCGATAATCGGTAGGCAGGCTTCGTGGCTTGGACAGTCCTGTCCAAGCCACAGCGGAGTCGGCACGGACAGGAGTGTCCGTGCGACGGAGGTGCTGCATGGACGCGAGAGGAGCGAAGCGGAATGCGAGTTTCAGGCTATCGGACTTTCTGGGACACGCCGACTTTGCAATCGACCGAGCGGGCGATGAACCGCGCCACGGCGCGCCATAAGATTCTGGCGCATAACCTGGCAAATACGAACACGCCGAACTTCGTGCGCCTTGACCTGCCCGAAGGCGAGACTCAACCTTCGCGCTGGGTTCAACGCGCGATGCAGGCAGGTTCACTCCCGCTGCGCACCGCTAACCCGCGCCATGTTGCCCTGCCCCGCCAAGCGCAGATACGACAACCCGCACCCACACCCCAACCCGCGCCTATGCGCACTGATGGCAACACTATCGACCCTGAATATGAAATGGCGCAACTTGCCGAAAACGAACTGCGCTACGCCATGCTCGCGCGAATTGCCAATAGCCAGATACAGGGACTAAGAAATGCAATACGGGAAGGTAAGTAAATGGTTGCCCTCACCCCCCCCTCTCCCAAGAGGAGAGCGGGGCTGGACTCCCCTCTCCCAGAGGGAGAGGGGATGGGGGTAAGGGCAAATCGGAGGTAAACCATGGGACTAATTAGCACACTTCGGGTATCGTCCAGCGGTCTTTCCGCCGAACGGCTGCGGATGGACTTAATCGCCGATAATTTGGCGAACGCCAACACCACCCGCACACCCGATGGGCAACCCTATCGGCGCAAGGTAGCCATCTTTCAGCCCATCACACCCACCCCCAGGATGCCAGGAGGCGTGCGCGTGGCGCAAATCGCCGCCGACAGCACGCCCCCACGCATAGTGTACGAACCCGGACACCCCGACGCCGACGCCAACGGCTATGTCGCCTACCCCAATGTGGACATCGTCCACGAAATGGTGGACCTGATTACCGCCAGCCGCGCGTATGAAGCGAACATTCAAGCCTTCAACGCGGCGAAAAATATGTTCATGCGCACCATTGACATCGGGCGCGTGTGAGGTGAGAACCGATGGAAATCAAGGGCATCGTCAAAGACCTGCCGCACATCGAGATACGGGAGATTCAGCCCCCGAAATGGCTGCAGTCGCCCGACGCCCCGCAAGCCGAAGCTCCACGCGCCGACTTCGGGCAGATGCTGCGTGAGGTGATTGGACAGGTGAACGACGCCCAACAGCAATCCGCCGAGTTGGCGCAACGCTTCGCACGGGGCGAACCTGTGGACGAGCAAACGCTGGTGCTGGCGATGGAGCGCGCCAGCCTCGCCTTCCAGCTTACGCTGCAGGTGCGCAATAAAGTGCTGGAAGCCTATCAGGAGATTATGCGGTTGCAGGTGTGATAATCGATGCAAAGCACGCTGAACCGACTTCGGGAACGATGGAACGCGCTGCCGCGCACGACGCGCATCGCAGCCATCGGTGGCGCGGTTGGCTTGCTCCTGCTGTTCGTCGCGCTCGGATTCTGGGCAAGCACGCCGACCTACACTACCCTCTACACGGGGCTTAGTCCCGCCGACTCCGCCGCCGTCGTGCAAGCCCTCAAGGAGCAAAATATCCCCGTGCGCACCAGCGGCGGCGGCAGCGTCATCGAAGTACCCCAGGAATACGCGGAGACCGCCCGACTGGAGCTCGCGTCCAAAGGCTTGCCCAAAACGGGCGCGCCTGGCTACGCCCGCCTCGAGAAAACCCCCTTCGGCATGACCCAGTCGATGGAGCAGAATACTCTGCGCATCGCCCTTGAGGAGGAACTCCAAAACACGATTCAGCACTTAGAGCCTGTGGAGAGCGCACGGGTGCATATCACGCCAGGCAACGATTCGCCGTTCGCCGACTCGCGCACCGAGCCGACCGCCAGCGTGGTGGTCTCGCTCAAGCCGAATACGATGCTCACCCGCGAGCAGGTGCGCGGAATTGTGCATTTGGTCAGCCACAGCGTAGAGGGGCTGAAGTCCGAAAATGTGACGGTGGTGGACTCCGAAGCGCGTCCGCTGTGGCAGGGGGGTGACCAATATGCGGTGGATAATGAACTTATTCGCACGCGTCGTGAGGCTGAACGCGCCTACGCCGACGAACTGCGTCGTCAACTGCAGCAGCACTTAGACCGCGTGTTGGGTCCCGGCAAATCCAGCGTGATGGTGCAGGCGGAGCTGGATTTGGACAAGGAGGAGGTGCAGGCGCAGCGCGTGGAGCCATTAGACCCGAACCGCGCCGCCGTGATTAGCGAGACGACGGAGACCGAGCGGCTCAGCGGTAACCCGCCCGCGGCGGGGGGCGCGGCGGGGATTGCAGGCAACCGCGCCGAGAACCCCCTGTATCCTGCTGCGCCGTTAGGGGGAGGCGGCGTCGGCGAATATAACCGCGAAGACCGTATCCGCAACTACGAAATCAACAAGCAAGTGGAGCATATCATCCGTGCGCCGGGGCGCATCGAGCGACTCAGCGTGGCGACGCTGGTGGACGAGAGCGTCTCCGACGAGGCGTTGACCGCCGTGCGCAACTGGCTAGAGACGACGGTGGGTGTTGCGCCGAATGCGCCCAATCGCATGGTGACGGTACAGCGCGTGAAGTTCGACGCCTCGCAAGCCGAGCAAGTCGCCAAAGAGCAAGCCGCGCGCGACGCCGCCCGCCGACAGGAGTTGCTATGGCGGCTACTGCCCGTGCTACTGTTGCTGATCATCACAATCTTCCTTGCGCGGGTCATTGGCAAGCAGATTCGTCGCCCTGCGCCGCAGCCGCAGGTGGTTGCGGCGCTGCCCAGCGGCGGAACGCTTGCCATGAGCGCAGAGGGTGTTGGGCCCGCTGGCGCGATTACCGACGGCTCCGAACACGCCATCGACGCTGTCATCGATGAGGACGGCGTGATGCTGGTGAAAGAGGTCGGTCCTGGCGGAACGGTGATTGTGCGCAAGCGGCGTGGAGGTTCCGTTATCGAGGAAGAACTGGCGGAACGCATCCGCGAGCGCACGCAGCCAGAACTGGTGGAAATTCAGCGCTTCGCCGATAATAAACCTGAACACATCGCGGCGTTGCTAAGGAACTGGATTAAGTCATAGGAACCTCGCCCCCCAGCCCCCTCTCCGTAAACGGAGAGGGGGAGGAGGCGGTTCCCCCACTCTCCGTTTACGGAGAGGGGGCTGGGGGGTGAGGTGCGAGAGGTTTAGCTATGCTCAAACCGGGTGAGAAGAAACTGACGGGCAAACAGAAGGCGGCGATTATTCTGGTCGCGTTAGGCTCAGAAGTCGCTTCCAAAGTGCTGCCGCACCTGAACGACGCGGAGGTAGAGGAACTCAGCCTCGAAATCGCACGGCTGGGCAGCGTGCCCGCCGAGGTGCGCCAACAGGTGATACAGGAGTTTTACGAGGTATGCCTTGCGCAGAACCTCGCCCTCGAGGGCGGCTTAGACCACGCCCGCGAGCTGTTGGAACGCGCCTACGGTTCAGAACGCGCCGCGCAGATTCTGGAAAAACTTACTCGCGCCCTGCAGATGCTGCCCTTCGATTCCATCAAGCGCGTGCATCCGTCGCAGCTCAGCACCTTTTTGCAGGACGAGCATCCCCAGACGATTGCGCTGGTGCTGGCGTACTTAGACCCGCAGGCAGCAGCACAGGTATTGAGCAGCCTACCTCCCGAGCTGCGCCCCGAAGTCGCGGAACGCCTCGCCACGATGGGCAGCACGCCCCCCGAAGTCATCCGGCGCGTGGAGAATGTGCTGCAACGCAAACTCTCCAGCATTGCCAGTCAGGAACTCACGGCGGCGGGCGGCGTGAAATCGCTCGTGGAGGTGATTCAGTGGGTCGACCGCAACACCGAACGCGCGATTTTCGATTATCTCACGGACAATAACCCCGAGCTCGCCGAGGAGGTGCGCAAACTCATGTTCACCTTCGAAGACCTGTTGCAGCTCGACGACCGCGCTATCCAGCAGATTCTGAAGGAGGTGGACATGAAGGAACTCTCGCTCGCGCTCAAGGGCGCCAGCGACGCGCTGAAAGACAAAATTTTCCGCAACATGTCTGAACGCGCCGTGAACATGCTCAAAGAGGAGCTGGAGTTTATGGGACCTGTGCGCGTGCGCGATGTGGAGGAGGCGCAGCAGCGCATCGTGAGCATCGTGCGCCGCATGGAAGAGGCGGGCGAGATTGTGATTTCGCGCGGCGGCGAGGAGGAGATGCTGATTTAGCATGCAATCGCCCTTCCCCACGCTAGAAGAACTCCGTAGCACGGGCGTTCCCGCCTGTGCAGAAGCCCTGCGTAGCACGGGCGTCTCGCCCGTGCCAAGTACGCCTGCCTCGCTTGAGCGTCCCGCTCAAGCCACACCGTGTAGCACGGGCGTTCCCGCCCGTGCGGAAAGCCCACGTAGCACGGACAATCCTGTCCGTGCCGACCTTATCTCGTTAGCCGACGCCGTTTCCGAGCAGCCCTCACCCCCCAGCCCCCTCTCCCACGGCGTGGGCGAGGGGGAGCAACCGCGTGGGGGGCAGGGGCTGCTTACCTCATCCTCCAACCCCTTCAGCGCGGAAGATTCCACCTCAACCCCCGGCCCCCTCATCGTAAATGGAGAAGGGGAGTCGGATGCACGCGGGGCGGCGATTCCCCCCTCTCCGTTTACGGAGAGGGGGGACAGGGGCGTGAGGTTAGACTCTAAAGCATCCCACCCATTCAGCCCTCACCCCCAGCCCTTCTCCCGCGGCTTGGGAGAGGGGAGCCACTCCCCCACTCTCCCAAGCCGTGGGAGAGGGGGACAGGCAGGCGAGGGCAAATTCAAATCCCCCTTCCCCGAATACGCTCCCCCACCTCAACCCGAAGATGCGCCTGACTTAGACACCCTCCGCGCTGAAGCGGAAGCCATCCGCCTGCAAGCTATCCAGAACGCCGAGCGCATCCGCGAGCAGGCGCAACGCGAAGGCTACCAGCGCGGCTACGAACAGGGCTACGCCAAAGGCGAACAGCACGCCCGCCAACACGCCGAAACCGAACTGCAACATATCACAGAGAACCTGCGCGCCCAGGTGGAGCAGGTGATTCAAAGCCTGCAGACGCAGTGTGAATCGTACCTTCAGAACGCCGAAGCGCAGATGCTCGAACTCGCGCTGGAAGTCACCCGCAAAATCGTGCGCGAGGAACTCAAGCTCCAGCCAGAACACGCGCTCGCGATTGTGCGCGATGCCCTCCGCCGCGTGCAGGGCTTCACACACATCCGTATTCGCGTGAACCCGCTCGACCTGGAACTGATTCGCCAGAACCGCGCCGCGCTGCTCAGCGTCGTGGACGGCATCGACGGCATCGAAATCGTGGAAGACCGCCGCGTCGATCAGGGGGGCTGTATTATCGAGACCGAGCAGGGCGTGTACGACGCGCGAATACGCACGCAGCTGGGCGAACTAGAAAGAGTGATGCGCGAGGCGGCGTGAGAGGATAGAAAGATTCCTCGCTTCGCTCGGAATGACAGGTCTGTCTGAGCGAAAACGAGTCTGTCATTCCGAGCCGAAGGCGAGGAACCTCAGCAATTAACAGCCCGAACCGAAGTTGAACAGCACATCCAGCAGGTCAGCGTCATCCACGATGCCGTCGCAGTTCGCGTCGCCGCCGTTGCTGCCGTCCGAACCGAAGTTGAACAGCACATTGAGCAGGTCGGCGTCGTCGACGCAGCCGTTGCCATAGGCGCGTCCATGGTCGTCTCCATAGCGGTAGCATTCGTCGGGGGTGTGCGCGCTATCAGGCGGGTTGTCGTCGCTCCAATGCAACGGCGTCGGGTTCCTACGCTGGCATAGCCGTACAGTGGCTGCGCACGCGACGCCAGCGTGAATGCGCCCGTACTCGGGTTGAACGCGCTCAAGTAGTATGCGCCATAGCCCCCAGCAGCGTGGTTCCCGCACCGCCGTCGTCGGCAGGCATCGCGGGCAGCTGCATACCGCCAATAGTAGCCAGACAGATCTGCGAGGAGTAGACACCCCACCTCAGACGGTGTTGTTATCCCGAGCACAGCGAGGATTTACCCGCGGCGTTCAGCGCCTGCCGCCTGCGCCCGCGATTGGCGGTGGCGCCTCAGGACCCTGCAGCTCGCTGTCGGGCAATGGTGGGTTCGCTTTATACTCAGGATACGCGCTTTCCCGAACCGTGCCTGACGCGCCGCTGCCGCCGCCCATCGTTAAATACCACACAATTGCCAGCGCCAGAATCGCCGCAATCGCGATAATCCCTATCCCGACAGGTCTGGAGATTTCCATAGGAACGCTCCCTCAATAGTAGTCGTCCAGATCCCACAGGTACGCTTGCGGGTCAATGATTCGACCACGGCACATGGATTGCAGCTCGCAGCCTTGCGCCAGCTGGCGCGGCGTGTAGGATTTCGTATGTCCGTCTACGAAGGCGACGGTCATCCGCTCGCCGCGATGCCAGGGCCACGCGCCGCCGAACTCCAACCATGTGTACCTGTTGCGCGCGTTTTCCAGCATCCAGCAGGCGGGCAAGCGGTTGCCACAGCTTAGACCGCGGTAGCTGTACCAGCCCCAGGCGCGGCCGCTGCTGCATTCCTCGCGCACAATCGTGAAGGTGTCTACCTCGCGCCCTGAGGCATCGTACCACCAGCGGCAGGGCGGCATCACAATCCAGTTGCCGCCGCACTGCGGCTGACGCGACTGCGGGTCGCGCAACCACAGGCTATCCACAAACAAAACCGTTGACGCAGGGTTTTTAATACGCGCATCCGTGGCAGGCACATTCGACCAACCGTTGCGTCCGGGATAGCTGTTGCCCACCATAATCGGCGAAAGGTACACATAATTGTAGCCGAGGTTCGTTTTGAGCGCCCAGCGGTATTCACGGGCGCACTGGCGCGTCGGCGGACGCTCGTCGTCATAGTGGCAGGCGTCCAGAATCGCGTCTGTCGCCATCGGGTCGGAAGGACAACGGTACACCGTCCAGTCCTTCACATATGGGCGAATCAGCTGCCCTAAAATCCGATCTTGACACTCCGCCTCTTCAGGGTCGTTCGCGAACGTGGCGAACCACTGCGTCAGCGGCTGCGTCGTGTCGTAGTCGCTGGTGTACATCACCACCGCACGCGCCACTTGATAGAAGCGAGAGACACAGGTCGTCTGCCGCGCGCTTTCACGCGCCTGCGCAAACACGGGGAACAATATCGCCGCTAAAATGGCGATAATCGCAATCACTACGAGTAACTCAATCAGGGTGAAACCACCACGCTGTTTCATAGATTCCAGACCTCCTACCACATTATAGCATACTTCCCCGCAGTAGTGCAAGTCCCTGCCGACTCAACCCGTGATGTGCGCGGCTCCCGTGAAGAGTCACCCTCTCTGAGCGAGGCGGGGGCGCGTACGGCAGACGCGCCCCCTGCACTCTGTCTGCAAGCGTTTATCAGCAGCCCTGCCCAAACGCGAACAGCACGGTGAGTAGATCCGCATCGTCCACCACGCCGTCGCAGGTGACATCCTCCGGCAGGAAAGTGCCCGTGCTGCCGAACGCAAACAGGATCGCCAGCAGATCCGCGTCGTCCACGCAGCCGTCGAGGTTCACATCCCCGCCCGCCGTGACACAGCAGCCGTTTGCGCTGACGAAGTGGGCGCCCGTGAGATTGATGATGTAGCGTCCCGCCGCGGAGGTCGCGCCTGCCCAGCCGCCCAGCGGCTGATCTGCGCGGATGCCGTCGGGACAGCGCACGCCGCGCCCTGCGCCCGTAGGATCCCAGATAGGCTGTCCGTCCGCCGCTACGGCGTCGCGATTGTAGCGGCTAATCGCCAGCAGATAGACGCCGCCCTGCTGGATGCAGCCTGTGCGGTTGTCGATCCTGGATTGTAGCCCTGAAGCGGCGTCAGGGTTGTCGTCGTTATGCACCACGCCCTTGCCGTTGCACTTGAACAGCCAGAGCTGCGTGTCCCAGCCTGTGCTACCAACGGTACTAGCGGAAAACTGGTTGGGATCTGTGATGCAGATCACATACATATCCACATCATCCGCGCCCATCGTCCCGCGAATGCGCCGCACAGGGGTCTGGCACGGTTGAGCGTCACTGCTCTGGATGATTTGTGCGCTGCTGGGCAAGTCTCCTGCGTCGCCGCCGCCGTTTTCAGTCTCGTCCCACCCATCAAACGGCGGGCACGGGGGGATATTCGATTGCGCAGGAGCCGTGAACGCGCCGGTCAGGGTAATCTCGTAGTCGCCGGAGAAGGCGGTCGTACCCGTCCATCCCGCGACGCGAGAGTTTGCCTCAGGTCCGTCAGGACAGCGCACCGCACGGAACGGCGTATCGTTCCAGATGAGGCGCTCCTCGCAGCCCACCGCATCGCGATTGTAGCGCGAGACGGCGATATAGTAAATCCCTGCGCGACGCCCGTTCAGACAGCCCGTCGAGTTATCGATGCGCGAGCGACTGAGGTTGCTGCCCACCTCGTCATCGTTGAACACCACGCCCTTGCCATCCGCATCAAACAGCCAGAGCTGGGTGTCGAAGGGGGTGATTGCATTGACCGTCGTCGCGCTGAAGTTCGCCGGATCGCTTATGTAGATGACATACATATCGACGCCGTCTGCTTCCAGCGAGCCGCGGATGGCGCCGAGTGGCGTTGAAGTATCAGTTCCAGTCGCCTGAGCCGTTTCAGGCAGGTCGCCAGCATCACCCTGTTCCTGGTGAATGTTTTGTGCATTCGCCAGCGTCAGCAGCGCGCCCGTCGCCGCCACAGTCCACAAAATTCGTGTCAGCATCGTCGTAAAGCCTCCTTTCGGCAGAGTTGCCTGCATGTATTATACACCACTTTGGGAACGGCGAAGTGAGGGACTGCGCAGTATAATCTTGGCATGCAGACGGCGCGGGTGCTATGCGTTCCGAACTTCTCGGAAGGGCGCGACGAAACAACAATACGAGCGATTGCGGACGCCGCCGCGAGCGCAGGCGTGAAAATCCATCATCTCTCGTGGGATTATGACCACCATCGGATGGTGCTGGCGTTTTCGGGGACACCTGTGCAGGTGAAACGCGCCGTATTGCAGGCAGGGTCAGTCGCCATAGAGCGCATCGACCTGAACCGCCATCAAGGAGCGCACCCGCGCATCGGCGCAGTGGATGTGGTTCCCTTTGTGCCGCTCACGGGGCTGACGCGCGAGGAAGCGGTGGCGTTCTCATATCAGGTCGCGAAAAGTTTTGCACGGCGTCTGCATGTGCCTGTTTATCTCTACGAACATTCCGCCCGCGTGGGACGCCCGCGCGACCTGCCCACTTTGCGCAAGGGCGAGTTCGAGGGCTGGCTTGGCAAACGACTTGTGGGCGAGCGCACGCCCGACTTCGGTCCGAAACGCCTGCACCCCACCGCAGGCGTGACGGTGATGGGCGTGCGCGACCCACTGATTGCGTTCAATCTGAACCTGCGCCCGCCTGATGTGGCGATTGCCCGACAAATCGCCCGCCAGATTCGCGCCGAACGCGAAACCAACCCCGCGCTCAGGGGCGTGCGTGCGCTGGGGCTGTGGCTGCCCACTCGTCAGGTCGCGCAGGTCTCGCTGAACATCACGCAGACTGAGCAGACCGACCTGTTTCGCGTGACGGAGGTTGTGCGCCGGATGGCGTGTGCGCTCGGCGCGGAGGTCGCCGAGACCGAGCTGATTGGCGTGCTGTCAGCGGAGGACGCGGCGCGCGCCCTCCAGTCCGCCTTGACGCTAACGCAGCTCGAAGCAAGCCAAATTGTTTGATGAGCGTACCTTGTTCACCCCCCCTCACCGCGCCGCCCTCACCTGCTCTAGCGCACGGACTAGCCCCAGCAGTCGCGCGAAGTAGTCATCCTCAGGGTCGGGCGACTCTAGCGTGTCGGCAATCACAAGCGGAACCCTGAGCAGTCGGGCGACGGTCGCGCCGATGTCCGACGGCTCACTCGCCAATACCATCGCGACGCTCGCCTGTCTGCCCTGCTCGATTGCCTGACGCAGGCGTTGCAGGCTGGGTGGGCGTTCGTGGTCGGGCTGCAGGCTGCCCAGCGAGCGCATGCCGAGCCGTCGCGTGAGGGGCAGGTAAGCGTCATGCACGGCGAGGTAGGCTTTCCCCTGCAGCGATGCCTGCGCCTCGCGCACGCGCATTTCGAGCTGACGGAACTGGAGCTGCACGCGCGCCCACGCCTGACGCTGGTTCGCGCCCGCCAGCCCGTCCTCCTTCGCCCAGCGCAGAAGCTGCGCGCAGCTCTGACGGGCGTAGGGTAAGTCCAGCCAGATATGCAGGTTGTCAGGGGGCGGGTGCAGGTGGTCGATGAGCGCGCTGATGGGGGTGCGATTCTGCAGGGCACGTTGCAGGGCGTTTAGATAGCCCTCCAGCCCGCCGCCGACAGCAACCACGCGCCGCGCCCCCAACGCCTGCCGTATCATCCGCACATTCAGGGGCGTCTCGTGCGCGTCCGCGCTGCGCGGCTGAATCAGCACAACGGGCAGCTCCAGCGCGCGAACCCAGTCGGCAATTACACTCAGTGTGGCAGCGTACATGCTACCCCTCCCGCATCTGCGGGAAGAAAATCACTTCGCGAATGGAATCCGTGCCCGTGAGCAGCATCGCCACGCGGTCGATGCCGATTCCTAACCCACCTGCGGGGGGCATGCCGTACTCCATCGCATGCAGGAAGTCCTCGTCGAACGGGTGCGCCTCTTCGTCGCCCGCCTGACGGAGCGCGTACTGCTGCTCGAAGCGCGCGCGCTGCTCCAGCGGGTCGTTCAGCTCCGAGAAGGCGTTAGCGACCTCCTTGCCAAAGAGGTAGCCCTCGAAGCGGCGGGTGAAACGCGGGTTGTCTGGCTCGCGCTTCGCCAGCGGCGAGGTGTCAATCGGGAAGCCGTACACAAAGGTCGGCTGCTGCAGATGCTCCGCCACGCACTTCTCCAGCACCTTCTCGATAATCCCGCCGATGGTGTCCTTGCGCTCCACATAGATGCCGACCTTCTCGGCGGCGCGGACGGCGTCCTCCAGCGTCTCAAAGTCGGCTTCGGTCAGTCCCGTGCGCTCCCGAATCGCGTCCATCAGGCGGATGCGCTGCCACGGACGGGCGAAATCTACCTGCACGCCGTGCATTTCGAACACGGTGGTTCCGAACACGCGCTCGGCGACATGGCGGAACAGTTCCTCAACGAGGCTCATAATATCCTCAAGATTCGCATACGCCTGATAGAGTTCGAGCATCGTGAACTCGGGATTGTGGCGGGTGGAGATGCCCTCGTTGCGGAACACACGCCCGATTTCGTACACGCGATCGATGCCCCCAATCAACAGCCTCTTGAGGTGCAATTCCAGCGCGATGCGCAGTTGGAACTCACGGTCGAGCGCGTTGTGGTGCGTCACGAAAGGTCGCGCCGCCGCGCCGCCCGCCATCGGCTGCAGCACGGGCGTCTCCACCTCCAGAAAGCTTCGCTCGTCTAAGAACCGCCGTATCTCGCGAATCATTCGACACCGTGCGAGCAACCGCTGACGCGATTCGGGGTTCACCAGCAGGTCCAAATAGCGCTGGCGGTACCGCTGCTCCACATCGTGCAGCTCGTACCAGCGTTGCTCGCCCTTCTCTTTAGGGAACGGCACAGGGCGAATCGCTTTGGCTAACATCGTGAACGACTGCACATGCACGGTGATTTCGCCCGTGCGCGTTTTGAACACGAAGCCCTGCACGCCGAGATAGTCGCCCAGATCCCAGAGGTCAATCAGGTCGTATTTTTCGCCTTGTTCGTCGGCTTTGAGGTAGATTTGCAGCTTGCCGGTGCTGTCCATCAGGTGTGCGAAGGTCGCCTTACCCATCTTGCGAATTGCAGCGATGCGCCCTGCGACGGCGACCGTCTTGCCCTCCAGCTGCTCGTACTCGTCGTGGATTGCCTGCAGGGGATGGGTAGTCTCGTACCGTTCGATGGCGAAGGGGTCTAATCCCAGTTCGCGCAGTTGCCGGAGCTTCTGCAGGCGGATTTGAACCAGCTGGCTCTCTTCCTCAAGCGTGTGGTGGACTGGATCGTGCATGGCGCGAATTGTACCATGCATAAGGCGGCGCCTTTACGCTAATCCGACGCGACATGGGCAGGCGCCTTCGTTCCTTCTTCACTCGATTCGGCAGACTCTGCGGGCGGTTCAGGCAGCTCCAGAAAGTCCGCCTCTCCGTAGAAAAAGTGCAGCAGTCGCTCGATGATAATCTTGAGCGTGGTGGCGACGGGCACAGCAAGCAACATCCCCCAGATGCCCCAGTTGGCGCCCACCACAATCGCAATCAGCGCGCCCAGCGGACGCAACCCCACCGCCCCGCCCAGCAAACGCGGCGTGATGATTAAATCAAACAGCGTGTTCACCGCCATCGCGCCCGCCACCACAGCGACCGCATGCCACATAGTAGGCAACGACGCCACAAAAAACAGGGGATGCGCAGGACCAAAAATCAGCGTGAACACGAACGAGCTGAGCGCAATCAGAAACGCCCCTAAATAAGGGATAGGATACAGAATCGCCGCCAGCACGCCCAGCAGCACCGGGTTCGGCGCGCCCGCCAGCCAGTAAAAGAGCATGCTTACCGCGCCATAGGTCAGCGCCGCCGTAACGATTCCCCGAATGTAGCGGAAAAAGAGCGCGCCTATCTCGCTTATCAGTTGCTGAACGGCGGGACGCTGGGCAGGCGGAACCATAAATAGAAAGCTCCGGTGGATTGCGGGCATGTCCAACAGAAAGAAGTATGCGCTCATCGGAATCAGGATAATCCACAGCGCCCGCGAGAGTAGCCCCAGCAGGGTGTTGAGAAATGAGTTGATGTAGCGGGCAGCGTTGTCCAGGATGAACTCGTTGGCGCGTTTCTGAATGCGCTGCGTCAACGCTTTCGTGAGCGCGTCCGGTTCCGTGGGCAGATCCAATCGCTTGAGGAGTTCTGCGTTACGCGCGATCAGGTCGCGCCGTTTGGGAACCTCGCGTTCCAGGTAGCCCTGCGCGTCTTTGACCCAGCGGTTTACCACCTTCGTGATGTCGCCATTGTTTTTCTGACTGAAGGTCTGGAGTATCGCCTGCGACTGGGCGTAGAAAGTGGGGACAAGCATCAAGCTGAGTCCGAGCGCGAGGAGCAGGAACGCCAAAAACACATTCAGGATGGCGCGCCCGCGCGAGTAGCCCTTACGACAGAGCGCTTCCACGAACGGGTTCAGCAGCAGCGCGATGACGCCCCCAATCAGGAACGGGATCAGGGACTGCCAGACGAAATAGAGGAAAACGAGGGCAGTGGAGACGACCACTGCCCAGCCTAGCCAGCGCCACATGGCGGATTACGCCTGGTCAGGCGCGATGTCTTCGGCGACCTCATGCGCCTTGCGACTCACACGCTCGCGCAGGTTGCGCACGGTCTCGCCGCCGCGCTCGTAGACCTGGTGGCTCAACTCGCGCACTTTCTCGCTCAGGTCGTGCAGGCGTTGTCCGATGTCGCCGCGAATCTCTTCGCCCGACTTGGGCGCGAACAGCAGACCGATCACGGCGCCAATCAGCACGCCCAGTCCGATTCCCGCCAGTAGATACAGCACGCCGCTGCGTTCATCTTGGTTCTGCATGGTCATCCCTCCTTGTGTGTGGTGTGTGATGCAGGTTGTGTTGCGTGTGGTGCTGTGGTTACCTCCCCTGTTGGGACGCTCTCCGCCTCGAATGGGGCGGAATTCTCACTTGTGGCACAGGCGTCCCCGCCCGTGCTTCCCCTCAGTACGGCGGCGTCCTGTCTCTGTGAAGCACTCAGGCTTTCTTGGGAGCCTGCTTGGACAGGACTGTTCAAGCCACTGGGGGGCGACGCTTGGACAGGAGTGTCCAGACCACGCGCCCCGTCATAAACCGTTGCGCGTTTCGGCTGGAGACGCTTCTCAAGTTGACTGCTGATGAGCTGTCCCCCCAACTTGAAGCCCTGATGCATCACCCTGCCGAGGAAGCGGGCGGTCTTTTCGGGCAGGCGACGCACCTTCGCGCCGACGGCGTCGGCGACCTCCAGCTTGTGGCGGATGTTGTCGCTGACGATGTGCAGGTTCTCGATGGTCTCCGCCGCTTCGTGCAGGGCGCGCTCCGCCTCTTTCAGCGCGAGCGTCGTGTGCTGCACGGTCGGGACGAGTTCATCCAGCAGCTGCGCCACCCGCCCGTTCATCTCGCTCATTTGACGCTGGAGTTTCGGCAGTTCACATCGGGCGACGAGGAGCAACCCGATTACCACCCACGCCAGCACAAGCAGCGTGAGGCTCATCAGCACAATCAGAATCATCAACAAAGCGTCGTTCATCCTTCTGCCCCCTCCAGCAGGAACGGCTGCACGACTTGCAGCGCCCGCTTGACCGCGCGGTCGGTCGTCTCCGCGTCGGGGTTCGCCGCGTAAGGCGCCTCAATCACGCCGCCGCCCACCACCGTCTCGCCCCGATAGAACACGCCGAACTGCCCCGGCGTAATTGCCCGCACGGGTTCGTCGAACACCACGCGCACGCGGCGCGGGTCGTCTAAGGGGTAGAGCGTCGCCTGCGCCATAGGCGCATTATACCGAATTTTTGCCATGACGCGCAGCGGCCTCTCCAGATACGGAATGCTGCTCCACTCCACATCGCCCACGATCATCTCGCGCTCGTAGAGTTCCGCCTCGTCGCCCACGATAATCGCGTTCTCCTCTGGAATAATGCCCAGCACGAACATCGGCTTACCGCCCGTGTTGATGCCCAGTCGCCTGCGCTGTCCAATCGTATAGAGCGCGATGCCGTTGTGCGTGCCCAGCACGCGCCCTGAAGTATCGCGAATCTCGCCCGGCTTGAAGGCGTCGGGCGTGACCTCGCGCAGGAACTGGTGATAGCCCCCCGCATGCGCTGCGAAGCAAATTTCCTGACTGTCGGGCTTGTTCGCCGTCCACAGCCCCAGCTCGGCGGCAAGGCGGCGCGTCTCCGCCTTGGTCGGCATATTGCCCAGCGGGAAAATCGCGCGGCGCAGCTGCTCCTGATTCAACATATACAGCACATAGGACTGATCCTTCTCCTTATTCACGGCGCGCAGCAGGTTGTACCGCCCCGTGTGCGGGTTGGAGCGCGTGCGGGCGTAGTGTCCAGTCGAGATATAGTCGCAGCCCAGCTCGTCCGCCTTGCGCAGCAGCGCGTCGAACTTCACGAAGCGGTTGCACTGCACGCACGGATTAGGCGTGCGCCCGCGCCGATACTCGTGGATGAAGTCGCGAATCACCGTGTCGGCGAACACGCGACGGAAGTTCAGCACATAGTGCGGAATACCCAGCCTGCGCGCGACGCGCCGCGCATCCTCGACCGCGCCGAGCGAGCAGCAGCCCCCATGCCGCGGGTCGGGATGCGACTCCTGCCAGATCTGCATCGTGACGCCGACGACCTCGTAGCCGCGCTTCATCAGAATCGCCGCCGCCACCGAACTATCCACGCCCCCACTCATCGCGAGCAGCACTGTCCCCTGCTTGCGAGTCATAGCGGTATAAGTTTACCTGATTCTGGGTTCCGTCCGTTTAGGGCGACCCCCTGTTCCAGCAGGTTCGATACGCCGTAGTCGTCAAGAACAACCGCCCCTGGAAGCCTGTTAGTTCTGAAGCGGTCTCTCCTGAACAGGCTTCAGCAGCCACACCGACGCAAGGAAGTAAATCGGCGCGAGCAGGAAAATCCTCCGCCAGCCTGCGCCCATGCCGTACTCAGCGTTCAGCCAGTCGCCTAACGGTCCCGCAATCAGCGGCGCAATCACCTGCGGCATCGTCATCGCGATGTGCCAGATTGCCATATACCGCCCCGACTCGCAGGTCGGCACAAGGTTGCTGGCTAACGCCCAGTCCACCGCCGCGTATGCGCCCCACGCCACGCCGAATAATGTGCCCGTGAGGTAGACCATCGTCAGGCTCTGCGCGCTCAGGAATAGTCCCGCACATACGCACATCAGCCCGATGCAGTAGTAAATAATCTGCTTTTTGCTCATGCGGTCTGCCAGCACGCCCGCCAGCCAGTTGCCCAGCACGCCCGTCAGCGTCGCCGTCGCCATAAACCCGAACGCATGCTGCGGCGCTGCGCCCTTCAAGCCAATCGTGTCTCGCAGGTAAAACTCCAAAAAGAACAGCGCCGTGAAAAAGCCCATATTGAAAACAAACCGCGAGACCACCACCCAGCGGAAGTTGGGCAACTCGTTCAGAAAAATATTCATAAACAGCGAAGGGCGCAATCGCTTCTCGTCGGGATGCTTCGGCTGCCACTGCGGTTCGCGCATGCCCAGCACCGTCCACAGCATCGTGACCACCAGAAAGCCCACCAGCGTCCAGCCCACGATTTGCAGGCGCGTCGTGCGCGGCAGGTCGCCCAGAATCAGCGGCGGCTCGCCCAGCAGCGCGCCCGCCAACGCCAACCCTGCCAGTGTACCCACCAGCGTCATCATCCCCATATACGCCGACGCCAAACCGTGCCGTTCGGGGGGCACATAGTCGGGAATCACCGCCTGATAGGGTCCATTCGCCCAGTTCAGAAACAGTTGAATCGCCACAAAGTGCAGCACCAGAAGCGGGAAGCTCTGCGTGGTCATAAACAGCAAAATAAACGGCAAGGTCAGCAGCGTGCCCCACAGGATAAATGGGCGTCGCCTGCCCATTCGCGCTGTGCTGCGGTCGCTAATCGGTCCCGCAATCAGCTCGATAATCGTGGAAATCAGCGCGCCCGCCGCCGCGAGCCACGCCAGATAGATGCCACGCTGGTCGGGCGGCGCGAGGTCGTTCACCCGCGCTTGCATGGCAATCGTCAAAAACGCCGCCCAGTGGACGCTCACGCCCAGCCAGAACGCGCTAATCGCCCAGTAGTTGACACGACACTGCGTCACGGTAGGGATTATACCGATGTTCTGAGCCAGTGCCGCAGGAATTATCACAAAATCAGCGAATATGCCTATGCTATGCAACTTGATGTTTCGCTGGCAAATCCGTTTGCGGACATTTCTCTTGAGGGCAGTGACAGGCTCCACGCGATGACAAAACTCTCTCAGCAAGCCATTGAAGCTATGTTGGGGCGAGGCTACAATCGCTGGATTCTGATGTATTCAGGGGGTAAGGACTCGACCACAGCGTTAGTGCTTTGTACTGAGGTACTTCGAAAATACGAGATTCTCCCAGAGGTTCTGTATTGCGATACTGAAATAGAAATTCCCACGCTACAACAGTTCGCGCTTTCTTTTCTTCAATCGATCACCGCGCAGCGATTAGCGAAGGCGACTGTCCTAAGACCTGCGCCTGAGGATTCCTTCTGGGTGCAGGTGATTGGCAAAGGCTATCCCCCACCCCATCAGGGTTTCCGCTGGTGCACACATCGCCTGAAAATCAAGCCCGTTGAAGCCTACTTGGGTACGCTTCCCCTTGAAGAACGTGAGCGTACACTGGTCGTGACTGGCATACGCTTCGGCGAGTCCGATGTGCGAGACGCTCGGCTAAAGCTTTCCTGTTCACGAGGCGGCGAGTGCGGTCAGGGCGTCTGGTATGCACAGAGCCAGCGCCTCAAAATCGGATACTTTTCTCCAATTATTGTATGGCGCGAATGTGATGTGTGGGATTTTCTGAGCTTCGTTGCGCCCTCGTGGGGCTATCCTACACGGGGATTGCTCTCTGTGTATAAAGGGCGTGAGACGCGCTTTGGATGCTGGACATGTTCCGTCGTGTCGCAAGACCGAACGATGCAAAGGATTGTGCAAGAAGAGGCGCACTGGAAACCCCTGTTAGAGTTCCGAAATTGGCTGGTAGAATTTGCTCGCACGCCTGAAAACAGGGTACGCAAACCGAATGGGCAGTTAGGACGTCTTACTCTCAGCGCGCGAGCGACCATCCTGCAACGCCTCCGCGAAGTCGAGCGAAAGATCCAACAGCCGATACTGTCAGAAATCGGGTATAATTCAGTCGTCCAGCTGTGGGAAGACCCACGCTATTCAGACTCTTACGACGGAGAGGACGATGCCCTACACAGGTCAAATGAATAACCCTTTGGGGGTCTCTGACTTCTTGGAGCAGGTTACTGAGGATGACTACAAGTTGCTGAAAGAGGTTCAGCAACAGATTGAACGGTTGAGTGATTGTCTGGACAAATCCGCAGTGCGGTGCATTACGCCTGCCTCGTCGAGCTGTCGCCTGGTTACTATCGCCGTAGATGGAGGAAGCTCGTTATTGTTTCCCCAGTTTCGCGAGATCAGCCTTGGCATGATTAGAGTCTCCGCGTTTAGCAGCGATCTAGAAAAGCAGCCAGAGCCTGTAGTGAAGGTAATCAAAAACTACGAACTGTTTGATATACTAAAAGCACATAATGGAAGCGCTAGTGCATCACTGCAAGGGAAGCGTCGCACCTACATCCAGAAGTTGTTTTCTGAATCTCCCCTTACCGAGTTCTCGGACGAAACAGGTATTCAGGCAGACGATTTAGGAGAACACATCTACAAGGACCTTGAAAGCTTTACAAATATAGTGCGCAGCGTTCTGGAATGGGCGTATATCGTAACCTTGGCAAAACGGTATAGGGACGCAGGTATAAAAGTAGTTCTTGTTCGCGATGGAAGGCTCGAGCAGCATGGGGTTAAGGACTCGTTCGTACACAAACTGAAAGACTACTTTGATCGTCACAAAACCCGAATTGTGGGGGTTGTCAAAAGTACTAAATTGCTGCGCGAGGGCGTCCCCTCTATGGTCATTCTGAGGTGGATTGAGCAGCATGCGAGTGGAACCCCCGTTTATTTTCAAGTTCCGAAAGCGCTGATGGATTATACCTTTGGCTTCGAACGCCAGTGGAACCCAGACTACGATGGGAGTTTTGTATTTGGGCGTCGCTATGTGGGCAAATTTTTCCCTGAGACCTTTTCTCCTCTCCAAAGCGTAATCACCTTTGATATCCCCTGGTACTTCGCCGACGACAAACAACAGATAGAAGATATAATTAGCACTCTATATAATCATAGATCAGTGTTATATGGCGGCTCCATCGCGACAGTTTCCGAAGCACACGAACGCGCCTCGATTGATAGCAATTTGGTGCGCGTCGTAGAAAATGAACTTCGAAACCAGATTCAGCAAAATACAGGATTGCGAATTCCTCAGATGTGGAGGTAGTTATGGAAAACCGAATTGGCTTCGTGACTGACATCTATACAAAAGGCGGCAAGACCTACATTGTGCTTGTGTTGGATTATCGTGAGCTCAAGACAAGTGCGCTACAGCTCGGTCAGTTCGTTAAGGTGCGTACAGGCACCTACTACGACAATCGTGCCGAGTATCTCGGAATGGTAACGAACTCAGTATACCGTCCAATTACCTACAGCGATTACGCTGAAGCACTGGCACTAAGGAATCTCAATCAAGCACAGCTGGACGAGCATACAGCAAAGAGCATCAACTTCCTTCACTACGAAATTTTGATACTTGGTAGGTATCAGAAGCCAGAAAACGGGGCAGGCGTAGGGGCGATTTCCTTCTACCCCTCAACCCGCAAGGTTCCCTCACTTTTGGATGTGAGCGTTTCTTCTTTGACCAACGAAGAACTTCAAGGACTAATAAACGTTAGCCTCCAGCCCGCTGCCTCTTCCCACGAGCAACATCCGTATGTGAACTTCGGTTACCTACGCTTGGGGAGCGCAGAGGATGGAAAACTCATAGATGTTAAAAAGATGATCGATGTCGCTAACTTTCATGGTCGGCGCACGGCAAACTTTGGGAAAACAGGTTTTGGCAAGAGCAATGAGAACAAGGTGATTTTGGTGCTTCTCAAATACTACTTCCCACACATGGGAATGTTGATATTTGATTTGAACGGCGAATATGCCACGCAGACTACCGAAAGTACTGCGATGGGCTTGATACAGGCGTTCGAGAAGCTGGGAATACAGAAGCAAATCGTGTGGTTTACCAACCGGCAAGTAGAGGATGGATCGTCTAGTGGTGACATCTACGAGGTAAAGCCGATAAAAATAAACTTTTTCAGAGAGCCGTATTTGGCTATAGAACTCGCGTATCAGCGCGAGTTGTTTCAAGGGGGACGCCCGCCGCAATATTTGGAGGCGGCAAGGTCAGGGGTTGATCCAGAAAACGGTGACTGGATTAGAATCCCTAATAAGATGGCGTATGTTTATGGGGCGCTTTTAGAAGCAGGGTTGAGTCCTCCGAAGGAGATGAAAATCCGCTATGGAAAAGCAGAATTTGAGGCTCGTGATGGTGACTTTTATAATAACGATGTCGACTTGAGGACAGCCTTCAGTAGGGCTAAGAAAACCTCAAAGACACAAGATAGCGAGGATGGTACGGACGACAATAGCGAGGATAGCGGCGACGAAAAGCGTAATAGTGCTCGTGAGCTATATCAGTATGCCAAAAGGCTCTCTTTCTTGCGAGATTTACATACAGACAGCGTCGTTATAGGGGATTTCTTATCCAGCGCTATACGCGAAGCTATCTCGGGGAAAGTTGTCATAGTCGACCTACCCACAGTGCGCCCAGAACAAGTGGAGTTTATCAGCTCAAGGCTGGCAGCCCGTCTCTTCAACGAGGCGCTTCAACGATATACGCGAGGGATAGGCAACGACTCCCAACAGCGAAAAACCGACGTTCTGGTGGTCATCGAGGAAGCGCACAACCTACTTGCGGAACCAAGCAGCGTTTTCTACAGAATCGCCAAGGAAGGGCGAAAATATGGGATTGGCATGCTCTATTCCACACAGTCTCCCAGTGGGATACCGATGGATATCCTCGCCCAGACCGAGAACTTCCTCGTTAAGCATGTCAGTAGCGAAGACGATGCAAAAGTGCTGAAAAAAGCAAAGGTTGCTTTTGCAGAGCCGATCTCTGACTTTATCCTCAACGAACCTGTAGTCGGATTATCCTATGTGTATATGGAGCCTTATCAGCCTTTTCCTGTACCTGTGCAGGTAAGGTTGCTTGAAGATGTGGTCGAGGAACTCAAGAAAATGTGGTCGAAGAACCCGAAACAAACGTAGCTCCTGAAAACCCGCATCAGTGAGACTGTGAGGAATAAGTCGTCCTGAGGTACAGCTGATTCAATTCATCGGGCTGGAGTCCGACGAATTCGGCAGATATGAAAGAGGCAGGTCTACGATACCATTGTGTGAGACCTCCCTCTACTGGAGCAAACGGTTGTGCAGATGATTTCCGATTTGAACAGCGCCCCAAATGAAGTATACTCTTAACCGTCATGTTGCCTGCCATCGTTGTCGCCGTCGTGATTGTCTTTGGACTGCTGTTGCTCGCGAACTATGTCGCGACACGGGCGACTTTGCGTCCACCCCGCACGCCGTTTTTTATGACCCCGCGCGATATGGGGCTGCCTTATCAGAATGTGGCGTTCCCCTCGCGCGACGGGATACGGCTCTTCGGCTGGTGGATTCCCAACCCCAAGCCCGTCGGGATTGCGATTCTGTGTCACGGCTACCTGATGAACCGCTGCGAGCCGTTGCCTGTGGCGAAGGAGCTGTGGCACGCGGGCTTCCACTGCCTGGTGTTCGACTTCCGCGCGATGGGCAAGAGCGAGGGCGACCTTTGCACGATTGGCGACAAGGAGCGGCTCGATGTGCTTTCGGCGGTCGATTTCGCATGCCGTATCGCGCCTGGTTTGCCGGTGGTGGTGTATGGCGCATCGATGGGCGGCGCGGCGAGCCTGCTGGCAGCGGCGGAAGATGAGCGTATCCGCGCCGTCATCGCCGACTCCGCCTACGCGCGCCTGAGCCACGCCGTCAAGGACTGGTGGCGCAACGCCGTCGGCAAGGCGTCAGTGCTGCTCCACCCCACGCTGTGGATTGGCAGGCTCTACACGCGCCGCTCGCCCACGAAAGTCGCCCCTGAAGATATCATCGGGCATATCGCGCCGCGCCCCGTGCTGCTGATGCACGGCACGAAAGACCAGCTCATCCCTCCCTACCATGCCGAACGCCTGTTCCAGGCGGCGCGGGAACCCAAGCAGCTCTGGTGGGCGGACGGCTGCGAGCATGTGCAGGCGCGCTACGAACGCCCCGAAGAGTTTTACACCCTGCTGGTGAACTTCATGCTCAAAGCGGTCAACGCCGAGGCGACCGGAAAGTAAGTACCCCGATTATCGGCAGGATTCTTCCCCTACCTACTGAAACTTCAGAACCGACGGGCGAGAGGGCAGCGGCTATGAAACGCAAATTCGGCGCAAATGATAGGATTCGAATCGCGATTATCGGCTGTGGCGGGATTGGACGCCATCACTACTGGCAGTTCAACCGCCTGCGCGGGCAGTGCGATATCGTCGCGGCATGCGATGTGTACCAGAAACACCTCGACGAGTTCCGTCAGGTTACAGGGCGCAACGACATCGAACTCTACCGCGATTACCGCCAGATTCTGGAGCGCAAGGATGTGGACGCGGTGGTCGTCGCCACGCCCGACCACTGGCACGCGAAAATGACCATCGACGCCTGCGAGGCAGGCAAGCATGTGTTCTGCGAAAAGCCCGCGATGCACAATATTGCTGAGGGATTGGCGATGGTACACGCCGCGCGTGAACACAAGCGCGTGGTCGCAATTGGGCTACAACAGCGCAGCGGCGAGCATTTCAAGGAAGCGGTCGAGATTGTGCGTTCGGGCAGACTAGGCAAAATCACGACCGTTCACTGCTGGAATGTGGGCAACGAGACGCCCAACGGCATCGGCAACCCGCCCGACAGCGACCCGCCGCCCGGACTGGACTGGGACTTCTGGTTGGGACCTGCGCCTAAACGCCCCTACAATCCGAACCGATGTATCTATCATTTCCGCTGGTTCTGGGACTATGCAGGGGGCAAGGTGGCGGACTGGGGCGTGCATCTAATTGATATCGCGCTCTGGGGCATGGGTGAGCATAACCCGACGGAGGTCGCCGCCTATGGGGGCAAGTTCGCGCTGAACGACAACCGCGAAACGCCCGATACAATCGACTGCATCTGGAAGTTCAAAGACTGGACGCTGATTTATACGCATCGCGCGGGCAGCGAATACCCTCTGTATGGGCGCGGCTACGGCACGATGTTCTTCGGCACGAACGGCAGCCTCTATGTGAGCCGCGAGGGATTGGAAATCCATCCTGACAAGGAGCGTATCCCCGCCTACAAGCGCGGCGGCTCGGCGCAGAGCGAACCGCACGCAGAGAACTTCCTCGCCGCGATTCGGGAGGGCGTCCCGCTTGCTGTGGATGTTCTAACAGGCGTGCGCTCGACAATTGTACCGTTGCTGGGGAATATCGCCTATCGGGTGGGGCGCAGTATCCGCTGGGACGCGCAGCGTGCGCAGATTGTGAACGACCGCGACGCGAACGCGCTGCTCTCTCGCAACTGGCGCGCCCCATGGGGCATCCCCAAACGCTACATCAAGCCCATCGGATAGCAAGCGGATAAATCTATAGCCTTTAACAGGGAGCCTCGCGCCGCTTTGTGGAAACTCCTGCATGGGCACAGCACGCCCAAAGGAGCCATCATGCCAAAGCGAGTCGCGAGGAGACGGGGCTTCACGCTCGTGGAGATTATGATCGTGGTGTTTATCATCGCGATCCTGGTCTCGTTAGCGTTGCCCAGCTGGATGAACGCCCGCGCCCGCGCCCAAACGCGCACCTGCGTGGCGAACCTGCGCCAGATTCATCAGGCGAAAGAGATGTACGCGCTGGCGACGCAGTCTCAGACAGGTGCGACCGTCAGCATGAGCGACTTAGTGCCGAACTACTTGCAAGCGGAGCCGTTTTGCCCCGCGGGGGGCGGAGCGTCGTATGCCGTGAACGCGATCGGGACGCCGCCGACATGTCCTACAGGGCTGCCCAATCATGTCTTCAACTGGACAGGGGATTGAGAATGAGACGGGTACGGGGATCGGCGTTTACAGAGATTCTGATATCGGTGTTTATCGTGACGCTGCTGGTGCTGAGCATCGCTGCGCTCTCGCCGATGACCACTCGCATGCAGCGTCAGGCGCAGCAATACACCTTCGCAACGAATGTGGCACAGACCGCTCTGGAGCGCGTGCGCACGCTCGATTTTCTGCAAATCACTGCCAACGGGCTAATCGCGGCGGGTATCGGGCAAACGATTGAACTGAACGACACAAACCAGTTCCGAGTGCGGTTCACCAGTCTGCAGCTGCCCGACGGCGGGACACTGAATCTCGCCAACGAACTGCGCAACGGCTTCGGCACAATCGAAGTGGTCAACCTGACCACGAACAACAACATTTCTATCGGTTTGAAAACGGTCATCGTCACCGTGCGCTGGCAGGAGGCGCGCACGAATCGCTGGCAGCAGGTGCAGTTTGCAACCACCGTTGCCAGCCTCAAGTAGCACGGGCGTCTCGCCCGTGTGGGCGTCCAGCGCGTGGCACGGGCGTCTCGCCCGTGTGGGAAGGCTTGCAGGAGCGGGACGCTCCTGCCCCAGCGGGGCGTGGCACGGGCGTCTCGCCCGTGTGGGTGGCTTGAGCGTCCCGCTCAAGCGACGAGTGGGGAGGAATCAATGATACGGGGTAGGACACGCCGCACACGCGGCTCGATGATGCTCGAAGTGGTACTCGCAAGCGCGTTATCCGTAATCGTAATCGCGCTACTGGTCAGCGCGCAGATTAATGTGCTGCGCAACTATCAACGCACAATTGACCATAACGCCGCGAACCGCAGCACCTATAACGCGCTGCGCGAGGTGCGCGAACTGGTACAGCAAGCCGTCACTGTCTCAGTCAGTGGCAACATCGCTTCTATTAACTTACCCATGCGCGATGCGAACGGGCGGTTCCTGACCCCGATTCAGCGCGATATTGCTAATCCGGCACTGCTGCTGGTCAACTTCAGTAGCGGTCAACTGACGCTTACGCATGGCGGGCAGACGCGCATCCTGTTAACGAACATCGTGAACACGACACCGCAGGGCGCATCCTACACGCCCTTCGCGGTGCAACAGATTGCGCCTGGCGTGGTCGCGTTTCATATTCGGCTCAGCGTGCGGCATGGACAGGGAGCGAACGCGCAGCGCGTCTGGTATGAAGAGACGATTTTACTACGCAACGCCACACAGAACTGAGGGGGAGGTGGATGATGAAAATACGCAAACTGCGCCGCGCACGCGGCAGCACGATGGTGACCACCTTAATTATGGGCGGTTTGGCGACCATCACGGGCGTCGCCTATCTGGATATCGCGACACAGGACTTGCGCACGGCGGCGGCGCGCGTGCGCGAGGTCTCGGCGCAGAACCTGGCGGAAGGCGGGCTGAACGCGATTACTCAGGATATTTGGCGACAGTTCAAAATCAACCAGCGTTTCGACGCCATTCACAGCGCGCTCAACGGCGCGAGTCCTACCAACCCGCGCTGGGTGCGTACAGGCGTCTTCGCGGGCATCGGTAACTACACCACATCGGTGATTGGCTACGCCCAGCCTGACAGCTATACGCGCCGTATCACGGTACGCTCCGTCGGCTGGATCGACCGCAACGGCAACGGACAGCTGGACGCCCACGAGCCGCGTCAGGTGATTGACCAGACCTTTGACCTTGTGCTCACCCGCTCTGCTGTGTTTGACTACGCCTATTTCGTGAACAACTACGGCTGGATGTATGGCTTCAGCGGCGAGCAGCTCGTCATGAACGGCGACTCGCGCTCCAACGGCGATTTCGAGTTCCGATACGGCTCAGGCGGCCCGCCCGTGTTCAACGGCTCGATAATCGCCTCGCCGAACGAGAAGCTCAGCCCGCGTGCGGAGGGGCGAATCATTCTCCCTGGCGGCAGCCAGACGCCGCGCCAGTGGACGAACACTGAGTACAACACACGCCAGCTGACCAACCCGTGGATGCGCCAAGCCTACAGCAGCGCGCTGCATGGCGCGTTCGGCAGCAGCACTTTCAACCTTTGGCGCGACTACCTGTATAACGCTCAGGGGCAGATGGTGAACGGCTCGCCGTTTGGCGCGGTGCTGGCGGATGTGAACGGCACGCGCAACTTCAGCAACCAAACGCTTGACAATCGCCCCACCAGCGAGCTGATCCTGCCCGACCTGAACGACCTGAACCACTACATCCAGCTCTCGCAGACATGGCGCAACCCGAAAGCGACCTATTCCGACGGTTTGCCGAACCCGAATTACAACCAGCCCGCGCGCATCGAGGTCTGGGACCCGAACCAGAACCGCTATGTGCGCGTAGATACGAACGGCGTCATCAACGGCAGCGTCGCGCTGATTGGCTACCAGAATCACCCTATCCGCATTCACGGACCGATTACCGTCACGCAGGATGTGGTGATCCGCGGCTATGTGGAGGGGCAAGGCACAATCTATGCGGGACGGAATGTGCATATTGTGGGCGACGTTGTTTATAAGAACCCCCCTGATTTTCGAGGCAGCGTGCTGGATACCGTCATCAGCACGAATGAGCGCAGGGACGCGCTTGGGCTGGCGGCGCGCGGCAGCGTGATGATGGGCAACACCAAGCGTTTCGGCGACCCTTATCCCCTGCGCTATATGACGCCGCCGTTTACGAGGGGACGCTACGACGAGAACGGCAACTGGATTCCGCCGTTCGACGCCCGCCAGATTGACAGCACAGGGCGTATGCGTTATCAATCCGCCTACGGCGACGCCGGGCAGAACGAAATTGAGCGACTCTCACAGCAGATTGACATCAATCAGGACGGCGTTATCAGCACGGATGAGCGAGGCATCTCGCGCATCGACGCGATCATGTTTACTAACTTCGTCGGGGGCGGGAACCTCGCGACCGACGGGCTGGGCTTGACCGTGAACGGCGCAATTATCGCCAAAGATGAGGCGATGGTGCTGTATAGCCTGCCATTGCGCTTCAACTACGACTGGCGCATCCGCGAGCGCAGTCTAGACGACCAGCCGTTGATTAACATCGAACTGCCGCGCGTGGCGAGCGTGATTCGCCTCGCATGGCAAAAAACACGCTAACGGGGAGGATACGATGCGAAACTGGATTCTGGGAATACTGTGCGCAGCTTCCATTGCGCTGAGCTGGGGCATTGCGACCGAGGGACGCAGCCCGAATGAACGCCCTGACTGGTGGAAGCAGTACGATAACGCGCCTGCGATTCAGGCGAGTCCTGAGGTGATTGCACCCAAGGGCGATACGCCGAGCGTGACTGAGGAAGCGGTGACGCGCAACGCGCCTGCGGGCGTGCCTGAGACGCTGGTCATCGGCTCCGAGGGCGCGAAACAGGGTACCACGGGCATTTCACCCGCGATCGACGGGGCGCAGGTCATTCAGGAAGCCTCGCACGACCTGAATCAGGGCAAGCATTCGCTCTGGCGTGGGTTCGCGCTGTTGGGCGCGTTCCTGCTGCTGGGCGGCGGCGCAGTGTTCGGCGTCATTCGCTGGCTTTCGAATCAACTTCCAGAGCCGCCTAAACCCACGCGCCGACGGCGGTTTTGAACAAATGGTGCGACGACATTCTTGTCGTCGCACCCAAAACCGCCTCTAAACGTAACTGTCGGTGGGCGCGCCAACGCCACACACGGCGCGACGACAGGAATGTCGTCGCACCCAAAACCGCCTACATCGGGTAGCGCAGCAGCGCGCTGACGCCCTGAATCCGCTCGCGCGCCTCGCCATGCACGGTCTCCACCTGCGCGCCCTGCTCCAGCGCGCGCTCCAGCACCGTGTCCACAATATCGGGCATCTGCCAGATGGAGACCGTGCCCTCCGGCGCGTCCTCAGGCGTCAGTCCAATCACGCCAGAGGGGTAGAATATCGCTCCAGGCTGGGTGAATTCTGTGTCGTACAACAACACGCGCACATTGCCCCACTCCAGCGCGCGCAACACGGCGGGCAGCTCTATCGCTTTCATCGTGGGCGTCGCCTCGTTCAACTCCTGCAGCAACTGCATCTCCTGTTCGTGATCCAGTTCCAGCAGCCGATCCAGCACGCGCTCGTAAATCTGATTGATGGGCGTCTTGTCATGCGCCTGAATCCGTCCCGCATAGGCGCGGCGCACATAGTCGTGCAGATAGCTGGGGAACGCGCTCGCCAACTCGTCAGGCGCAGCGATAATCAGGCGGTCGAACGGATGGGTGCGGCGAAGCTCCCGAATCGTGTCGGCGATTTTGCGCAGGTGCTGATGCTGCTCGTGCTGCTTGAGCATCTGCACATTCCGCTCGCCCATCCCGTGCTGCGCCGTCAGCCCGCTCGGGGTGCGCACGCCATGCACACCCGGCGGCAAAATCTCGCGATCCTTCACAAAACTGAAAGCGTCCAGCGGCTGAATGCCATGAATATCGATCTGATAAAAATAGGCGTCGCGGTTGTCAAACACCGCCACGAGGTTCACGCCGAAGTCGGCTTCTACCGCGAACAGGCGACGCACATAGGGCGTCTGGTCGACCACCAGCGTGTTGCGCTCCACATAGGGCAGCAGCACGGTCTGGAACAGCCCTTCGCCAGAGCAGACGAACGCCGCCAGCCCGCGCACGGGCAGTGAGTTCTCGCCCAGCAGGTTCGACGGCTCCTCCACGAAATCTTCCAGCCTGCGGAAATCCTCGCGAATCGACTCGCGCGCCTCCGCCGACACCGGATGGTCGTCCAGCCAGTGGCTGAGCTGATTGATGAGCGTCTTAAGCCGAATGCGATACTTCGGCGGGCGTGTGGCGCGCTGGTCAGGCGTCATACTCAGATACAGCGTGGTGGTCAGATACCGCTCCGATTTGAAGTGCTTCAACATCTCCAGCGTGTTTCGCATAGTTGTCCTCCTTCGCTCCCTCCGCCCCTGTATAGGATACCTGAAATTAGGGGGTTCTCCGCTTCGGCTCGATAACCATTTCGCCGACGGGTTTACCGTCGCGCGTCTGCGATTGGGCTTCCACGCGCTGAATGTCTTCTTCCAGAAACACCACAATCCGCTCGTTGTTGCGCCAGCGCATGAGATAAAACTCGTCTTCGCCGTCTAACGCCACATCGCCCTCAAAGGTCACGGTTTGCTGTTGCCCGTCGTACAGCACGCGCCGCGCGGTTCCGTTCAGACGGCTGAGCGGGTTGGAGCGGTCATAGCGGAAGTTGACTTGCCCAGTGGCTTCCGCGCTGCGCACGGTGAGCCGATTCCCCTCGTCGGGCGCGAGCGTCGCTTTCAACTGCGCGCAGCTCATGATGAAATACTGTTCGGGCGACTCCACGCGCACGGGAACGCCCCGCCCGCCCCGCACCTGAATCTCCACCTGGTCGCCCTTGACGCGCCGTGTGGAGACCAGCGTGTCGTAGTTAATTCGCACCTTGCCGAACTGGATCTGTCCGCCCTGCTGCGGTTGTGCATACAGGCACACGCCCATCAGCACCAGGATTGCACTCAGCCAGCGCATAAACAGGAGTGTACCTTGACAGGGGCATAATAGCACGCGGTGAAGCGTCGCACCAGAGCTACCGTTGCTCAATCCTCAGAGTGTCGTATTCGCTTTCGGTAGCTTCAACCGTAATCAACGCCCCCTGACGCAGTTGCTGTCCATCGCTTTATAAGCCAGAGTGGAGAACGAACGGCTCCACGCGCTCTCGCCCTACCAGTCGCCGCGCGTAGACCATGCAGGCGCGGATATCGTCCAGTTCCAGCCACGGATAGCCTTGCAAGATAGTTTCAGGCGAGTCGCCCGCCGCCAGCATGCTGAATATATGCTCAACTGCCAAGCGTCGCCCCCGAATAATCGGCTCGCCCCCAAAAATTTCGGGGTTCGTAGTAATCCGTTGCAGTAATCACTCTTCCTCGTCGCGCGTCATAAGGATCTCCTCAGTAATTGTGGGGTTCGTCGCTCAAAGCGTGTATAGGAAGTAGTACTTTAAAAAATCTTCAAGCACTGATGGCGCGTGGAGGAAAAGTGGACCAATACAGCCGATGAGATTTGAATAAATAGTTGACCGCTGTTCTACTCATAGTCTCAAGCGAATGAATTCGCGCCCATCCAATCGAGAAACCCCGCCTGCGCGGGGTTCTCAAAACCCGCGTAGGCGGGTTTTTCGAGTGGGTGGGGGCGAATTCATTCGCTTGGGCACACTGGACGGTTATTGATACAAAATCCGTAAGCTGTTCGTATGCACACAAAGCCGACCTGCGTCGGCTATACCCCGCGAAGGCGGGCTTCGTGTGCTCAGGAACGGCTTCAGCCATCAAGAGTTCACGCGATAGGTTCGCAGCTCGTGAAAACTTCAAGCAACACTTCACATACACGCTCTCAGATTCGATAGCAGACTGGGGGTATAATGATATTTGGCGAGTTTACCCTCGCACACCAACGAAAGGAGGCTTATGGCGATGAAGCGATTCTTGGGCTTTACTCTCGCGCTTGCATGCGCAAGCGGCGTGGCGCTGGCGCAACCGCGCATCGTGATTAACGAGTTCGCCTACGACGACACTGGCTCCGACGACCTCGAGTTCATCGAACTCTACAACGCGGATACCGTCGCTGTAGACATCACAGGCTGGATTGTGGACTGCGGCGACCAGCTGACGGGCGACAACAACCGCGACTTTGTGATTGGCGACGACGACGGCGACGGCACGCCCGACCGACAGGTGATTCTGCAGCCGGGTCAGTTCTATGTATTGGGCACGCCCAACTTGAACACACGCTGCGGCGGTTGTGTGAACCAGATTTTTAACCCAGGCACAGCAGGCGTCATTGAGAACGACAACGAGTGGATTGCGCTGATTATTCCAGGCGACCCACGCACGGTGGTCGACGCCGTGGCGTATGAAGTGAACCGCTCCGCGATTACGGGCTGGGTTCCTGCCGACATCATTCCGCAACTCGGCGGCGGGTTGTGGGGCAACTACCAGAGTCTGGAAGCAGGTACAACCACCGACGATGCCTTTATGACCATCGGTCGCTGGCGCGACGGGTACGATACGAATGTGAATGGGCGCGACTTCGGGCACTTCCGCCCCACTCCGGGCGCGTCAAACAATCTGCCCGCGCTGACCAGCCGCCTGTGCCTGAACTTTGACAACTACAATGTAGGCGACGCCCCCGCCGAGTTCACTGGCTCCTACCGCAACCCACGTATTGTTGACCCGACGCAGGGCGACCGAACGGCGACCACCGGTTTCAACCCGAACGCGATTCCTGTTTCTCCGAGCGGCGGCAAGGCGATGATGGTGTACGACTGGACAGGCGGCGGCAACGTGGCGATTGCGAACTCCGTGTTCGAAAACGGCACGGCGGGCTATGACCTGCAAATCTACATCAACCCTGCTGCGCCGCCCAATACGCGCGTGGAGACATGGATGATTGGCTTGCTCGGTTCGCCCGAAAGCGTGCATAACCACCCGCTGATTGCCGCCAGCGCGAACGGCATGTCGGGCGTGGGCTGGGTGTTCCGACGCTCTTTCGGACGCACGGATCATCCAGACGAGTCAAAGCTCTATCTCGTGGATGCGGGCGCGACAGGCCCGTCTTCCAGCTGGACAACTTACGGCAGCATCGACCTCTCCGGACTGAGCGCGGGCTGGTATCGGCTGCGCCTTGAAGTGATGAGCGACGGTCAGGTGAAAGGGCTGTTCTACGCCGACCCCAGCAACCCGATTGCGATTACGGGCACTACCGCTATAGGGCTGGTGGGCAGCTTCTACATCGGCTACCGTGAGACGCTGAGCAACATCGCGACTGACATTAATCCCGTGCGCGTGGATAATGTGTGCCTGTATCTGCCCGTGCAGGGCGATGTAAACGCCGACGGCTGCGTGGATGACGCCGACCTGCTGAGCGTGCTGTTCGCTTTTGGCGGCAGCAATGCCGAAGCCGATGTGAACAGCGACGGCGTGGTGGACGATGCGGACCTGCTCATCGTGCTGTTCAACTTCGGGGCGGGTTGCTGATTGCCCTCACCCCAGCCCCTCTCCCACGGCGTGGGAGAGGGAGCGATTTATTTAGCCACGCTACACTTTTTGGGGTATCCTTAACGCAGGTGAGATCGGTGAAGGAACCTATCAAATTGCCCGTTGCGCTGACGGAGGAGTTATTAAACCACGCGGAACTGGTCGCGCAGGTGTTCCTGCAAGCAATGTATACCTCCATTGGCGAAAAGTTGCTGGAAGAGCTGGCTGAGTCCGACCTCACATACTCGCAGATGCAGGCGTTGCGCTATCTGCACACGCATCGGCGCGTCACCGTGGGCGATCTGGCTGAGGGATTGAACATCTCCTACCCCTCGGCGACGAATATGGTGCATCGTCTGGAGAAAAAAGAGCTGATTCGGCGCGTGGCGAATCCGCGCGATCGGCGTCAGGTGGGGCTAACACTTACGGAGGCAGGGCGCGCCCTCATTCAGCGCGTCGATCAGGAGCGTCGCCAGCGGTTCGCAACGGTGCTGGCGCAGATGGATCAGGCGGAGCGCCATGCGTTCATCAACGGCTTGAGCGCGTTCATCCGCGCGGGGGTCGAGTCGGGCACGCTGAAAGCGATGGATGTCTGCTTACAGTGCGGGGTGAGCGCAGACCCGAACTGCCCGCTGGTGGAGATGCACGCGGTGGAAGTGTGTCGTTGAGCCTGTAGGCGCTACTCTTCCACGCCCAACCCGCGCAGCCGTGCTTTAAGCCGTTCTAACTCGGCTTCCACCTGTTCGCGCTTGAGGCGTTCCTGTTCCGCCTGCTGCTGCGCCTGACGCTTTGCCTCTTCCTGGGTTGGTATCAGTTGACCGTCACGGTCGAACAGGCGCAGCCAGTTGAAAGCGCGTCGCTCGTACACGCTGCGATGAATCCCGATCCATGCGCTTAGTACCTCGCTCCAGAACCAGCCGCGCTCGTTGGGCGTCTTCGGCTGATACTCGCCGTCTCTCAATTCCCACCCCGCGAACTCGGCGTCGCCGTCGTGCCAGAAATACTCGCGCGTGCGAAAGATGTTCTGGTAGATGTCTTTTTTGGTGTTTTTATCGTTGTCGGCGGTCGTATCCGAGAGCAGTTCGATAATCAGGTCGGGATACTTGCCCTCGAGCCATACGACCCAGTTGTCGCGCGGCTTGTCGCCGTCGATGCCCGTCACGACAAAGAAGTCGGGTCCACGGTAGGCGGTGGAGCGGTTGCGCACAACATCCTCCGCCTGATCGGGACTGTAGTAAACGAACACATTCCCTGCCGCGAAGTGGTCGCGGCGGTCGTGCCAGAGGTGATTGACCAGCTCGATCAGCAGACCAATTTGGAGATAATGCCAGAAGTTTTCCATCGGGATGCCGTCCTCCTCAGGCAGCATGGCGGTCCATCGCTGAATTTCGGCAAGGAGTTGCGGGTCGTGGGTCGTTTCGTAGAGGGGCAATAACCGTCGCAGTTGCGCAATTGCATGCAGCTGCAGCACCTGCCTTGCATCGACCAGCTCTACCTCAACAGGCGTCTTAGAAATCGCCATCAGATTTACCCCTGACACAAGTATACCCCACTGCAGGGAAATCGCTTCCCATCGCCAAATTAGGGGTCATGCAACTCTCCTCGAGGGCGCAGGAACTGCTGGCGGGCGCGTCGGAGCGCATCGAGCGCCATCGCAAGGCGGATTGCACAATCCGCGTGGTCGACTCACGCGGCAGACCGCTCCGCGAGCAGACCGTACAGGTCGAGATGACGCGCCATGCGTTCTTGTTTGGCGCGAACATCTTTCCACTGTTCGAGTTCGACGAGGCGCAGCACGCGCTTTATGCGCAACGCTTCCGTGAGCTGCTGAACTATGCGACACTGGGCTTCTACTGGGGCGCGTATGAGCCTGAGCAGGGACGGAAAACGGGACGCGACCTCCAGAAACGAATCGCCGAATGGTGCAAGCAACACGGGATCGCTACGAAGGGACATCCTCTGGTGTGGCACGAAGTCTATCCTCGCTGGGCGACGAACGACCCCGACGCCGTGAAGCCCTTGCTCCGCAATCGGGTGCGCGAGATTGTGCGCGAGTTTCGGGGGCTTATCGACCGCTGGGATGTGATTAATGAGGCGACCGTCGGGCAGCGGTTCGAGAATGGGATTGGCACATGGCTCGCGCGCGACGGTGCCGTGAAGGTCGTCCTTGAGACTCTGCAGTGGGCGCGCGCGGCGAACCCAAAAGCCTTCCTGCTCTACAACGATTACAACCTCAGCCCGGAGTTCGAGAAACTGGTGGAGGAACTCGTCAAGCACAAAGCCCCGCTTGACGCAATCGGCATACAGTCGCATATGCATACGGGCGAATGGAAGCTGGAGCGGGTGTGGGAGGTGTGCGAGACCTACGCGCCATTCGGCAAGCCGCTCCATTTCACAGAGGTCACGGTGCTCTCAGGACAGCACGGCTGGGAGTTGCCGCGCCCGTGGCACTCCACGCCCGACGGCGAGCAGCGTCAGGCAGAGTATGTGGAACGGTTTTACACGCTGTTGTTCTCGCACCCTGCGGTGGAGGCGATTACATGGTGGGATTTCGCGGACGCCTACGCTTGGCAGGGCGCGCCTGCAGGACTGCTGCGCGCGGATCTCACGCCCAAACCTGCCTACGAGCGCCTCAAGAAGCTCATTCGCGAGCAGTGGTGGACACCCAAGCAAAACCTCACTACCGACTCGCAGGGGGTAGCGCGGTTTCGAGGCTTTTTAGGAGCCTATCGGCTCTCCCTCGGCAAGCAAATCCAGAATTTTGAACTAAAACGCGTCGGAAGTGAAGTGCGTCTGAAGGCGTCAGGCAAGAGCGGGCAATTGTAGGTGTTTTCTGCAAATAATATAACTGAAACACCATTGTACCCCCTCTCCGTTGACGGAGAGGGAGGGTATGCTCACCCCGTACACGCATGGCTCCCTCTCTCCGTTGACGGAGAGGGGGGACAGGAGGGTGAGAAAGCGTGGAAAATCGCAGGGGCGTCTTCCCAGTTGAGGCAACGCGATGTACCTTTGTCAGCACCCCAACCCTCCCCGTAAGCGGGGAGGGAGCGCACGCGTGGGCATCCGCGACGCCTCCCACATCCACGGGGGAGGTCGGGAGGGGGGGAGATAGCATCAGGTAAAAAAGACGATTTAATGGTGGGGAGACTTACCACCCGAGGTTCCTCGCTCCGCTCGGAATGACAACACTTGCCATTCCGAGCCAAAGGCGAGGGACCTCTTCCAGTATCATTCTTTGCGGGAAGGGCTTACCCGCTGCGCAGGAAATTGTCTAAAGTCGTCGAACCAGATCCACCCGTGCAACATCCCGTCGACCTGAACCGTATCGAACGCCTGCTGATACTCAAGGTGTCTTCGATGGGCGATATCGTACACGCCTCGCCTGTCGCCGCCGCGCTGAAGCGGGCGTTTCCCCATCTTTATATCGGCTGGATTGCGGAAGACCGCCATGCGGGCGTGATTGAAGGTTCACCGCGCATCGACCGACTGCACATCATCCCGCATAAGGCGCTGCGCGAGAAACCGTTTGGGCGCGAGGCGCGGCGGATTATCGCGCAGATTACCCGTGAGCTACGCGCCGAGCGGTATCAAGTTGCGCTGGATTTGCAGGGCTTGCTCAAAAGCGCAATCTGGGGCGTGTTCGGAGCCGTGCCGATTCGCTACGGGGCGCACCGCATGCGCGAGCTGACCCCGCTGCTATTGCGCCGTATCCCTATCCCCGAACGCCCCGATCGGCATGTGGTGCAGCAGTATCTGGACGCGGCGCGCTGGCTGGGCGCATCGGGCGAGTTTCCTGATTTATACGCTTCGCCCAACGACGCGAACCTGCCCGAACCGCCTGTGGAGTTTCCTCTGTTCACGCCCGATACAGCGCGTCAGCAGGTCGCCTATAAACTGACGCAACTCGGCGCGGATGGCAGACCGTTGATTACCATCAACCCCTCCGCAGGCAGGGAGTGGAAACGCTGGGACATCGCGAAGTTCGCCGAGCTTTCGGATCGCATCGAGGCGGAATGGGGCGTTCCCGTCGTGTTTCTGGGGGGACCAGGCGATAAACCGCTGGAGGAACGGCTGCGCGCACTGAAAAAACGCCCCCTGCGCAGTCTGATCGGGCGCACGAACCTGAAAGAGGCGATGGCGGCGGCGGAGCGCTCCGCCGTCCATATCTGCGGCGACACAGGCACGGCGCATATCGCAGCGGCGTTCCGTGTGCCCGTCGTCTCGCTCTACGGTCCCACCAGCCCCGACCGCACAGGACCCTACGGGCAGCGCGAGCGCGCCCTCTATAAACGCCCGCTTTGCACAGCATGCCCGCCCGATAAATGCGTTCGCAAAGAGTGTTTGCAGTGGATTACAGTTGAGGAGGTGATGCAGGCGGCGGAGCTGCTGGTAAGTCCTTCCAACGAAAAATGCTTCGGAAACGCAGCAGGAAGTGATTGAGATTCCTCGCTTCGCTCGGAATGAGAACTTTTGTCATTCCGAGCGAAGCGAGGAATCTCTTTCGGGGTCACTCTTTGCGGGAAGGGCTTAACAATGTCATTCCAAGCAAAGCGAGAATCTCTTTCGGGATCACTCTTTGCAGGAAAGGCTTAACAAGCGCGACTACCTCTCCTCATCCTGCAGCGCGCTCAGAGGCAGCAAGTGTCCGAGTTTCTCTGCCTTCGTGCGCAGGTAGCGGATGTTGTAGGGCGTCGGGGGAGAGATCAGCGGTACATGCTCCACAATCTCCAGCCCGTAGCCTTCCAGCCCTGCGATCTTCTTGGGGTTATTGGTCATCAGGCGGATTTTTCGCACGCCCAGGTCCACCAGCACCTGTGCGCCCAGCCCATAATCGCGCAGGTCGGGTTTGAAGCCCAACGCCTGATTCGCCTCGACGGTGTCCAGCCCGTGTTCCTGCAGGTGGTAGGCGCGCAGCTTGTTCACGATGCCGATACCGCGCCCCTCTTGTAGGATGTAGACCAGCACGCCGCGCCCTTCCTCGCTAATCTTACGCAGGGCAAGCTCCAGTTGCGACCCGCAGTCGCAGCGCAACGAACCGAGCAGGTCGCCCGTGATGCAGCTGGAGTGCATGCGCACCAGCACGGGTTCGCCGTCGTCCACCTTGCCCATCACCAGCGCAAGATAGGGGTTCGGGTCGACTTCCGACTCGTAGGTGTAGACAGTGAACTCGCCGTAGCGGGTGGGCAGGAATACGGGCGGCGCGGCGCGACGGATGAGCTTCTCGTGCTGACGGCGGTAGGCAATCAGGTCGGCAATCGTGAGAATCTTCAGGTTGTGCTTGCGGGCGATTTCGATAAGCTGCGGCAGGCGCGCCATCGAGCCGTCCTCGTTCAGAATCTCGCAAATCACGCCCGCAGGGAATAGCCCCGCAAGGCGCGCGAGATCGACGGCGGCTTCCGTATGCCCCGCGCGGCGCAGCACGCCGCCCGGCGCAGCCCGCAACGGGAACACATGCCCTGGACGCACGAAATCGTCGGGCTTGGCGTTCGGGTCGCAGAACTTCTGGATCGTGAGGGCGCGGTCGAACGCCGAGATGCCCGTGCTGATTCCTTCGCGGGCGTCGATGGCTTCCGCCATCGGCGTGCCGAACTGCGCCGTGTTCGCCTTGGTCATCATCGGGATGCCCAGCTCGTCGAGGCGCGCGCCGTCGGTCGGCAGGCAGAGCAAGCCGCGCCCATGCACCACCATAAAGTTCACCGCTTCGGGCGTGACCTTCTCCGCCGCCATGAGAAAGTCGCCCTCGTTCTCGCGGTCTTCGTCGTCGACCACGATGAGCATGCCCCCCGCACGGACAATCTCGATGGCTTCCTCGACGGCAGCGAAAATCTGCGGGTCGCGCTCCGTTGCTGCAGCAGGCGTCGGCGTGTCAGACTTCATAGCCCAATTATACCTGCAAGCAGGCTAAACGCCTCGCCGACGCCCGCTGGGGTCAGAGTTTCCACTCTTGCGGGAACAGCATGCGTCCCAGCAGCGCGAGCGCGCAGTAGTGAATCACTTTCTGCTCGTCGTCCGTTCAGCGCATGGCGTTCTGCAATTGCTGCTCCGCATCGCGCAGGCGTGCGCGCATTTTCGCCGTCTCGCCCAGCTGCTGATGGAGATACGCCTCCACGAGCAGAGTCTCAGGCTGCGGCGCGCCGCGCACGCCGACGGTAATCTTCGGGTCGGTATAGGTTCGGCGGAGGCTCGCCAGCGCGGGGCGGTATTGACGCTGGCGCGTCTGCAGATAGGCGCGCAGGTGCTGCTCGTAGTACCGCACCTCATACGCCGGGTATTCGTACTGAAGGAGTTTCTGCGCCTCCGCGGGCGTGAACGCAGTTTCGGGCATCGCCGCGCCAATCAGGATTCCGTACAGGATTGCTGGGCGCGGATACTGCTCCGCATAGCGCGTCGCCGTCTCGCGATTGAAACTTTTCGCGAGCTGCGCCGCCTGCTGCCGCTGCCCCGACAGCGCCAGAGACGCGATGCGCATGGCGATTAGCGATTCGTAGGACGACAGAGGGCGCGGGTGTTCGCCGTCGCGCTTGCCGCCCGTTCGAGTTCGGGGATTGCCTGAGCGTACTGGCGTTGCATCGCCAGCGCCGCGCCACGCAGCGCCGACGCTTTCTCTGGATGTTCCGCTCTGAACTGTTCCGCCAGGCGCGCTGCGTCCGCATACTTGCCCTGGAGTATTACCCCAACAGCAGCTTTCCTCAAGCGCATAGAATCACCACCGCTATTTTAGAGCTTCCTCTCGCAATAGGGAACGAACTTAACAAAACCTTAACACGCGAAAGGACATAATTGGCTGGTTTACGCCTACAGGAGGCAAAAAATGAAAGGACGACGCACTTTCCGCGCTTTAGGCGCGCTGGGCTTGGCAACCGCCGCGATTGCAATCTCCGCATCGCAGACTCAACTGGTCTTCTGGAACTTCAACGAATCGAACCCGTTAGACGAAACCGCGATGCTTGCCGCCGACGGCGGCGTGTTCGCGTCGCAGGCGCAGATTTCGATTGCGCTGGCTCAAATTGTCTATAACAATAACAACTCAGGCTTCCGCGGCTCGCCTGCCGACCCGAACAACGCGAATCACCCCACCACGCCGAACTGGGCGCTGCA
Source organism: uncultured Fimbriimonadales bacterium (assembly GCA_937992175.1). Classification (GTDB taxonomy): domain Bacteria; phylum Armatimonadota; class Fimbriimonadia; order Fimbriimonadales; family GBS-DC; genus GBS-DC. The sequence goes on along the minus strand of CALKLF010000030.1, from coordinate 32,429 downwards.
GACCAACCAATACCCTGCGCAGGGAGAAAACTCTGGTCAGGCAGGTATTGTGGTCAGCGTGCCCACCACAGGCTACAAGGACATCGTGGTCAAGTTCGATGTACGCTGGAGCAACACCGCATCCAAGTTTCTCGCCGTGGAATACACCACCGACGGCGGGCAGAACTGGACGCGCGTGCGCACACTGGAAGCAAAGCGCGGCGACCGCTGGCACAGCGAACCCGACCCTAACGGCTACGGCGAGCTAGTGCAGATCGACCTGAGCAACGATCAGAATGTGAACAACAACGGGCAGTTCGCCTTCCGAGTAGTGACCATTTTTGACCCCAATCTGGGCAATGCTTACAGCCCTGCACGCCAACCCGATCGTGAATACAGTCCGCAAGGCACCCTCCGCTACGACCTGATTGAGGTGCTGGGCACGGAGATTGGTGGCGGTATTGAGGGCGATGTGAACGGCGACGGCTGCGTGGACGACGCCGACCTGCTGATTGTGCTGTTCAACTTCGGCAATCAGGGCGGCGAAGGCGATGCGAACAACGACGGTATTGTGGATGACGCGGACCTCTTGATTGTGCTGTTCAACTTCGGTACGGGCTGCTGAGGTTTAGCCCTCACCCCCTTGCCCCCTCTCTCACCGCGTGGGGGAGGGGGCATTATGTCTCGCGCTGAGGCAACCTAATGCTCCACAGGGTATAATCCCCCTACCGTGGCGCGCCGCTTGATAAACTGGCTTTTCTGGCTCCTGTGGGGAATCGGTTTCGCCCAGACCGACTCCGCCCCCGACTTGACGCGCCGTCCCAATGTGGTGGTCGTGATTCAGGTACAACCCGATGGGCTTCATCCTGTCTCGTGGACTTTCGGTAAGCGGGTTCCTCACCAAGCTGTACGCGAGCGTATCGAGCGGTTCTCACAGTGGAGTGAGCGCACGGTCGCGTATGTCGAAATCGCCGATGACAGCCTCAAGCGGGACGCGAAACCGAACGAACTGTTCACAGTCGCCAGCTTCGCATCAGGCGGGCTGGTGGATCTGAAAGAGGGCACGCTGAACCTCACGCCGATTGCTCGTACCTTCGCAGACCTGCCTGTGGTGCATGTCTATGTGCTGTTGCCGCGTCAGGTCGAGTACGCAGGCTTTTTCCAGTACGCGAACCCACATCTGCAGATGTGGACTGAAGCGCAGCCCGTGATGTGGCGCAGTGTGATTTATATCCACACCCCGGACCCCGCGGCGCTAGAGATACCACTCAAACGCCCCAAACCGCAACTCCAAACAGAAACGCCGCCCGCACCCACGCACCCCCCAACAGGCTGGTTAATTTCCCTGATTTTGCTCGCGGCAATCCTCACAGGAGCAGGGATTTTCTGGGTGACCACGAAACTTCTCAAGCGACAAACCGAAACACCAGCCGTCCAACCTGAAACAGACCTATAGCAGGAGGCAGTTCGCATGTTGAGCTATACCTTAGATGACCTGATTAAGACCGCGTTTGAAGTGCGCGCGTCGGATATCTTTATCAAGGCGGGCGCACGCCCTGTGATGCGTCTGCACGGTAAAATCACGCCTTTTGAGCAAGCGCTGGAACCACTCACGCCCAGCCAGTCGCGCGACCTGTGCTTTTCGCATATGAGCCACGAGCAGGTCGCCAAGTTCGAACACCGACTGGCGATCGACCTCGCCTTCACTGTGGAGGGCGTGTGCCGTATCCGCGCCAATGTGTATATGCAGCGGCAGACCGTCGCGGGCGTGTTCCGTCTCATCCCCCTGCAGCACTGGAAACTGGAGGAGCTGTGGCCCGAAGAACCAGAAATCGCTCGTGTGCTGGCAGGGCTGACCCAGTACCGCCAGGGACTGGTGCTGGTCACAGGACCCACTGGCTCCGGTAAGTCCACCACCCTCGCCGCGATGATCGATTTGATCAACGAAACTCGCCGCGGGCATATCGTCACCATCGAAGACCCCATCGAGTTCGTGCACAACGACAAACAGTCCATCGTCAGCCAGCGCGAAGTGGGCATCGATACCGAGTCGTTCATCGACGCGATGCGCTCGGTGGTACGCGAAAGCCCAGACATCATCCTGATCGGCGAGATGCGCGACCCCGAAACGATGCACGCCTGTATGCAGGCGGCGGAGACGGGACACCTGGTGTTCTCCACCGTCCACACCCCCAGCGCCTACGAGACGATGGATCGTATCGTGAACATGTTCCCGCCCGAGGAGAAGAAACACATCCTCCAGCGTCTGGCGAACACCCTGCGCGGGATTGTAGCGCAGAAGCTCGTGCCGCGCACGGGCGGTACAGGGCGCATCGCTGCCGTGGAGATTATGATTAACACGCCTACCGTCGAGAAGATGATTGAGGACGGGCACATCGGGGAGATTTATCACGCCATTCGTGAGGGCGAACACTGGGGCATGCGCACGATGAACCAGTGTCTCTATCGCTATGTGCAGAAGCAGCTCATTACGCCTGAGGACGCGATGAACTACGCGGGAATCCACTCGGAGTTGCGCCAGATGCTGCGACGGATGTAGGCGACTCCAACGCAAAATCTCGGTACGACGGCGTCCCCCCCCCAGTCGTACCGAGATGAAAACCCACCCTGCAACACACGCCTCTGCGTAGCGTTGACGCGCCTGTTTCTTACACCAATCGCGAGTTCAAGTAGCGCAAATCGTTGGCGGTACACCGACGCTACGAGCGCAGTTGCGTAGCGTCGGCGTCCCGCCGACGATGGTGCGACTTGAATCCTCAGTGGTAAGCCCCACAAAGATTAAAGTGTCCCTTTTTACCTTGACGCCTGCCGAAGCCGCCGCCCCCACCCCGACCCTCCCCGCAAGCGGGGAGGGAGCGCACGCACGGGCAGCCGCGACGCCTCCCCCGTTCACGGGGGAGCTAAGGAGGGGAGAGAAAGAACAATTAGAGTCCGTCCCCAACGCTGCCGAAGTTGAACAGCACGGTTAGCAGGTCTGCATCGTCCACTATGCTATCGCCGTTCACATCGGAGGCAGCGTCGTTGCCTCCGAAGTTGAACAGCACCTGCAGCAGGTCAGCGTCATCCACCACATTATCGTTGTTCACATCGCCGTTGGTCAGCGTGAAGTTCTGGTTCACTGTACCGCTCAGGTTCAGGCTGACCTTCTTTGCCAGTCCGGGCGCGAGTTTGACCCACACATCGGCGTTGCCGGTTTCGTTCACGCGCAGGGAGTAGCCGCCGTTCGCGTCCAGCGTAGCGGTGTAGGTGTTGATGGTCGTACCCTGCTTCACGCGGATAGTCGCCTGCTTGCCCGCGTAGCTGCCCGTGTAGCCGCTAATAGTCATCGCGCCTTGCAGTTGCGTGCCCTGCGGGGCGGCTACGCCCACCAGAATCAGCGCGAAGGTCGCAGGAACCTGATTCTGTAATTGGTACGCCTCGTACTCGTTGTCGCCGTTCACATTATACTGCACGAAGTAGTCTAAGTTCAGGTCGGTCCCAGGCAGCGGACCGCACACCCATGCTGCAGGCGGCTCTAACAGCAGCCCCACATAACCCAGGAACCGACGCTGTTGGTCGAAAGTCTCTGACAGCTCGCTGCACTGGATAGTGAATACCTCGTTCAGGAGGTCGGGATTTGTCGCTAAACGCCATGTACCTGCCTGAGGAACAATTAAGGTATGCGGTCCCTGATTGCTTCGCAGGAAAGTGTTGGGCGGATAGCTGCTGGGATTGGGTGGGTCGTTGCCTTCGGCGTTCGACCAGTGTCCTTGGATCTGATAAATGCCCGAAAACGGGAAGTAGACGGCGATCTCAACACGACTCACGCGGAATCGCCCCTGCTCGCTGGGGTCAAGTTGACGCCGAATCACCACATCGTCCAGCATAATGTAATCGCTCTCGTAGGCGTAGTACTGCCCCTGCGTAGCGAAGCGTCGGTACAGTTGCACATCACTGGCGGGGAAGAAGTCGCCCCCGAAGTCGGGTTGCCAAGCGGGCTTGGGCGGGAAGAGGGCGGGCGTCAAATCATTCGCGCGGAACACCTTCACAATCTGCACATTATCCAGACGCTCCACGAGTTCCCAGGGTCCCAGCTCAAACCAGCCGCCGTTTTGCGCCCCGCTTTGACCTGCGATGAGAAGCGAAACACCCACTGCAAAGAAAGTTCGTCTCATCAGCGCGCCTCCTGTTCTGGATGTATTTATTATAGTCCACACTGCAATCCATGAGACTCCTCACCTTCGGCTCGGAATGACAGCTTCGCTTTCGCGAAAATATCCCTGTCATTCCGAGCGGAGCGAGGAATCTCTCAGCCTGCAAATCGGACAATCGATTAGACTGTTGTTCCCCCTGCAAAGGTTTCTGGCTCAGGGTTCCTGCGGCAGTTTGTCGCCCACTGCCACGCGCAGTTGCAGTTCGGCTACGGCGGCGTCGTAGGTCGCCTGCACGAGGTTCGTCTCGGCGGTAATCAGCGCGAGCTGGGCGGTCAGCACTTCCACAATCGTGCCCACGCCCTCGCGCAGCGACTCCTGCGCGGCGTCGAAGTTGCGTCGCGCGGCGGCGACGGCGACTTTGGAGGCTTCCAGCCGCTCAGCGGTCTCACGGAAAGTGAGAATCGCGCTCTCTACTTCCGCGTAGGCGTCGCGTTCGGCTTGCTTCAGGCGGAACTGTACGCTCTCTAAGCCCGCTTCCGCCTCGCGCAGGTTCGCGCGGGTCAGCCCGCCGTCGAACAGCGGGTACGAGGCAATCACATTCAGGCTGCCCTGTGTACGGCTGTTTGGCTCCACTTCACGGAATCCGCGCGCGGTGATTTGCAGGCGTAGCAGGCTGTTCAGGCGGGCGGCATCCACGCTCAGTTTGCTGATTTGCAGGTTCAGCTCGGCGTTGCGCAGGTCGGGGCGTTGCAGGCGGGCGCGCTGCCACAGTTGCTCCACACTCAGCTCAGGCGGGGCGGGCGGCGCGCCTGCGGGGGCTTGAAGGTCGGGCAACGCACGCTGCGGATTCCAACCGATGAGCCGTTTCAGGTCGGCTTCCGCCAAACGCAGGGCGTTGCGGGCTTGAATCTGCTGCACGCGGGCGTTGGCAAGGTCGGCTTCCGCCTGCAGCACATCTTTCCGAGGCGCGGTTCCGACCTCCGCCTGCGCCTTCGCAACTTCCAGCAGCGTCTCGGCACGGCGCACGGAAGCGTCAGCGACCTGCAGCAACTCCTTGCGGCGCAGCACTTCGTAGTAGGCGCGAGCAGTCTGGAACAACACACGACGCACGGCATCGCGCGTGTTCTGGCGTGTGGCTTCAGCGGCGCGCGAACTTTGGCGGATTCGCAACTCACGCTGTCCGTTGTCCAGCAGCAGCCACTCCAGCCCCACGCCGTTCTCACGTTGCGTGGCGTCCGTGGTTATGCCGCCGCCCTCGATGCGCGTGCGCGTCGTGCTGCTGCTGATGTCTAAACTCGGATAGAGGTTCGCGCGGGCGGCGTTCAGGCGGGCTTGCGCCGCGTCTGTGTCGGCAAGCGCAGCGCGGGCGACCCCGTTATTTTGCAACGCCAAACGCAGCGCATCGTCCAGACTCAGTTGCTCCTGCGAATAGCCAATCAGCGCGATGCAGCATAAGCAGGCAAAAACGCTCGATTTCATCACTGGAAGGGTTCGACGAGGCGGCGGGGGTTCCTGTTTGGTAAGGTACACTTTTCTTGTGCGAATCCCGACATGGCTGAAGTGGGCGCTGGGCGCAGGCGTGGCGATTGCGGGCGCGAACTACTTCCTGCGCAAAGTGTGGTTCTATCGCGATCCACGCCGTATCCCGCCGCCCGACCCGAACCTGATTCTCGCGCCGTGCGACGGCAAGGTGGTTTACATCCGTCCCGTGAGCGCGAACGGAACCGTCTTCGCCGAGAAACTCGGACGCCCCATCCCCATCACCGAGATTACCCGCGCGGAGTGGGACGGCGCGTCGCCTGAAGGCTGGCTGATTGGAATCTACATGAGTCCGCTCGATGTGCATTACAACTACGCGCCGATTGCAGGAACCGTGCGCAAAATCGTCTACACGCCCGCCCGCGCGAACCTGCCGATGGTGGACTTGTGGGAGTATCTCAGCATGGCGTGGCTGCGCCGCGCCGTCGACTTGCTCGGCAAGCGGTATCACCTTGAGAACGAACGGCAGACGGTGTTCATCGAGAATCAGCGCGTGCGCGTCGCGATGGTCGAAATCGCCGATAAGTTCGTGAACAAAATCACAACCTATGTGCAGGAAGGGCAGTGCGTGAGGCCTGCACAGAAAATCTCGTTCATTGAGCGGGGCAGTCAGGTGGATTTGCTCATCTTCACGCCTGAGGTGGAGATCCTCACGCACACGGGCGCGCAGGTCTATGGCGGGCAGACGCCCGTGGCGCGATTAACATCGTATTAAATGATGGGTATGGAACTAAGCGTGATTCGAGCCGTCGGCTTTGATTTAGACGATACGCTCTGCGTCTATATGCCCGTCGCCATCGAGGCGCGACGGCAGGTGTTGGCGACGCATATCGCGCCGCGCGTTGACCTGTCCCTTGAGGAGCTTGACCAGCACTATCGCCGCGCGTTCAGGAGCATGCTGGAAGAGATTCACTCCGACCGCTGGTATCCGCTCTATCTGCGCGAGGGGCACGCTACGCGCACAGAAACCTTTCGGCGACTGCTGGAGAGCCTGAACCTGAATACGGACGGACTGGCGGAGCAGGTCAGCTCCGAATACGCCGCGCTGCGCGAGCAGAGGCTGCACCTGCACGAAGAGACGCTGGAGGTGTTGCACGCCCTGCGCGAACGCTATCCCCTGTTTGTGATTACGAACGGTCCTGCGTATGAGCAGCGTCGGGAACTCAAAGTGCTGGGGCTGGAGGGGCTGTTCGATGTCGTGGCGATTGAGGGCGAGGTGGGCGTCGGCAAGCCGCACAAGCCGATTTTCGAGTTCGTGGAGCAGCAGTTGGGGCTGTCGCCTGAGCAGCTGCTGTTTGTAGGCAACTCGTGGGAGCATGATGTGCAAGGGGCGTTGAACGCGGGCTGGCAGGCGGCGTGGGTGAACCGCGAAGGCGCACCTCATCCGCAACCCGACAGCCCTGCGCTGGAGTTGCCGAACCTGAGACCACTGCTGGAGCTGCTATGAAAGGCGCGGTGATTCTGGCAGGCGGGGGCGGCACGCCCCCCGAAGTGCCCCAAACGATTCTCCGACTGGCGGGCGGCGCGAACGCGCGAGTCGTGATTCTGGCGCATGTGCAACAGGATGTCGCACGTGGCGGGCGACGCTCCGCCGAGTTTTTCGAGGAGAACGGCGCCCAGAATGTGGTTGCGCCCGACACACTCGACGCAGGCGAGTTGACGGCAATCGTGCAAGCGGCGCGGGCGGTGTGGATTCCGGGCGGCGACCAGAATCGGTTTATGGAGCGTTTCGGGGCAGCAACAGAGCTGCTGCGGACGATTCGGGAAGTGGCAGCGCGCGGCGGCGTCGTCGGGGGAACCAGCGCAGGCACGTCGCTGATGGGCGCACGGATGCCCACAGGCGACCATTCGCCCGACGGCGACCTGAAGGTTGGCGCAAGTCCCACCGCCCCTGCGATTGGCGTGCTGCCGAACGCCCTCGTCGACCAGCATTTTCTCAAGCGACAACGCCTGCCCCGCCTGCTCTGCGCCCTGCTGGAACATCCGAACCTCGTTGGAATCGGCGTCGATGAAGACGCCTGGGCGCTCGTGCAGAGCAAAAAACTCACCGTGCATCGGGCGCAGGTAGTCGTCGCGCGGGTGCGCGGCAAACCCCGCCAGGTGGAGCAATTATTGGGGAGCCACGCGATCCAACTGCAGGTGCTGCTGCCTGGGGAGCAGGCGTCGCTGTGAAACGCTTGAAACAGCGACAGAGTATAATCTATCAGGGGCTATGGCGTTGGAGACGGTTCTGGGGCACTATCGGATTATCCGCGAAATCGCCCGCAGCAACGATGTAGTGTACGAGGCGGTGGACACGCGCATCAACCGCCGCGTCGCCATCAAAGAGCTGCTGATGCCCCCAGGCGCGAGCGACGCCGTGCGTCAGGATCGCATCGCCCGCTTCCAGCGCGAGGCGCGTGCCGCCGGCTCGCTCACCCACCCCAACATCGTCACGATTTTCGAGACCGAAGAGGAGCACGGACGCTACTTCATAGTGATGGAGTATCTGGAGGGGGACAACCTGCGCCAGAAGATGGATCGCGAGGGCGCGCTGCTACCCGAAGAGGCGGTGCATATCGCCGCCCAGGTGCTGGACGGGCTGGCGCACGCGCATTCCAAAGGCGTGATCCATCGCGACATCAAGCCCGAAAATGTGCATATCCTGCCTACGGGGTTGGTCAAAATCACCGATTTCGGCATCGCGCGCCTCAAGCACGAGCCGAACTTGACGATGGACGGGCAGATTTTCGGCACGCCGAGCTACATGTCGCCCGAACAGGTGCAGGGCGGCGCGATTGACGAGCGGAGCGACTTGTTCTCGGTCGGCGTGATTCTGTTCGAGATGCTGGTGGGCTACAAGCCGTTTCAAGGCGACTCGGTGATTACGATTACCTACAATATCGTGCATACCGAGCCGCACTCGCCGCCGAGTGTGCCTGCGCCGCTGGAGTGGGTGATTCGCAAGGCGCTGCGCAAGAGTCCTGCGGAGCGGTTCAGCTCGGCGGAGGAGATGAAGCAGGCGTTGCTGAACGCGCTGGAGCAGTTGAAAGCGCCGCCCGTGATTGCGACGCCGATGGTGCCGCCTCCGCCCTATACGATGCCCGCGCCGACGGGGGGCTACCCGCAGCCGACGCCTGTTCCTGCGCCGGGCTATCCCTACCCTGCGCCGAGCGCGCCGACGCAGATCCCTGCGCCCTATCCGACGCCCAGCCCCACGAACAGCGCGCCTGCGCCCTATCTGCCCCCGCCGCCGCCAAAACCCGTCCTTTCGCCCGCGACGCGCCAGTTTCTGGGCACGCTGCTCGGCGTGATGCTCATCGGGGGAGCGATTCTGGGGGTGGTGATTCTCGGCGTGTTCAGCGCGACCCGCGCTTATCAGGAGTATCAGCTGCAGCAGATTGACGAAAAAATCGCGGTGCGGGCGAAAGAGGCGGAGAAACTCTACGGGCAGGGACGCTATCTGGAAGCGGCGCAGATTTATGACGAACTCTATCGCAGCGCGCAGTCCAGCAAGTGGAAAGAGGAGTTCCGTCGGAACACCGCCAGCGCGCTCACGATGTACGGGAACCAGCTGCTGGAGGCGCGCCGCTACGACGAAGCGATGCTGGCGTATCAGCGCGCGATTCAGTACGCCCCACTGCCCGAAGCCTATGCAGGAATGGCGGCGGTCGAGCAGCAGCTGGGCAACCGCGAGGGCGCCGTGAGCCACTGGGCGTCGGCGGCGCAGCACAGTCGCGGCGCACAGGCGCAGGAGTACCAGCGCAACGCCGCCCGCGCTCAAATCGCGATTGGCGACGAGGCGTATCGTCGGGGCGACCTGCAGCGCGCCCTGCAGGCATGGCAGACCGCCGTCGAACTCGCCCCCGGTACCGCCGAAGCGAAAGAGGCGCAACGCAAGTTCGAACAGGCGCTGCAGGAGCTGTTGAGCCGGTGAATCTATATCCGCACGGGCGATTCGTGCAGTCGAATCGCCTGCAGCAAACCCACTGCAATCAGCGACACCCAGAGCATCGTGCCTCCATAACTGATAAACGGCAGCGGAATGCCCACCACGGGGAACAGCCCAATCGTCATTCCAACATTCGTGAGCAGGTGGAAAGTGAACAACGCAAGAATTCCGCCCGCCAGCAGGCGATGGTATTCCTCGCGTGTGTGCGTCATTATCCGCCAGATGCTATACAGAAACGCGCCGTACAGCCCCAGCAAGCCCACCGCGCCGACGAACCCCAGCTCCTCCGCCACGACAACGAAAATAAAGTCCGTCTGCTGTTCGGGGATATAGCGCAGGTTTTTCTGGGAGCCGTGCAGATAGCCCTTGCCTGTGAGCTGTCCGCTGCCGACGGCGATGCGCGCCTGCAAGATGTGATAGCCGCTCTGCTGCGGATCGGCTTCGGGGTTCATAAACGAGACCAGTCGCGCCTTCTGATAGTCTTTCAGGATGTCGAAGTGCCACAGCCCATAGAAGCCCAACACGCCCGCCAGCACCGTCAGCCAGAGCCAGCGCGCCGATGCCCCCGCCAGATAGACCATCGCGAACCACAGCACGCCAAACACGATGGAAGTGCCCAAATCGGGTTGTTTGAACACCAGCAGCGCAGGAATCGCCATATGCAGTCCAGAAAGCAGAAACCCCTTGGGCGTGCGGATAAGTTCCCGATTCCGCGCCAGCCAGCTCGCCAGCGTGATGATGAGCAGCACTTTGGCGAACTCGGAGGGTTGCAGCTGAAACCCGCCTGGCAGCTCCAGCCAGCGTTGCGCGCCCTTCCGCTCCGCGCCGAACAGCAGCACCCCCACCAGCATCGCCAGGTTCAACGCATAGAGCCATTTACTATAGCGCGCCCACACGCTGGGACGGATACTCGCCACAGTGAGCGCCAGCAGGACGCCCAGCGCCAGCCAGAGTAGTTGCCGCCGAAAAATCACGGGCGACCACTGATAGGTTGCGCTGTAGAGCGCCGCCAGCCCCGCGCCCATCAGCAGCAGCGTGGTCAGCAGCAGCGGGAGGTCAATTTGCCTCAGTTTTAGCTTGTCCGTCAGCGAACCGAGTGCGGGAGCTTGCGTTGCCACGCCCCAATTCTACCTTTACTCGCGGAAGCGGTACTTGATCAGCGTCCAGAGCGCCTCGACGCCGTCCGTCCAGCGGATTTTCTTACCCTCCGCCTTACGGCGCGGGCGATAGTTGTGGAGCTCCACCTCGTAAATCGGCTCGCCGCGCTTGAGGGTCTTGGCTGTGACTTCAGGGCAGAACTCGAACCGCTCGCACTTAAGGGGGATAGAGCGCAAAAAGTCCGCGCAGAACGCCTTGTAGCAGGTCGCCTCGTCGGTGATGCGCCACCTGAACAGGAGACGCACCGCCCACACCAATAACACATTCGCGATTTTATTAGGCAGGGGCATGTCTTTGGGTAGCCCACGCCAGAACCGCGAGCCGTACACTACCCGCGCTTTGCCCTGCACAATCGGCTCGATGAGCCTAGGAATCTCGTTCGGGTCATACTCCAGGTCAGCGTCCTGAATCACGATGATGTCGCCCGTGGCGTGCTGAAGCGCAGTACGAATAGCCGCGCCTTTGCCGCGATTACGCTCGTGCCGAATGGCTACAATATCGCGTTGCTCGGCTAAAATATCGGGCGTTTTGTCCGTCGACCCATCGTCCACCACGATAATCTCCTTGCGGAAGGGGGCGCGGCGCAATCGCTCCAGTAACTCCAGCAGCGTGCCTTCCTCGTTGTAAATCGGCACAATCACAGACGCCAGCGGCTCTTCGGGCATCGCGCTAAGATTATACTGCAACTCTGGCGAGTTCTACAGGGGTTTTTTAGCCCTTCCCGCACGAAGTGTGCTATAATAATGCCCAGAGAGGAGAGTTCTCATGCGAAGACTGTGGGGTTCGATAGGAGCATCATGCCTGACGCTTGCGATGAGCGTCGCCAGGAGCAGCCGCTTATCAACTACGCGGGCGGCTACGGCGGCTTCGACTACGATTTCTATGTTGGCAACCCAGCGACGGGACTGGAGCGCGATGGGCACGCGGAGGGGTTCTTCGTCAGCGCGCCGCCCACCTTCATATTCACTCTAGACGAGGAAGATAAGGTAGGCGGGTTAGCCTCGCAAAAAATTACCTTTAACCGCAACGCCAGCACGGCTGCAGACGCTCGCATGACTTACACGATGTATTTCCCTTCCGAGGACTATCCGCAGCCTGGCGAGACCGTGCGCATTCGGCTATGGATCAAAGCTGCCAACTGGAGCAACGCCTCGTTTCGGGTGCAGGCGCGTGGACTCAACGGCAGCGGCGCTCTCAGTCTTGTAAACACCAGCATGCCGCCCGCAGGCTGGACAGAACTCGATCTGAACTATGTGGTCCCCAACTCCAATCCTGCAGGAATCTATGTGGATCTGATTATTACGGCGAACGCGGGGCAATCGACAGGGACGCTCTGGCTTGATGAACTGGTGGTCACGGGGAGTAAACGCTGGCGTCCTCATGCGCCGCGTTCCCTTAAAATTATCACGCCTTATTACCCTTGGGCAGAGGAAAGCCAGCGCGACTGGGTCTACTACGCCCGCGAATTTGACGCGATTATCGCAAACTGGCAAGATATCAAACAGCTCCGAACCCATCGCCCCGATCTCAAAAATGTCCTGTACTACAACCTGATTTTCAGCAATAACACAGGTTCGAACACCTGGTCTCCGCGCGACATCTTCGGATATATCTACTGCGATACCAACCATCCCGACTGGTTCTTATTGAATGTTTTCGGTCAGCGTCAGCGTTTTGGAGGGGGACTCCACCTGATGGATATCGGCAACCCCGAAACCTCTGCATGGGCGGCGCAGAACCTGTCACTCTATATGCGCTATGCCGACAGCAATCGCGATGTAATCCATTTCGATAGCTTTATCGACTTCTTCTCCAGCGGGTTCCATCTTCAAAAATACCCCACGCCTGCCAGTCGCATCGCGGCGATGATGAAGCATATGCGTAACATGCGCGCCGTTACTCAAGATCGGGGAATCGAGTTCATCATCAATGCGGCGGGCGCGCCGTACACACGCGACCAGACGCACACCTATTTTCTCCGACAGGGCTTTCTGGATGGGATGCTAATCGAGCAGGTCTTTACCCACATCTTCACCGCGCCGCCGGGGTTTTTAAGCTATTCTACCTGGCTGGCTCAATTCAATACCATTATCGAGAACGCGCCACGTCTGCGAGTCATCTATTCCGGCTACAGCGCGGCTAATCCAGTGGAGGGGCGGCGCCAGAAGATTTACGCCCTGGCGAGCTTTCTGCTCTGCGCGGATGACAACGCCTATCTCTACCTGGACAAACACTACTACGAGACTCCTCCTGCGCGCCAGCGCTCGTGGCGCCCCGACGCCGACTTCGATGTGCCGCTCGGACAACCGACCGCCCCGCATGAAATCTACTACCGCAGCTCGGATTATCAGGGCGGGCTTTACTACCGTCCTTTCCAGAATGGGTTCGTACTGGTAAACCCCACAGGCAATGTCAGCCCCCTATGGAAAGACGGCGCGGTGTTCAGCTGGATTCTGGACGCCGATTACTGGGAACTCTGGTCGGGGCAGACTTTCCCTGCAGGGACGCGCATCAAAGTCTATCCGAAACAGGCGCGGATTTTTGTGCGGGCAAACAGTGCCGCCCTGCGCGACTACCCGCCTGCAAAAGGCAAAATCCGCCCCGCTCCACAACCCAGTAATAAATCCATCGGGGCTTCTGGCGGGGGTCCCATCCTGCGTCGATAGCCAGGTCAGCGCAGCGCTGGATGAAGGCACTTTCTGTGCGGACGCCGACGCGGCTCATACCCGCGCGTCGGCGTTTTTGTAGATTTGCCCGAAACAACGGCTCGTTGTCAGTCCAGCCCCTCAATCAGGTCATACACGCCCTTCTCGACCTGCACCAGCACACAGTAGCGGTTCGTATCAGAGTCATGGAACATATAGACCGGCGCGCTTTCTAAATCTGCTTGCAGCAGCGCCTCTTCGAGGCTCATCGGCTTGAGGGGCACGCGCACCGTGCGTCGGAGCGCGGGGTTGGGCGTGGATTCAGATTCGGTCTCCACCGCCTCGCTCAGCACCGCTTCGATGACCTCCTCTCGGGGCTTGCGCCCGCGCTTCTGGAGCTTCTCTTTATAACGCGCAAGCTGATGCTCGATTTTTTGAACCACAGCGTCAACGGCAGCCCGAAACTCATGGGCTTTGTCGTCGTAATGGAACTTCTGTCCGTCCGCATCCACCAGGATCGACACATGATGCTGTCCGCGCACCAGTTCATAGGTCAGCTCCAGCGTCCAGATTTTATGAAAGAATCGTGCCAGTTTGTTCAGCTTACGGCGCACATAGGCTTTTTCCGCCTCGCTGAGTTCATGGTGCGGACTGCGAAAAGTCACATCGACAATCTCAACCTGTTTGCGTCGGGATTTGCTCATTGTTCGCCTCTCCTGGAATAGGATAGATGGTCGCGACGGCATAGCAGGCGATGGCGCGCCGTGCGCCGACGGCATCCATCCCTTCGTTGGTCGTCGCTTTGATGCTGACCTGTTCAGGCAGAATGCCTAGGGTCTGGGCAATTTGGGTACGCATCGTGGGGATAAAGGGTGCGAGTGGAGGCGCTTCGGCGATGGTCATCGCGTCAATATGCAACGGTCGCCAGCCGTGCCGCTGCAGCAGCGCGCCCACTTGTTGTAAGAGGCTCAGACTGGCGGTGTCTTTCCAGCGCGGGTCACTGTTGGGAAAGTGCTGTCCGATGTCGCCTAACACCGCCGCGCCCAGCAGCGCGTCGCAGACCGCGTGCAACACGACATCGGCGTCGGAGTGCCCCTGCAACCCGAGCGGGTAGTCGATTTCAACGCCTCCCAGCATCAGTTTCCGCCCTTCCGTTAGCTGATGTATATCATACCCGATTCCTGTGCGGGTCAGCGCGCCCTCACCCGCATAGAGACGCAGCAGGCTCAGATCTTCAGGCGTGGTCAGCTTAATGTTGCGCGGGTCGCCTGCCGTCAAATGAACCGGGTAGCCCGCGCGTTCGAGCAGCTGCGCGTCGTCGGTCGCCTCCTCGAACCCCTCCTCCACGGCGCGTCGGTGCGCGTTGAGGAGCCAATCGGCGCGAAAAATCTGGGGCGTCTGCACGCGATAGAGATTGTCTCGCGGCATGGTTTGCCAAACCTGCCTGCCGTCCGCCGAGCGCTTGAGCGTATCTTGCACGGGAAGCGCGGGCACGGCAGTTCCATATTGTTGCGCCGTCGCGATGAGCCTGTCCAGTAGCGTGTGGTTTACGAGCGGGCGCGCAGCATCATGCACTGCGATGAACTGCACGCCTTCGGGCAAATGGCTCAGGGCGTTCGCCACGGTCTGCTGGCGTGTCGCACCGCCACAAGGTAGAACTTGCAACGGCTTGGAATGAGGATACTGGCTCAAGTAGGCTTCATAAGCCTCCACCCCATCGGGCGCGACGGCTAGGGATGCGGAATCGATTGCGGGGTGGCTCAATAGTCCCCAGAGCGCGTGGCGCCATACGGGCGCGCCGTTCAGCGATTGCCAGAGCTTCTCACCCTTACCGAATCGGACGCCGCTTCCTGCCGCCAGAATAAGGGCGTGTAGAATAGTCCATCCCTCCTTCGGTTCGACTGTCGGCGAGCTTCGGCTCCGCGAACAACATCTTACCCCGCGCCGACTGCAAGACGCTGGTCACTACTACCTCAATCGCCTGATGGAGATGCTCGCGTCCGCCTTCCACGACCACCATCGTGCCGTCTTCGAGGTAGGCGATGCCCTGCTCTGGCTCCTGACCCTCGCGGATGGGGACGACCGTCAACTCCTCGCCAGGCAACACATGGATGCGCACGGCTTCCGCAAGTTCGTTGATGTTCAGCACGCGCACCCCCTGCAGCTCCGCTACCCGATTTAGGTTGTAGTCGTTGGTGACGATATCTGCTCGCATGGCTTTCGCGAGGCGCACGAGGCGGGCGTCCACTTCATCGCCTGAATGCGGGGCGAGGCGGTCATGGACGCGCACCTCTAAATTCTCGCCCAAGTCTGCCTGCAACTGCTTTAACACATCGAGTCCGCGTCTGCCTCGCGCACGGCGCAGTGGGTCCTCCGAATCGGCGATATGTTGCAACTCGTCCAGCACGAAGCCGGGCACATAGAGCTTGCCTTCCAGAAATCCTGTGCGCAGGATGTCGCGAATGCGCCCGTCGATAATCACGCTCGTATCCAGCACCTTGACGCCCTTTGAGCGGCGCGCCATCTGCGCCGTGAGCGGCAGATATTCCTTCATGCTCAGGAAACTCACGATGCTTAGGTACACCAGAATCACAAACGCAAGCAGCGTAAGCGCCCAGCCCAGCCGTGCGCCGCCGATTGCGAACAGCAGAGGATAGAGCGCGAAAGTAATCACCGCCGCCGAGACCAGCCCCAGCCCTATCGCCAGTTTCTCGTCAGGTTCGGCTTCTTCTAAGTGCCGCGCCACACGCGAAAGCAACTGAAAACTGTGATTGGCGACCAGAATGCCCATCAGTAATCCCGCCGTCGTCAGACCGACGCGAGTCCACAAAGGCGAAATCGGCGGGCTTTCGGAAAACCAGCTGTTCACCGCCTTGAGAAATGGATCAGCAAGTAGAAAGCCCACGGTCGCAAACAACACCATCCCAACCGCGAGGAACAGCCAGTACATCAGGCGATGGATTGTCATCGAAGCCTCCGCTAATATTATACGCTCTGGCGCGTGAAAAATCGCGCGGGTGTGTCCAAAATGAAGATTGCCGAGAACGGCGTCCAGAAAGGAGTTGCTTAGTCTGTCGAGTGCATCAGCGCGCCGTCCACAAAAGTGTAGCGCGCCCTGCCGATTAATTCCCATCCTTTGAACGGCGTGTTCCGACTGCGGGAGCGCAGTTCGGCGGGGTTCACGCGCCAGCTCAGGTTCGGGGCGATTACAACCACATCGGCGGGCGCGCCCACCTGAAGCATCCCCGCAGGTAGCCCCATCAGGCGGGCGGGGGCGGTACTCAGTAAGTTCACAATCTGCAACGGCTCCAGCGGGTCTGGCAGCTGGCTGTTCCACAGCAACACACAGCCCAGCGCGGTCTCCAGCCCCAGAATGCCGAACGGCGCGGCGGGGAACGGCTGCGCTTTCTCAAATGGCGCATGGGGGGCGTGGTCGGTAGCGATGCAGTCGATGACGCCCTGCAGCACGCCCTGCGTCAGCGCGGCGCGGTCGGCTTCCGAGCGCAACGGCGGGTTCATCTTCGCGTCGGTATCGAAATCGGCGCACGCCGCGTCGATCAGCAGCAGATGGTGGGGCGAGACTTCCGTAGAGACGCGCACACCCTGCGCCTTGAAGAAGCGGATCAGCTCCATGCCCATCGCCGTCGAGAGATGCTGGATGTGCAAGTGGCAGCCCGTCTCTTGAGCGAGCAGCGCGTTGCGAGCAATCTGTACGGTTTCCGCCGAGCTGGGCGCGCCCTTCAGCCCTAAACGCGCGCTCACCGCCCCCGCATGCATACTCGCGCCCTCGCTGAGCGTTTTATCCTCGCAGTGTGTCACGACAGGCAGGTCGTACGCCGCGCAACCCAGCATTGCCCGACGCATCACTTCAGCGGACTGCACGGGGAAAGCGTCATCGGAGCAGGCGATCGCCCCGGCTTGCTTCAGCGCGTGATAGTCACAGGGAACCTCGCCGCGCATACCTTGCGTGAGCGCAGCGACTACATAGACCTTGCAGGGCGATTCGCGTCGGGCGCGCTCCTGAATCTCGCGCACGAGCGTCGAGCTGTCTAACGGCGGGTCGGTGTTCGGCATGCAGCAGACGCTCGTGAAGCCCCCTGCCACCGCCGCCGCACCCCCTGTCTGCAGGGTCTCTTTATAACTCTGCCCCGGCTCACGCAGATGCACATGGATATCGACCAAGCCCGGCGCAATCCAGCAATCGGTGCAGTCGACGACGGTTTCGCCCACTTCAGGCGTCAGTGTGGGCGCGATTTCGGCGATTCGCCCCTCGCGCATGCGCAAATCGCCGCGCATATCCAAGCGCTGCGCGGGGTCGAGGATGCGACCGTTTTTGAGCAAGTAGGCATTCATTATGTCGCTATCAGAGACCTGTATCAGATAAGGCTTGAGCCGCCTGCTGAGACAACTGAGCGTCTCCTGTTAGAAACCACACTAAGGCATGGGTATCAGGGATGTAGGTGATTGCTTACTTCTTCGTCCTCCCACTCCCAACTGATTTCAGCAGCGCGAATCTCTTCCTCCGTGAAGCAAGGTTCGACTTGTAGAATTCCGTAGAGGTCGGCGAACGAGCGAATACTCGGCATTAGCTCCTCCGCGACATCACTTTGAGCCGCTATCCGCGCCTGTATAGCCCTTAGTTGCATTTCCAGAGCGCGGATTTGCACAATCAGAGTCGGATCTGACTTCATCCCAGTTGGAGTATACCTGAACTCCGGCAGAGCGCATCTGCCACCTTCACTGCCCGAACTGCCTCCTTCACATCATGCACGCGCACGATGTCCGCGCCCCAGGCGACGGCGAGCGCGAGCGTGGCGAGCGTACCCTCCAGACGCTCTTCGGGGGGCAGCACGCCCAGAAGGTGTCCGATAAACGACTTGCGCGAAGTGCCCACCAGAATCGGGAAGCCGAGCGTGGCGAGTTCAGGCAGCCCGCGCAGCAACTCCAGATTATGCTGCACCGTCTTGCCGAAGCCGATGCCCGGGTCCAACCAGATATGCTGGAACGGGATTCCTGCCTGCAGGGCGCGTCGGACATGGACGTAAAGGGTCTCCTTCACCTCTGCAACCACATCGTCATAGGTGGGGTTCTGCTGCATGGTTTGCGGCGTGCCTTTGATGTGCATCAGCACAATCAGCGCGCCTGTTTGGGCAACCACCTCTAGCATGCGCGGGTCGAAGGTCGCGCCGCTGATGTCGTTTACGATGGACGCGCCCGCCTGCAACGCGAGGTGCGCCACGCGGCTCTTGGTGGTGTCCACCGAAATCACCGCTTCGGGATAGCGCGCCGCGAGGGCTTCGATGAGGGGAACCACGCGCCGTATCTCTTCCGCTTCGGGCACGGGTTCGGCGCCGGGGCGGGTCGATTCGCCGCCGATGTCGAGGATGTCCGCGCCTTCGGCAAGCATCTGCTCGACGCGGGCGAGCGCGGCGTCCAGCGTCGCGTAGCGTCCGCCGTCGTAGAAGCTGTCGGGCGTGGCATTTAGCACGCCCATCACCAGCGTGCGCTGACCAATCGCTTCGTGCAACGGGCGCAGGCGTTCAGTTGTAGTCGGCATAGCGGTGGGGCGGTCGGGGCAACTCGTTCAGCGCGTCGAGGAGATACTCCAGCATCTGCTCGCCCACGCGACTGAAGGCGAAGCCGCGCTCGCGCGCTGCGCCAATCGGGTCGCGCAGGAACTTGATGCGAAACACGGCGTCCTCCGTCAGCAGGTGCATCAGCATCTCCATCTGCACTTTGTCCAGGCGTTCCAGCTCGATAATCGCCCACACGATAATCTCCAGCGGGGCGGAGACATCGAACGCGAGGTGTTCGTAGTCGCTGACCGCCTGCGCGTGGCATCCGAGATTGTCCAGCAGGCGCGCGCGGCGCAGGCGATAATGCGCCGACTGCGGCTGCAACTTTACCAACTGATTAGCGACCTGCAGGGCATGCTCGTAGTCCATTGATTGCCAGTAAGCGTCGAGCATATGCTCCAGCGGGATAGGGTGGTCAGGGGTTTCTTGGAGCCAGCGCTGACATTCGGAGACCGCTTCCATTAGATGCCCGCTTTCAATGAGCAGTTCCACCAGTCGTTCACGCACGGGGGCGGCGTCGGGATTGGACTGCAAAGCGGCGCGCATCACCTCGATTGCGCCGCGCCAGTTCTCCTGCAGGCGATAGACTTCGGCGAGGCGCAGGTAGTATTCCAGAGGGGCGTCGCCAGCCTGTACCGCGCGTTGCAATACGCGCGCGGCTTGCTTCAGTCGTCCGCGCCGCACATATTCCTCAACCTGTTGCAGGGTTGTGGGTTTCATCACGCTCTCCACTTTCGCCTATCACACTGCTCTATTATAACCTACGCAGGCGGCGGGCGTCGTCAGTATTTATGCGATATTTTCGTGGGCGACCACCTGATTCCTACCGCTGCGTTTGGCGCATTCGAGCGCTTCGTCGGCTTTTTCTAGGAGCTGCGCGGGGTCGTCCGTGCTGTTGGGGTACGCGGCGACGCCGATACTGACCGAGATTTTGAGGCGCGGGTTGCCCGTCGTGTCGAGGAAGGTCGCATTGCGCACTGCCCGCGCCAAACGCCGCGCGGCAGCGACCCCGCCCTGCAGATTCGTGGAGGGCATCAGCACCACAAACTCGTCCCCACCGTAGCGAGCGATGAACTCCGTGTTGCGCAGCGCGTGCTGCAGCGTCTCCGCCAGCTGCACCAGCAGATAGTCGCCCTCTAAGTGTCCGTACTCGTCGTTCACCTGCTTGAAGCCGTCGAGGTCGATGAGCATCACCGCCAGCGGGTGCTGATAGCGGCGGCAGAGGTTCACCTCCTCGCGATAGCGTTCCTGGAAGTGGCGGTAGTTATACAGCCCCGTCAGTCCATCGGTGGTGGCGAGTCGTTCGAGGTCGCTCAGCAGCTGCGCCCGCTCCAGCACGCTGGTCAGCTGGAACGCGAGCGTCTGGAGCAGTTCGAGATCGAGTTCGTTGAAGGGGGGCAGTTCGGTGCGTCCGAGCGCGACGACGCCCTGCGTGCGGACGCCCCCGCGCAGGGGCGCGACGGCGAGGCTTTTGAGGGGAGCGAACAGCGCGGCTCGCTCGTGCGAGGCGTCGACAATCTGCCCGCGCTGCGAGACGAGTTCCGATCCATCCTCTGTCAGCGCGGTCAACGCTGTCCGCAGGTCAGGGGGCGCGCCCACCTGTGCCGCAATGTCAAGTTGCTCGCCGCGTTTGAGCAGCAGCTGCGCATGGTCATAGGGCAGGAGCGTCTTGATGAGGTTCAGCGCGTGCTGAGCAAGCGACTGCGCGCTGTCGGTGGAGAACAAGAGGTTCTCCATATCATACAGCAGTTGGGTTTCGGCGAGGCGCACACCCATCAGGCGCAGCTGCTCCGAGAGCGACAGCAAACCTGCCAAGTAAGGCGTCAGCTCACGCAGGCGGGCGCGGGTCTCGGGCGAAAAGCCCCCTTCGGCGTGGGTGGTGAGCGCGACCGCGCCTACGATGCGCCCCTCACAAAGCAACGGCTGTACCATTGCGTCGGCGCGTTCAGAGGATGCGCCGTGCGCCTCCACGAGCTGCTCGCAGCGGAGCGTCTCCGCGCGCAACTGGTCGGCGACTTGCTGAGGCGGCGGCTTTTTCTGGAACGGGCGCACAGGGGTCAGCGAAGCCGAGTGGGTCAGCGGCGCGAGCGAGCCAATCGCGCAGGCGACGCGCCGCAGCGCGCCCGTCTCGTCAGTCAGGTAGAGCGCTGCGCCCGACGCGCCGAACCGCGCGCGCAGGCGCTCCAGAATCGTCTGGTAGAGCGCGTTCGGGTCGCGGGCTTGCTGCAGGGCGTGGAGCAGTTCCGCCGCATCCTGCAGCGTCGTCAGGTGCGCTTCCAGTCGGTGGTAATGGTGCGCTAGTTCGCGATAGCTCTCTCGGATACGACGCTCGGCGGCTTCGCTCTCGGAGACCGCCTGCTCCGCCTGCTGCAGCAGCGCGTCCTGCTCTGACTGAACGCGTCGTCGCCACGCCCAGCCCAGCGCCACGCCCAACCCCAACACGCCTGCACTCCAGATCTGGCTCAGCAGGTCAGCGGGGATCGGCTCCCCTGTCGTGAAAAACGACGCGGCGTAAACCGCCCCTGCGCCGACAACACCTCCCAGCAGTGCGCCCGCCGTCCCAGAGCGGAGCAGCGCATGGAACAGGGGCACGAGCAGCAGCCAGTATGCCCACGCCGCGCCTGGCAACGACCAGAGAATCGCGCCGAGCAGCGCGTTGTCTGCAATCAGCCCGAAGAGGGTTGAATCGAGAGATTGCTTGCGACGCTCAAGCAGGGTAGCGAGCAGCGCGCCCAGTGTCAACACGCCCAACCCTGCCCACGCCGCCTCTGAAAGCACACGCTGCCAGAACACGCCGCCTAGATAAAACAGCCCAACCGCCCTGAACGCCCACACGCGAGGCTCTCCCGAAACACAAGAAGTATACCTACTTCACAGGCAGCTCAACCTTTAGGGGACTGATTATCCTAACCCGTACACTGGAATCGCCGCCCCGTGAATCGCTCGTGCGGCAGGCGAGCATAGGAACATCATCACCTCACCCAACGCATCCGGCGCCACCCAGCGGCTGAAGTCAGCGTCGGGGCGCGCCGCGCGATTAGATGGCGTGTCGATTGTGCCCGGCAGCAGGCAGTTCACATTGATCCCGTACTCCTTGAGTTCCGCTGAGAGCGACTCGGTGAGCCGAATCACGCCCGCTTTCGCCGCGCAGTAGCCCGCGCCGCCGCCGAAACCTGCCAAGCCCGCCCGACCCGATACATGCACAATCGCGCCGCCGCCCGAACGAATCAGGATTGGGGCTATCGCTCGCGAGACCAAAAACGCCGTGCGCAGGTTCATATCGAGCATCGACACCCAGTCTTCGAGGGGCGTTTCATGCACGGGCGGCCCCGCCGTGAAGCCGCCGACCGTGTTCACCAGCGCGTCGAGCCGACCGAAGCGACCCTCGACTGCACGGGCGAGGCGGTCGCAGTCATCAGGCTGGCGCAGGTCAATCCCGTCGATGAGCAGATGTTGCGGATCCAGCGCGAGATCAGCGAACAGCTGGCTCAGCAACGCCGTGTCGCGAGCGCACAGAGCAAGCGTCGCCCCCGCCTGATGGAACTGACGGGCGACCGTGCGCCCCAGCGCGCCCGTCGCCCCTGTTATCAGCACTATCTTGCCCGTGAAATCGAAGGAAACCATCACGCAACAGCGTCAGTATACCTCGTTCCAGAGGCGCGCCTATACCGTCTTCTCCTCAAACGGTCGGGGCTGCGGCAACAGCGGATTGGGAATATCCTTGCGCAGCACCACCGCCATCACGCGCATGCCCATCGGAAACGCCATCTCGAACTGCAGGCTGTCGGGCACAGGGTCGTAGTCGCGCAGCGAGATAAAGTAGAGCATCTCGCCGTCAGCATCCCACGCGGGCTGCACATCACGGAACTCAGGCTGCGTGACGGGGTGAATCGCGCCCGTTTCCGAATCGTAAATCTTGATGATGTGCGTGCGCTCGTTCGGGGCGAAGCTGTACGCCAGCCAGCGTCCACAGGGCGACCACGCGAAGCCCTCGATCATCGCATACTCGCTGCGCTCCACCAGTTTCAGCTCCCGCTTCTCGATGTCAAAAATGTGCAGCTCGAACCGATGATTGCTCAGCGCGATGCAGTCGGCGGTGGGACACACCTCCAGCCGATAGGGATGCCCGATATCGAGCTCCTCGTAGCGGGTAATGCCGTCGGGGGTGTGCAGCTCAAGTCGGGGTTCGCCGCTCTCGTCGGAGACGGTTATCAGCCGTTTGCCGTCATTCAGGAACCGACTCAGGCGGTAGCGCACGCCCTGCGGCTCGCCGTGCTGGATCACCGCGCCTTCCCAGTTGCCCATCACGAACGGCTTGCCGCGCACGGTCAGCAGCAGCGAGTGCCCTTCGGGATGCAGGGTGTACTCCTGCAGGTATTTTGCCGTGTCCACGAACTTGCGTTGCGCCTGCATGCGCGGGCTGCGCAACTCGACAGGGATGAGGCGGCTCTCGCCCGTCGCGATGTCCAGCACATAGAGGTCTGCGCCCGCATGATACACAATCCGCCTGCCGTCGGTGCTGGGGTAGCGCACATAATACTCCTCGTGGTGGGTGTGGCGTTGCAGATCGCTTCCGTCGGGCAGGCAGGAGTAGATGTTCGCAATCCCCTCGTGATCAGACACAAAGTAGACGCGCTCGCCAATCCACATCGGAGCGGTCAGGTCGCCGTTGGTGGGTTTGAAGCGTGTGAACTCGCCGTTGCCCTCGCGATCAATCCAGAACACGCCTGCGGTGCCGCCGCGATAGCGTTTCCAGCGGGCGGGATCGCCTGTGTGCCTGCCTAAAATCACCGCGCCGTCGGCTCCGAAGCTGATATGGTTCGCCAAGCCGTAAGGGTACTGCACAGGTAATCCGCCTTCTAAGGCGACGCGCCACAGTACGACCTCGCGTGGGGGGCGTCCTGCTGTGCTGTTGTAGATGACTGCGCTGCCGTCGGGCGTCCAGCCGACAACTTCCACACGCGCCGCGCCCTGATAGGTCAGGCGGCGTGGCTCGCCCCCGTCGGCGGTCATCACATACACTTCAGGATGTCCCTCATCCCGCGCCACGAACGCAATCCACTGCCCGTCAGGCGAGTAGCGGGGGGTTATCACCGCGCTCAGGCTCGTGGTCAGCCGCCGCGCAATCCCTCCTTCCACTGAAACCGTCCACAGGTCGTCCTCGCACACAAACGCGACCGTGTCGCCGCAAATCGTCGGAAAGCGATAGTACCCTTTATGCATGGCAGTGGGGATTATACCCTGACAAGGGTCAACACCTGAGTTCAAACGCCCTGCGCCCTCTTCCGATTTCCTGAACCTCATCCCCCTGTCCCCCCTGATAAGGGTACATTGCGTTGCCTCAACTTGAGGGGGGGACGCGCCTGCGATTTCCCACGCTGCGCGTATCCCTCATCTCCCGCGTCGCGGGGGAGGAGGTCAGGGGGTGAGGGCAGCTATGCGACATTTGAAACCCCAATTGGTATTATTCCTTCTACAGCAATGGCTCTACTTTCGCCCACAAATCAGGCTCCTCTAACGCCTCTGCGAATTGCTCCACCCAGTAGCGCACATGCTGCAGGTCAATCTGAGTGGATATCGACGAGGTCTATCGAGCGTTGAACGATTGACTTCATTATTAGCAAATCTTCGGGGCGAGCGACGGGGATAACAACCTCGTAGACAGGAATCTCGCTTCGCCGGAATGACAACGGTTGTCATTCCGAGCGAAGCGAGGAATCTCAGCCGTTTCCCTCCTGCATTTCCGCAGCATTTTTCGTGGGAAGGACTTATAATCGTCGGCGGGACGCCGAATCTCCTGTTCAGCAACCCTGCCCGAACGCGAACAGTATCATTAGCAGATCCGCATCGTCCACGACGCCATCGCGGTTCACATCGGCTTGCGGGTCGCTGGAGCCGAACGCGAACAGCACCATCAGCAAATCAGCGTCGTCGATGACCCCATCCTGATTCAGGTCGCCCGCCGTCAACGGGAAGTCGAGTGTCACGAGGTTGCTGAGCATCGCGTCGCGCTGGCTGCAGAGCCAGACGCCGTTGGGCGTGCTGACGCGCACAGTCGCCGCGCCGGTGAGCGCAGTGTCGAACGCATAACCGCCGTTCGCGCCCAGGTTCAGGTCGATGGTCTGTTGCTGACTGCCCGCCTGCAACACGAAGCGCACGGGCGTACCCTGCGGGTTCGATAAGCCTTGCAACGCAATCTGCCCCTGTACCCGAACAGGCGCAACGGTGAGCGTGTTGGTGGAAAACGAGGCGGCGTAAGTACCGTCGCCGCCAAACTCCACGCGGAGGGTCTGATGTCCGGTAGGCATGCTGAGCGGAATCGTGTAGTTTATTGTCGCCGCGCCTGCGCTGTTGGTGACGGCTGTGCCCACGACGGCGTCGTTCACCTTGAAAGTGAGCGTGCGCCCGCTGAGGGGAGCGTTGTCCAGTGTCTGGCGCAGCGTCGCCTGTAAGGTAATCGTCTGCCCGCGCCGCCCACTGGCGAGCGGAACGCTAATCGAGGTCGCACGGCGCACCTGCATCGCCCCCGCGAACAGGCGGTCGTCCACCATGAAGTCGCCTGTGTTAATCGTGTTGCTGTTGTTGCGGTCGAACCAAAGCGCGGTCAGCACATCGTAGGTTCCTGCAACGGCGTCGCTGGGCACGAGGAAGAAGCGCGAGCGGTTGTTCGTGCCCTCGACGAGGCTCACTTTGAGGTCGCGCGGCGCATCGGAAATCCAGTTGCCTGTGCCAAGCCGTATCGACGCACCCAGCATCACCGGAAAATCGTGGCTTGCGCTAATCGTGAAGCCCAGCGTCGCCTGAGCGCCTGTGCGCACAGGGTTCGGACTGACAGTAAGGCTCTGAATCGTCGCAACGCCGCCCTGCACAAGCTGATAGCCCCCTGGCGCGTAGTAATGGCTCAGAATCTGTTGCCAGTTCTTGGTTCCGTAGCCGTGGAGAGGTGCGCTGCTGGTACACGCCTGACTGCTGGAAAGTCGCCTGCCCGTCGCCCAGCGTGCGGAGCCCCACTGACATAGCCCCCGCCCGTGTCCGTTGAAAGCGAATCCCGTGCAGACAGGGTCGGCAATGCAGGGCCAGCTGCCGCCCGTGCCCGAAAAGCCGTCGCCGCAGCCCGCGTTGTTGTTCTCCGCCGAGTATTCTGCACGGGCAATGTTGCCTGAGCTTGTAAGCAGCACATAGCGCGGGGTGGCGTCCACCGCCGCGTTGCCGTTGGAAGACTGGTTGCCTGTGAACACCTGACACGCCGTAGAGTCGCAGATGTCGTAGCTGCTATTGATGGGGCTGTACACGAACGAGACGGCATAGCTGCGCACGGCGACCGCGCCCGCCTTGACCGACTCCATCCCCGCGGGCGGGCTTTCACTGCCGTAGCGTACATTCCCCCAGCAGGCGTACCATTCGCTGGTAATCACGCCCTTGCAGTAGGTATCGAGCGTGTAGACCTCCACGCCGCCGGGGCAGTTGGTGCGCGAGGTGCAGTTGCGCCCAACTTTGATATATTTGGGCAGCACAATCGGCGCGGGCGCGGCGGGGAAGAAGTCGCTATTGCCCTCACCCCCCGACCCCCTCTCCCACGGCGTGGGAGAGGGGGCGTTTGGCTCCCCCTCTCCCACGCCGTGGGAGAGGGGGTCAGGAGGTGAGGGCTGTTTTCCACACTCCTCACACGGCTGAGTCGGCTCGCTCTCACGATGGCGAGGCGAACGCATGTCGCGCGCGTCGACGCTGGCTCCTGCCTGCATCGTGAGCCTGTAAATCCAGTCGCCTTCGCTCCAGAGCTGTACCTGCTCCAGCAGCAGCGTCCGATAGCCCGCTTTCTCCAGCGCAAGTGTGGCGTAGGGCTGCGCCTTGCCCTGTAAGTCGTAGATGGGGAACTGCAGATAGAACAGTCCGCGCCCGTCGGTATACGCTTCACCTGCGTGGTTCAGCGCGCGCACGCGCACGCCCTCCAGCGGCTGCCCCGTCTGCTCGTCTGTGATGAAGCCCACCACAATCATCTGGTTCGGCTTGCGCTGCGCCCACAGGTATCGCCAGTCGGTCTCTACAGGCGGCGAAAGGGGATCCAGATAAAACCGATGCGGAGGCGTAGCGTCATGGACGACCAGCGTGACGGCGACCGCCTGATATCCCTCGTGGAGCGCATGGAGCAGGTACTCGCCCTCGGGCAGGAACGCCTGCAAACGCCCGTCGAGCATCGCGCGAAAACCATAGGTCTGCCCCGTTGCCTGGTCAATGAGCGTCAGTTCCACAGGAAGCGCGCGTCCTGAAACCGAGTCGTGGAATCGAAAATCCACCCTTTGCTGCGCCGAAGCAAAACCCAGTGTCGTCAAAATCAGCAAGCCCAGAAGCCCTTTCGCCGTTACTCGCATGCTCCCAGTATACCACAGATTCACTCGCCCACGCCCATGAACTCGTCCACGGTTCGAAAGATGTTGCCATAGTAGCCCCACACGAAGCTGATTATCGCGATGCCAAAGGCGAGCAGGCTAATCAAGAACATCAGGCGCATAAAGACGCGGGGGAGCTGACGCAGGTTGCTTTCGGCGCGTTCGCGATACCATGCCGCCAGCATTTGCAGGATGTGGGGCAGCTCGCCTGTCTGCACGCCCGTGCGCGCCATCATAATCTCTTCAATCGGGAACAGCCCTGAGCGTTCCAGCGCGGCGTCGATGTGGGCTGCACCCTCCGCGCGTCCGAGGTCAACTTTCAGCAATGCCTCCGCCAGTGCGCGGTTCGGGATGGCGCTCGCCGCCAGGTTGTGCGCGGTTGCAGGGTAAATACCCGCCTGCGTCAGACGCCCCAAATGAAACAGATACTGCTCCAGCGACTGGGCGCGGATCCAGTCGGCGTAAACGAAAAAGCCCAGCCCACTCAAGCGTAGGCGCGCCGCGAGCCGTTCGCTGCCCGAAACCAGATAGCCCAGCAGTATCAGCGCCACCATCAGCAGCAGCGCGGGCAAGCCGTAGCGCAGGAACGCCTTGCCGAACCCGCCCAGAATCGCCTGCAGCGCGTTCATCGAATCGCCGCCCATAAAATCGCGCAAGCCCCAGGTAAAGCCAATCCCTAACGGCGCAATCAGCGGCAGGAGTAGCGCCGCCTGCCACAAACAGCCCTGCAAGAGCAGTGACCAGCGGCGCACTGTGCGATGTTGTTCGTAGTAGTCGATGAGCCTGTCCAGCATGTCGGGGAGGTAGCCTCCTTGCTCCCCCGCGCGGAACGCGCCCACCACGAAAGCAGGGAACAGCTCGGGGAACTTGCGCATCGAGTCGGAGAGGGCGACGCCCTGCGCAGCATCGTGAGCGATTTCGAGGCTGGCGCGCTGGAGTCCTTTATGGGGCGTGCGCTGGCTCAGGCTCTGGAAGGCGTTCGCGGGCGTCATCCCCGCCTTGAGTATCGCGCGCAGCTGCAGCAGCCACACCGCCATCGCGTGAGGCGAAACGCGGGAACGCTCCCAGCTCGTGGCTTGGGCGTCCCGCCCAAGCGTCGTCGGCGGCGACGCCGACACGACGGATGGCGTCGCCGCCAACATCACCACCCGCAACCCCTGCCGCCACAGAATCTGCTGCGCCTGCTGCACATCCGCCGCGCTCAGTTCCCCTGCGACGACACGCCCCCCCGAATCAACGGCTTGATAACGATAAATCGGCATCGTACACCCGCACCTCCTGACTTTGAATACGCGGGTCGTGCAGCAACTCCTGCAACGGTGTCCCATCGGGCAAAACATAGTCGGGCGCCATCTCCGAGAAGGGAATCAGCACGAACGCCCGCTCGCGCATGCGCGGATGGGGGATTGTCAGCGTCGGCGTCGCCAGCGTCAGGTTGTCGTACAGGATAATATCGATATCCAGCGGGCGGGGCATCCAGCGTCCTTCCGTGAAAGTGCGTCCCAGCTCCGCTTCAACGGCTTTCACGGCGTCCAGTAAAGCATGCGGTGCGAGTTCCGTCTCCGCCCACACGCCCAGATTCAGGTACAGGCGCGGGTCGGGGGTCTCGCCAACGGGAACCGTCTCGTACACCCGCGAAACCTGAAACGGGAACACCCCATGCGCCCGCAGACGGCGCACGCCGTCCTGCAGATTCGCCAGACGGTCGCCCAGATTCGAACCGAGACTGAGATAGACCTTCGCCGCCATGCGTGAGGGATTATACCCCTTGACAAAACGGCGTCCAATCGGGTATAAATTGGTCAGTTAACCAATATGGTCTAATGAGTCGACAAGGAGGCGCACTATGACGATGCGATGGCTACGATGGATGGGCTACGGCGTTTCACTGATGACGATTGCGGCGCTTTTTGTGGGCTGTGCCAATCAGAGCGCGCCCTCTCCCAACGGGACGGCAGAGACTAAGCCTACCAGCACGGCGACCCCTGCGAAAGCCGTTGACCCCGAAGCGGCGAAAGGCAAGTTGGTGTTTATGCAAACAGGCTGCAACGCCTGCCATATGAGTCCGACAGTCGGCAAGGACTATCCCGATTTGCGTGGGCTGTACGGCTCTCAGGTGAAACTCAAGGACGGCTCTACCGTGACAGCGGACGAGGAGTACCTGCGTGAGTCGATCGTGAATCCGAATAAGCAGCTCGTGGCGGGCTACCCGCCTTCGATGCCGCCGTATAGCTACTTGAAGGAGGAGCAAATTAAGCAGCTGATCGCCTACATCAAGTCGCTCAAAGATGAGAAGCCAGAGTTTGTGAAACACTGACATATGTTTCCAATGCGAAATACAGCGGATGCATAGCGAGAAACCGCTTCGATTGCGTTTGTCCTCACCTCCCCTCCTGCCTTGCGGGAAGGGCGGTGGGGCAAAAAAGCGCAGGTATGCTTCCACCGTCGCTTAAGCCATAGCTACTGATTTAGTGGTGAGCGTTGCGGGCTTCCCCCTTTGGTTTGCCACCTGCAGGATTTCCACTCAGCATCTCAGGCAACTTCAGCCACTCGACCTTGCCCTCGCGTAAGTGATACACGCCCCCCGCGAACTCCAGCTTGCCCAGCTCGTAGTGTTTGCGAACGATTGCGCTGCGTTGATAAATGTTTTGAATTACATAGCGCACATTCTCCTGAATCACGCGCTCGACTAAAGCCTCGTCTTTCAGGTGAGGGTGAGTAGAGCGCACATAGCGCACGGCAGGCGCGATATGCTCAATCAGGTGAGGCAAGTGCCCCTCCAGGTGCTTGCCCGAAACCGCTGCTTTGACCGCGCCGCATTGCGTATGCCCCAGCACGACAATCAGAGGGGCTTTGAGGTGTTCCACCGCGTACTCGATGGAGGCGAGGTTTTCCTCGTTGATGATGTTGCCCACCACGCGCACTACGAAGAGCTGTCCCAACCCCTGATTGAAAATCAGTTCGGGCGGCACGCGCGAGTCGGAGCAGGAGACCACAATCGCGAACGGCTTTTGTCCCTCGGTTTCCAGCGTGTAGCGTGTCATTTCGTCAACAGGCGGGGGGAGCAGCTTGCCTTTGGCGAACAGTTCGTTGCCGTATTGCAGCTTGCCGAGCGGTTCCGTGGGAATCGGCTTCGGTTGTGGGGCGAGCATCCTGCCTACAGCCACTCCCACCCCTGCGGCAATTAACCCCACTGCCAGCGCCTTCACCACCGGTTTCATGGCATGGGGGAATATTCCATACCAAAAGGGACTTATGACGCGCTTTTCACCTGTTTTTTCGGCGCGGGCACATCCTCGGGCTGCGCCTGCGCCGCCAAGAGGTTCTCTTTCTGGATGGCTTCGTAAATCTCGCGCCGATGCACCGTCACATCACGCGGCGCTTTGATGCCCAGGCGCACCTGCTCGCCGCGCACCTCCAGCACGACGACCTCAATATTGTCCCCAATCATGATGCTCTGATTAACCTTGCGCGTAAGAACTAACATACAAACAGCCCTCCCTGGCGTGAACGGTTAGCCCGCGGCTTCCGCCGCCTGCGTTGTGCGCCACATCTCTTGCAATATTGGATGGCGCGTGTGATAGCGCTCGTCATCTAAAATCACCTGCCGTCCTATGCGCAACTCTGTATTAATCACCAGCGGTGCGAGGAGGTTCGAAGTCATCGCGTGCGGCTTGCCCGACGGGATGGTGACCGTCGTCAGCACCGCCTTCGGCGTCGACTCGCTCAGACGCAGCTGTTCGACCTCCGCATCCGATAGCACCACCTCGTAATCAGGACGAAAATACCACGGGTCAATCAGCAGCAGCGCGAAACTCGGTTCGTCTACCGACTGCAACCACCAGAACGGACCTTCGCTATCATGGCGTATCAGGACGAAACGACGATACTGCCCAAGACCCACCAGTCCGTCTTCAAAGGTGATGATATC
This sequence comes from uncultured Fimbriimonadales bacterium, assembly GCA_937992175.1. Lineage (GTDB taxonomy): Bacteria > Armatimonadota > Fimbriimonadia > Fimbriimonadales > GBS-DC > GBS-DC. Next base: position 1,129 of record CALKLF010000030.1, on the reverse strand, counting down.
GTCCGCTTGTATCGTAATTGTACCGAATCGTGTGGTTTCAAGTTCCATGCCCTAACCTCCACGCAGAAAATCGAACAGGTTCGCACTCTGGATTCGCGTGAAAACTTGTAAAGACGCCTGATAGCTGAGTTCCGATTGTTTGAGTCGGCTGACGGCTTCGGCGAGATCAATTTCCTCAATATCGGCGAGGTTGCCTGTGAGTTGGTCGCGGCGGTTTAGGTGCAGCTGCTCATAGTTCGTCAGCTCGCGCAGGCGCACGCCTACCTCACCCCGATACCGATTGAACTCGTTTTGGAACTGTTCAATATCCTGCAGGTCTACCATCGATAGCTGTGCCGCCGCGCCGCTAATCAGGTTGTTCTCGATCTCTGTCAGTTTATTATATAAGTCCGCGATGCGCGCGCCTGAGAAGTTCATTGCGATGGCGCGGTCTGGGGCGATGTTGACCAGCATGGGGTTGCCGTCGCCCACATAGCTGGCGACGCCGCCGACGACATCGATCGGGGCGGTATGCACGGTCTGTCCGCTAAAGAGATACCGCTCGCCGTCGGGGCGTTGGTTGCCGATTTGGAGTAGGCGTCGCTGGATTTCGCGGATTTCTTGGGCGAGGGCTTCGCGCGCGGCGGCGTCGTTGGTGTCGTTCGCGCCTTGCGTGACGACCTGACGGGTGCGATGGAGCAGCTCGCCGATGTCGGCGAACGCCTGCTCGGTCGCCTGCAGGAACAGCCGCGCTTCGCGAATGTTGCGGGTGTATTGGTCGATTTGCCCTATCTGGTCGCGCAGCGCGAGCGCGTGTACCGAGCCGACAGGGTCGTCCGACGGCTGCTCCACGCGCTTGCCCGTAGCGACGCGCTTCTGCCAGAGCGTCATCTGATGCACGCTCTGCTCCGTTGCGCTTTCCATCCGCCGAAACTGCCAATAGGTGCTGATTCGCATGGTTTTTATGTGGCTTGGACAGGAATGTCCAAGCTCCTCGCGTGGCTTGGGCGTCCCGCCCCAGCAAGGGTTGTAAGTCTCTCAATTGCGAAAACGCCTTGTCTGGTGCGACGGCATTCCTGTCGTCGCCACATCCGTCGGCAGGACGCCGACGCTACAAGTGGCTTGGACATTTTTGTCCAAGCGTCAGGCA
>CALKLF010000029.1 GCA_937992175.1 uncultured Fimbriimonadales bacterium | reverse complement strand
CCCACCCCCATAACATCGCCCTTCTCGAGGAACCCCCAGTGGGTATTGTCGCGAATCATTTCTTTTGTTCCAACCGTCGCACCCCCATAACATCGCCCTTCTCGAGGAACCAGCCAAGCAAACCGATACAAACGCGCTGTGTGCTGCTTAAGCATCAGCGTCGCTCCCAACCGCACTCTCAGCGCTTGCTCCTATTGGGTATACTTTCGATACACGCTCGTAGGAGCGAAGGCTGTTTCACCAAGCCGCCACAGGCGGTTTCGTGAAGCGGCGTCGCTCCAGAGCGTCTATCATCAGAGGAGGTACGGAGGAAACACGCTATGCTGACGCCCGAACAGAAACAGGCGATCATCAATGAGTATAAGCGTCATGAGGGCGACACCGGCTCGCCTGAAGTGCAAATTGCGCTGCTCACTGCGCGCATCAACTATTTGACGGAGCATCTGAAGACGCACCGTAAAGACTATCACTCCCGCTACGGGCTGGTGAAACTGGTCGGACAGCGACGCCAGCTGCTGAACTATCTGGCGAATCAGGACATCCAGCGCTACCGCGAACTGGTGCAGCGACTGGGCATCCGCTCGCAGCGGTAAGGAGGAGGCAGAATTCAATGCGAGAACCTATTGTTGTATCCGCCGAAATCGGCGGAGATATTCTGTCGCTGGAGACAGGCGTTTTAGCGAATCAAGCGAATGCAGCGGTTGTTGTGCGCTACGGCGATAGTGTGGTCTTAGTGACCGCTACGATGAGCCAGAAGGCGCGCGCCGATATCGACTTTTTCCCGCTGATTGTCGACTACGAAGAGCGTAAATACGCCGTCGGCAAGATTCCGGGCGGCTTCGTGAAACGCGGTGGTCGCCCCTCCGACGAGTCCATCGTGCAGGGGCGTCTGGTCGACCGCTCAATCCGCCCGCTGTTCCCGAAGGGCATGCGCAACGAGGTGCAGGTGATTGTGATGCCCATCTCGGTCGATTTTGACCATCCCCCCGCCGTGCTGGGCATCATCGGCGCGTCCGCCGCGCTCACGATTTCTGACATCCCGTGGAATGGACCTCTTGGTGCAGTGCGCGTCGGCTATGTGAATGGCGAGTTCATTTTGAACCCTAACAGTGAAATGAGTGAACTCTCGGATTTGGAACTCGTCGTCTCCAGTCGCCCTGACCATGTGATGATGATTGAGGCGGACGCGAACGAGCTGCCTGAGGAGGTGATGCTGCAAGCCATCGAGCTGGCGCACCTGGAGAACCAGAAGGTGATTGCGCTCATCGAGGAGCTGCGCGAAAAAACGGGCAAGCCGAAAGCCGAAGTGCCCCTCTATCTGGTTCCGACGGAGATTAAAGAGACGGTGAAGGCATTCGCGGGCGAGTCGCTCAAAGAGGCGATTCAGAACCCCGACAAACTTGCACGCGAGGCGGGGCTGAGCCAGCTCAAGGACGAAATCGTCGTGCGGATGAACACCCCGCCCGACCCCGAATCGCCGCCGCCCTACGAAGGGCGTGAACTCGAACTCAGCATGGCAGTCGACGAGGTCATCAAGGAGACCGTGCGCAAGTTGATTCTGGAGGAGGGCAAGCGTCCCGATGGGCGCGCTCCGAATGAGATTCGCGAAATTTCCTGCGCCGTCGGGCTGCTGCCGCGCACGCATGGCAGTGGGCTGTTCCAGCGCGGTCAGACGCAGGTGCTGACCACCTGCACGCTTGGCGCGTTGCAAGAGGCGCAGATTCTGGACGCCCTCAGCGAGGAAGAGACCAAACGCTATATGCACTTCTACAACTTCCCGCCGTTCAGCGTGGGCGAGGTGCGCCCCCTGCGCGGCGCGGGCAGGCGCGAGGTCGGACACGGGATGCTCGCCGAACGCGCTCTCGAACGCATGATTCCACCCGAAGAGGAGTTCCCCTACGCCATCCTACTGTACTCCGAAGTGCTGGAGTCGAACGGCTCCACTTCGATGGCAAGCACCTGTGGCAGCACGCTCGCGCTGATGGACGCCGGCGTGCCTATCAAAGCCCCCGTCGCTGGAATCGCCACTGGACTAGTCTACGAAAGCGACGACCGCTACGCTCTGCTGACTGACATTCAGGGCATGGAAGACGCGACGGGCGACATGGACTTCAAGGTCGCGGGCACGGCGAATGGCATCACCGCCATCCAGCTCGACCTGAAGATTCCGGGCTTGCCCCACCATATTATTGCCGAGACCCTGCAACGCGCTCGCGAATCGCGCCTCTTTATTCTGCAGAAGATGCTGGAAGTGATTCCTGCGCCGCGTCCGGAGGTCTCGCCGCGCGCGCCGCGCATCTTCGTGATGGAAATCAACCCCGACAAGATTGGCGAAGTGATTGGACCGGGCGGCAAGACGGTCAAGAAAATCACCGCCGAGACGGGCGCGCAGATTCAAATCGAGCAGACGGGCAAAATCTATATCGCTGCGCCGGACGGCGAGTCGGGCGAGCGCGCTCGCCAGATAATCGAGGCGCTCACCAAAGAGGTCGCCGTCGGCGAGGTCTACACGGGGCGCGTCACTCGACTCATGTCGCGCGGCGCGTTCGTGGAGGTGTTGCCCGGTAAGGAGGGGCTGGTTGACCTGCGCGACCTGACCGACAAGCGCGTGAGTCGCCCTGAAGAGGTGGTGAAGGTGGGCGACACCCTGCGCGTGCGCGTGAAGGAGATCGACCATATGGGGCGCATCAACCTCACCACGCGCGGCTTGGAGCAGCCCGCTGAGTTCGGTGCAGTGAGCGCGGTGGCGACGCCTGTGAGCAGCAGCGCACCACGCGGCGGCGACCGCCGACCCGCACCTCCGCGCGGCGACCGCCGACCCGACCGACCCGCCCGACCCGAAAAACCCGAACCTGCGGAAGAGGATATCCCGAAACCGCAGTTCCGACCGAAGCGGTAAAAAGAGCTTCCTCGCCTGCGGCTCGGAATGACAAATATTTGTCATTCCGAGCGCAGCGAGGAATCTTGGCGTCGCCTGCCGCGTTTCGGAAGCATTTTTCGCGGGTAGCACTTGCCAATCAGGGTTTCCAGCGAGACAAGAATGGACGGAGCGAAAGAGGGATGCGCTTGTTTCCCCTCACCCCCAACTCCCTCTCCCGCCGCGCGGGAGAGGGGGAACGACCTGTGCCGTGCTTGCACTTGATTCCCCTCTCCCACGCCGTAGGAGAGGGGTTGGGGGTGAGGGCAAAAACAGCAGGCGCCCCCCACGAAGGTTTTGTGACACTTGAAACCTCAATCGATATAACCGTTTACTTCCTACGCCGCCGCGCGAGCAACCCCACCACCCCAATCGCCAGCGCGGTCATGCTCGTAGGCTCAGGCACAGTGGCGTTAATCCAGTTCGTATAGTAATCCACTCGCACCGAGCCGAGCATATCGCCGTAGCGGGCGTCGGGCTGCCCGTTGCCCCACGGCGCGCCAAACGCCGCCGCATCCAGCAGGAACGAATGCACGCCCGCCACATACCACACGCCGTCAACCTCCACGAACACGGGACCGCCGCTGTCGCCTGGCGCGCCCATGCCCTCCAAATCGAGCGGGTTCGCGTCCGAACCAGCAAACGCCAGCGTGTTGGTCGTGCCGTCTGGATGGTCAAAGTCGCTCAGGAACACATCGGTAGGAAAGCTGGGAATATTCTCGCCCAGCACATCGATAATGTTGGTCATCGCGCGGCGTGTATCGTCTTCAGCAGTGTATCCCGTAATTCCATCGCCGTTGCGTCCGAACCCTGCCGAGTAGCCCACTCGCTCCACAAGGTCGTTGCGGTTGTAGAGTAGAGCAGGGGCGACCCCACTAACGATCTGCGAAAGGCGCACCAAAGCGATGTCGCCGCCATTGGCGAGGTTACCGTTCCAGCGCGGGTGAATAAAAATCGCCTGCGCCTGATAGAGGTTGTTGCCTAAGTTGAAAAACAGCTCGGTGGGCGAGCTGGGGACAACACGGGCATTTTCGCCGTTACCCGCCCTTGAGGTATCTTTATGGGACTTTGAAGTAGTCGCCCTAAAACCTACGCCGTACTCGCGCGTCTAAGAGAGAGAACGATGAACGCAGGGATGAAATGGATTGTCGTAGCGCTGGCAGTTATGCTCGGCGCGCCGCTGCAGGCGCAGGTCTATCGAAACATCGTGAACCGCCCCTTCGAAACGGTTAGCAACGGTCCGCAAAATGTGATGGTAATCGATATCGACCGTGTGGGGCGTTCGCCTGAAGCGATTGACCGCCTGATTCGGGCGCATGTGGAGCGGGCGACCCGCGCGCAGGTTCAGGGTGCGCGGGCGCAGATCCGTCTCTACAAACAGCTCGGCTTACTCCCCGAAGACTACCGCCTGCCCATCCTGCACACGGTCGTGCTGCGGCGCAACGGCGAGCTGATTCTGCCTTCCCGAAGCCGCTCGGACGGGCTGGGCAACGGGACGCTCACTTTTCAGATTGTGGACGGCGACGACCCGTTCCCCACGGCGTACAAGGCGCTGCTCCAGACCATTCTGAACGCCGCTCCCGCGCTGGTGGAAGCCGAATACGGCAAGCCCGCGCGCACGCTCACGATTCAGGTGGTGAACTACGACGACGAAATCGGCGACCGTGACGCCGTGGTGGGCGGGATCTACGATGTGAGCAACAACCGGTTCCTGTTCCCGATTTACAATGCACGCGAGGCGGCGTCAGTGAACCTGCTGAACCTGATTGTACGCGCGTTCCATGCCGATGCCGCGCCGTTTTACGATGTCTGGGAAGAGGGATTCGCCCGCGCCGTGACGACGCGCATCGCCCGAAGCCCCGCGTTCCGCAGCCTCGCCGGGCAGAATCCCGACTTCATCGACCAGACACTGGACAACACCTACGACGCGCGCCCCTACTACGATGCGTGGAACCAGCCGACGCTGAGCAGTCCGAGCTTCATCGCCCCGTCGTTGCGTCAGCCGCCGATTACAGGGGGCACCACGGGCGGCTTGTGGCTCGTGCGCTATCAGATGGCTGGCTCCATGTGGCTCAAAGTGGCGACCGAGTACCCCACCTTCTTCCGCGAGTTCAATCAGCGATACTATCAGAATTACACTCCCAACTTGCGGGGGAACTCGGCGGCGCTAATGAACCTCGCGAAGCAGACCCTCGCCGCCATTTCAGGCAACCCAAACCCGATGGTGGAAGGCGTCCCGTTCGACCAGTGGGCGCGTCGGCAATATATTCTGGACACCAGCGTGACCTATGGGCGCAAACTGCACGCGCAGGTGTTTCCCTACGCCTCAGGTCTGCAACCCGACGAGCAGGCGGTGTTCACCGTGTTCCTGACCTATTTTCAAACCACACGCGTCGGCGCGGGCTGGGACGAGGCATTGCTGAACGGAACCTGCTACCCCATCTACTGGGATTACAATTTCAATCGTCTCACGCTCTCGCCGCAGTATGAGCGAGTGGACATCCGCGTCGGCACAGGGGCGGTCGTGCCCAGCTTCGTCGGCTCGGAGACGGCGAACCAGCGGCTCGCGGTGGATTTCAGCGTCGGCACGGAAGGCGCGCGCATCCACTACCCCAGCAGCAAGGTACAGGGCACGAACTTCCGCAATAACTTTTTCGGCGTGGTGTTCGGGCTGGAAAACGGCACAGTGGAGATTCAGATTGGCACGGAGACGCGCTCCACGACGGTGGACAAGGGGGCGTTCGGGTTTGCGCTGAACGCAGCGACGCTTTCGCGCGAGCGCGTCGCAACGCTGCGGTTCTTCAACGCGCAGGGGGCGGAGGTGGGCGTCTGGCGCACGAACACGGGCGTCGGTTTCCACTATGTGCAGGCGTATCTGAACCCCGCGGCGGGCAGCTTCAACCTGAATCGCGCGGCGGGACTGCATATGATCAGCCTGCCCTTGCGCCCCTATGAACCCGACATGGCGAAGCTGCTGAACATCCCCGCCGACCAGCTGCGCCTTGCTCAGTGGCGACAGGAGCAGTTCAACTACGCTTACTACCCCGCGACGCCGCCCCCCGCGCCTGGCGTCGGCTACTTCCTGCAGCTGAGCAATCCGATTAATGTCACGATTCAGGGCGAACCCGCGCCGACGGATCGCCCCTTCGCGATTGCGCTGCAGCCGGGCTGGAACCTCGTGGGCGTTCCCTTTAATCAGCCGGTGCCCGTCGGCAGCCTGCAGTTGGTGCATCAGTTCAGCTCGCCCGTGTCGTGGGAGACGGCGACGGAGTCGGTCGGGGGCGAGCCGCCGCTGGTGGGCAGTCGCGTGTGGACGCTGGGCGCGTTCGGAACCTATGTGCAGGCGACGCAGCTGGAGCCGGGGCGCGCCTACTGGATTCGAGTGTTGCGTCCCGAAGGCGTGACGCTGCTCGTGTCGCCGCCTGTGGGAGGTGCAGGGCGTTCCCGCGTGGCGCAGAGCGAGCCTGCATGGGCGATGGAGCTGATTTTGCAGTCGCCTGTGGGCGGCGGCGTCGCGACGCTGGGGCTGGACAACGCTGTGCGCACGCGCAGCTACGCCTATAACCACGACGCGCCCCCCGCATTGCCCGGCATGAGCGCGTTCGGCGTACAGGGCGACGGCGGACGATTGCTGACTCAAGCCGTGAAGCCCAATACGGGCAAACAGGAGTGGACGCTGCAGGTCGCGCCTGCCGAGCCGAACCGCGAGCATACGCTGACATGGCGAATTCCCCCCGGCACCCCGCGTCGATGGCGAATCGTTCTGGAAAACCCCGTCACGGGTGAGCGGGTCGACATGCGCCAGCGTGAGTTCTATCGGTTTACCCCTGCGGGGGCGCAGACGCTGCGCGTAGCCATCGAGCCAGGCGTCGCCGCGCCTGTGCGCATCACGAACCTCGTGGCGGCAACCACGCGCGGCGGACAGGCGACGATCCAGTTCCAGCTCACGGGCGAGGCGACTGTGCGTGCAGAGATTCGCTCCATGCGGGGCGAGACCGTGCGAATCTTACAGCCCAGTCGCGCAGCGGGCGCAGGCGTGCAGAGTCTGACATGGAACGGACGCGATTCGCAGGAGCGCGCCCTGCCGCCGGGCAGCTACATGGCGTATATCGAAGCCGTCGACAGCGGTGGGCGCGTCGCCCGCGCCACAACCCCGATTGTGATTACACGGTGAAAGACGATGAGGATAGTGAAGCGACTGACTAGGGTATCCCAACCTCACCCACCTTGCCCCCCTCTCCGTAAACGGAGAGGGGGATGGGGGGTGAGGTTGCTTCTCCTGTTGATGGTTGGCTTGCTCTCCGCCTGCGGCGGCGGGGGCGGTTCGTTCGGTCCGTCCACGCTCCTGCAGGGGCGCGTGGTGCTGGTGGGCACGGGGCAGCCGCCGAACCCGCCCGCCACGGTTATTGTCGGCTCTCTGCGTGTGCAGACCAGCACGCAGGAGGGCGCGTTTCAGCTGCGCGTCCCTCTGAACGCCACAAAGATCATCGTGCGCACGCCCGGCTTGCCCGACTTCACTTTCAACCTCCCCCCGCTGCAAACAGGGCAGACGGTGGATTTAGGCGACCTCTATGTCGGTTCGCAGACCATCTCGGTGCAGGGGCGTATCGTGGACGCGCTTACGCAGCAGCCTGTGGGCGATGCAACTGTCGTCTTGCTGGGGCAACGTGCGCTGAGCAACTCAACCACAGGGCGGTTCACACTGAACGGCGTCGCCTATGACCCGCAGGGTGTGCTGGATCCCGAAGGCGAGGTACAAAAAGACGGCTACATCTCCCGCCGATTTCTGGCGGACGCGCCCGTGATTGACGGCGTGATGGATGTGGGCGACCTGCTCCTGCTCCGCCAGACCGACGACAACCCGCCGGGGCAGCCCGGCAATGTGCGCGGCGTGGCGCAGGTGTTCGCCAGCGACGCCGTCGGCGTACGCATCGATATCTACAGCCCGCCCAGCGCGTCTATCCCGAACGAATCGGTAATCCTTTCGCAGGCGAACGGGGCGTTCCAGCTCTGGCTGTTGCCCGCTCAGTATCGGCTGGTGTTTACTAAGGGGAGCCGTACCGCTGAGCGCACGGTGACGGTAACCAGCCTAACCCAGGCAATTGATTTGGGCGTGGTGCTGTTGCAATGAGAGAAGCCGAATCATAAGTTCACCCGTCGTGGGAGGCGCACCGCGTGCCAGGCGTCGAATACGAGCAGAAACGCTCCCTGAATGACAATCGCCCAGCCGAAGGCGTTGAGCATGCGATTGGTAGGGTTCCACAGAATCAGCCCCGCGCCCACGATGAGATACAGCACATCCAGCCCTGCGTTAATCCAGAGCAGGCGCACAAGCTGACGCATCCACTTGCGTGTGGTTGCTTCGTCGGCGTTCTGCGCCTTTTTTCGGCGCACGCCGCGCAGCGCGAACAACGCAATCAGCGCGTTTACAATCGCCCACGCTGCCGTCATCCCGCCGAACGAGCGTACCCATTCCCGCGCGGAGAACAGCATGGGCAAGGCGACGCCGAAACTCAGCCCTGCCCAGAACAGCAGCTGGTACATCATCCGCGCCTGGTATCTCAGAAACGGCATAGCACAGTTATACCCCTTGCAGGAGAGAGAGGACGCCTCCAGAAACTAATCACGGAGGTTTACAATGCCATTCAAACAACTCGTTTCAAAGGTCACTCTGAACGCGGCGGAGGAGCTGCTGCGCTATGCGAAAGCGATTCCCAGCGAAATCCCGCTTGCGTGGGGGTTCGTTTGTCTGGGTGCGACTTTAGTCGAATGAGTTTTGTCACGCAAGTTCAAAAATCGCGAAAACTTCAAGTGGGACTTCACATACACGCTCTCAGCTGGTTCTCCATGCGTTCCCGTCGTATTTTTGCGAGCAGCATTTACGCACCAACCCCTTGACGCCCGCGAGCGCAAATAGGGTACAATTACCCTGCGAGGTCGGGGCGTAGCTCAGCATGGTAGAGCGCTCCTTTCGGGTGGGAGAGGTCGGCAGTTCGAATCTGCCCGCCCCGACCATTTTCTTAATTTGGTACGCCCATCTCCCGAATTAGCTGGCGCAGCCGTTCGCGCGTGCGTTCGCTGACGGGCGTGAGCGGCAGGCGCAGGTTCTCCTCAATCCGCCCCAGCATCGCCATTACGCACTTGACAGGCGCGGGGTTCGTCTCCCAGAAGTTCGCCTGCATCAGCGACTGCAGCCGATAGTGCCACTGTCGCGCGGTTTCAGCGTCGCCCTGAAGCGCAGCGCGTACCATTTTCGCCGTCCATTCGGGCAGCTCGTTGCCGATGACCGAGATGACGCCGTCGCCGCCCATCAGAATCGTGGGCGCGGCGAAGATGTCGTCGCCTGCGTAGACCGCGAACCCCGGCGGACGGCTGCCCAGAATCTCCAGCGCCTGCGTAATGTTGCCACTCGACTCCTTCACGCCGACGAGGTGAGGCACTTCCTGCGCAATGCGCAGGATGACCTCAGGCGAGTAGTTGCGCCCTGTACGCGAGGGCACATTATACAGGATAATCGGAATGTCGGCTTGCTCAGCGATGGCGGCATAGTGGCGCAGCAAGCCCTCAGGCTCGGGTTTGTTGTAGTACGGGGTCACGGACAGCACGGCGGTCGCGCCCGCGCGCTTGGCGTGCTGCGCCAGCCCGATGGCTTCGTGAGTCGCATTGCTACCCGCTCCAGGGCAGACGGGGACGCGCCCGTTCGCCTGTTCCAGCACGATGTCCATCACGCGGCGGTGTTCCTCGTGGGTCAGCGTCGCGCCTTCGCCCGTCGAACCGACGGGCAACAGCGCGTCCACGCCCGATTCAATCAGCCAGTCCACCAGCGCACGCAGACGGGGCTCATCCACAGCCCCATCGCGTGTAAACGGCGTGACCATCGCCACGCCCAGTCCTCGAAACGGCGGTGTTCTCATCGTTGTTCCTCCCTGTGTGTGAGTATGTCGTTGAGTACCTCCTGAAATGTAAAAAATCCTGTGCGCCCAACGAGCCACTCGGCGGCGCGCACCGCGCCATAGGCGAAGCCGTCGCGGCTCTTGGCGCGATGGGTGATTTCGATCCAGTCAAACGGACCATCCAGCAGCAGACGATGAGTTCCGAACTCGCTCCCGACGCGCAACACGCCGATAGCGAACTGATTTTCGTCGAGGCGACGCTCGGTAGGCACAGGGTAAACAGGTTCGTGGGACGCGTCGAGCGCGTGGTGCAGGCGCATCGCGAGGGCGCGCGCCGTGCCGCTGGGCGCGTCCGCTTTACCCCGATGGTGAATCTCCTCGATAGCCACATCCCAGCCCTCCAGCTGGAGCAGCTGAGTGGCGAGGTTCACCGCGTGCTTCAAAAACGCCTGCACGGCTATCGAAAAGTTCAGCGCATGCAGGACGCTACCGTCGGCGGCGCGCACCTGTCGCTCGATAGCGAGGCGGTGCGCGTCCCAGCCTGTTGTACCGATAATGAGCGGTTTTTTCGTGGCAAGCGCGAGCGCTACATTGTCGGGCACAGCATCCGCCCGTGAGAAGTCGATGAGGGCGTCGGCTTGCTGGGCGACCGCCTCGCGCATCGCAATAGGCGTCTCGCGACGAATGACGCCGACGATGTGATGTCCGCGCGCCGTCGCCACGCGCTCGACTGCCTGTCCCATCCGTCCGTAGCCGATGAGTCCGATATGCATAAACGCCTCCTGTCGTAGCTTGAGCGGGACGCTCAAGCAGGCTCCTGTTGTGGCTTGAGCGTCCAGCTCAAGTCCACCTGCACGGGCGGGACGCCCGTGCTACGCAGGTGGGGAAACACAACGAGCGAGGCAAGCGTGGGTCGAGCAGGCAGTTGCCTGATCGAGTAGCGCTCCGCTTTGCTAAGGCAAAGCGACAGTCTGCAAGATATTCTCCTGCAGCCCAGCCGCGCGCTCGCCCCTCGCGCGACTTCGGCGGGCAACCCGTTCGGCTCCGTTCTTCAGCGTGGGCGCGCCTCCCGAAGCCTACTCATGTTGACCCGCGCCTCTACTCGGCAATTCCCTCTACCTACAGTATACCCCACCTGTTCCCGACTCTTTTGGCACGAAAGTTGCTGTAAAGGCGATTGCAGTAGAAGCGGGGGTATTGCTGAATGCGTTCGTTTGTGGATTATACGGGTTCAACGGAAATGGAGTGCTGGAGCAACGACGCTCCCGAACTGGAGATGGAACTGGGACAGGGACTGAGCGGCACCGTTCTGGACTCAATTCTGGGCGACTTACTGCGCCGTCCCCTGTTGCAGCCTGATGAGGAGCTGGAGCTGCTTCGACGCGCTCAGCAGGGCGATGAGGAGGCACAAAACCACCTGATTGAGTCGAACATGCGTCTCGTCGTTAGTATCGCGCGCCGCTATGTGCGTCCTGGTTTGCCGCTGGAAGACCTCGTGCAGGAAGGCGCAATCGGGCTGTTCCGGGCGATTCGAAACTTCGATGTGGAGCGGGGGCTGCGCTTCAGCACTTACGCGGTTCACTGGATTCGCCAGAGCGTGGGGCGCGCCGCCGACGCCCAAATCAACATGATTCGCCTGCCGAACCACGCCATCGACTCGCTGCGCAAGATTGAGCGCATGCGCAACGAGCTGCGTGCCGCGCTGGGCAAGGAGCCGACCGACGAGGAAATCGCAAAACAGCTGGACATGCCTGTCAGTAAAGTGGCGAAACTGGCGCGCTACGCCCGCGCGAACTACTCCCTCGAACACAAAGCGCGCGACGACCAGAGTACGCCGCTCGGCGGACTGCTTGCCAGTCCTGAAGAGGCGGATCCCGAATCGGTTGCTGTAGAGCGCGTGTGGATCTCGGAGATTTTCGGTCTGATAGATAAGCACCTAACCCCGGGCGAGCGGTGGGCAATCTATCGTCATCTGGGGCTGGATGTGAGCGAGATTCCGCCTGGGCATGTGAAACGGCTCTCGCGGGAGCGCGCCCGTCAGCTGGAGAAGCAGGCGCTCACGAAACTGCGCGCGCTGGCGCGGGAATACTTCGCGGAGAAGTAAAGCCTACTGCACTTTTGCCACCACTGCGGGGAAGCCCTTGCTTTCCAGCTGGCTCTTGAGCGCGTCGGCTTTCGCTTTGTCGCGCGTCACGAGCGCCTGCACGCGATAAAGCGTTTTGCCATCGCGCTGGAAAGGCACGATGCTGGCGTCGAAACCGCTGGCAATCAGGCTCTGGACAACCTGATTCGCGTTCTCGCGGCTCTCGTAGACGCCGATTTGCACACGGTAGAGACCACCAAGCTGGCTGAATTGCGGTTCCGTCTGCTGAGGCGGTGGCGGTGCGGGTTCTGCAGGCTGCGGTTCAACAGGCGCAGGCTCGACGGGCGTCTCGGAACTGGGAGGCGTTTCGGACGCGGTCTCGTCGGGCACAAAGTATTCGTCGTCGGTTGGCGCGGGCGACTCGTCCGTTGGGGGCGACGTTTCCACAGGTTGTTTCGCCTTGCGCTCGCGACGCTTCTGCTGATACCGCTCATAATCGAACGGCGCGACTTCCCGCGAGCCAATAATCACGCCCGTGCCCGCCGTGACCTCAGGGGAAAGCTTCTCGTAGACCTCGACTTTCGGCATGGGTTTCTCGGCATTCAGCGTCTCGGCGGACGGCGCAGCAGGTTTGGAGGCGAGGCGCAGTTGTAGTCGCCCATCTTCTGAAACCGCGATGCGCGGTCCAATCAGATAATAGCCGACTGCCATGAAAATCAGGAACACCGCGACGCCAGCGCCGAAAGTTTTCAGGAATCTCTTGATTGAGAACCCCTCTTCCTCGCGACTGCGGAACTCTAACGGCATAGCGACCTCCAGCGAAAATTATAGCATGCGCACATCGAATGGCACGAAAGTTGCTACACTACACGGCGTGCGGTCATAGCATCTTGTCCCTCCCTCTCCGAAAGCGCCCCAGGCTGTCCCTCCCCCTGGGGCGCGGTTTTGTTTTCGTCGGCGGGGACGCCGACGAGATTAGCTACTCGGCGCGGCGCGCGGACGCAGGCGTTTTGTAGGTGCGCCGCCCTCGTCCACAGGGGTCTCCGACGCGACGACGGGCGGCTCGGTCGGCGCAGGTTCAGGCGTGTGGGCGGGCTGGTCGCCCTCCTCGTCGCGCATCAGCGCAAGAAACTCTTCGCGCGACAGGTTCTCGCGCTCCATCAACGCCTGCACGATGCGATCCATCTTGTCGCGATTGCGCATCAGAATCTCTTTCGCCCGCTGGTAGCACTCCTCGATAATGCGGCGCACCTCCTGGTCAATTTCATAGGCGATCTGCTCGCTGTAGTTGCGGTCTTCCATGATGTCGCGACCGAGGAACGGGTTGCCGTGTCGCCTGCCGAAGGTGAGCGGTCCGAGCTTCTCGCTCATGCCGTACTCGGTGACCATCGCGCGGGCGATTTCGGTCGCGCGCTTGAGGTCGTCATGCGCCCCAGTGCCCACCTCGCCGAACACGATTTCTTCCGCCACGCGCCCGCCTAACATCGTGGTAATCCGATCGAGCAGCGACTGGCGCGTGTAGAGGTAGCGGTCGCGTTCGGGCATCTGAATCGTGTAGCCGAGCGCCATCCCACGCGGCAGGATGGAGATTTTATGCACCGGCTCCGCTTCGGGCAACAGCTCGCCCACAATCGCGTGCCCCACCTCGTGATAGGCGACCACCTCGCGCTCGCGCTGATCCACCACGCGATTGCGCCGCTGCGGACCTGCAATCACGCGGTCGACGGCTTCCTCGAACTCCTCCATGCTGGTGCGCGTCTTGTTGCGTCGCGCGGCGATGAGCGCAGCTTCGTTCACGAGGTTCGCCAGATCCGCCCCCGTGAAGCCCGGCGTGCGTTTCGCCAGCACTTCTAGATCCACATCAGGCGCGAGGGGCTTGCCCTTCGTATGCACCTCCAGAATCTTCTTGCGCCCTTCCACATCGGGTGGGTCTACTACGATATGGCGGTCGAAGCGCCCAGGACGGAGCAGCGCGGGGTCTAAGATATCGGCGCGATTCGTGGCGGCAATCACGATGATGCCCAGATTCGGGTCGAAGCCGTCCATCTCCACCAGCAGCTGGTTGAGCGTCTGCTCGCGCTCATCGTGTCCGCCGCCGAGTCCTGTGCCGCGCTGTCGCCCGACGGCGTCGATCTCGTCGATGAAAATCAGCGCGGGTCGGTTCGCCTTGGCGGTCTCAAACAGGTCGCGTACACGAGCTGCGCCGACGCCGACGAACATCTCCACGAAGTCGGAGCCGCTGATGTGGAAAAACGGCACGCCCGCCTCGCCGGCTACCGCACGCGCGAGCAGCGTCTTGCCGCAGCCTGGCGGACCGAGCAGCAATATGCCCTTGGGGATTTTCGCGCCGAGTTTCTGGTACTTCTGCGTGTTCTTGAGGTAGTCCACCACCTCGGCGAGTTCCTGTTTCGCCTCTTCCACGCCCGCCACATCCTCAAAGGTCACGCGCGGAATGCTCTCGTTGTAGCGGCGGGCGCGCGCCTTGCCGAATGAAAACGCCTGATTGTTCCCCGCCTGCGCCGAACGCATCAACAGAAACCAGAACAGCCCGCCAATCAGCAGGACCACCAGAAACATCCCCAGCATCTGGCTGAGGTAATCAGGCACACGGCTGTCTTCAGTGAACTTGAGACTGATCTCCGCTTCGGCCATCTGCTTGTAGAGCGAGTCGCGTGCAGAGCCTTCAGGGGGCAGGGCAGCGTGGAACGCGGAGCCATTCTTCAGAGTACCCACCAGTCGGTTCCCTTGCACGGTCGCTTCGGCGATGTTTTTGCCCTTCACGGCTTGCACAAGGGCAGTATAGCTTAGCTCGCGTGCGCCCATCGGCTGCAGTTGACGCAGATATTGCATCAGCAGCAGCAGCACCAGCACAAACCCCACGATAGTCAAAAATGTGCGTGCGTTTTTACTCAACATACGCCTCCTGTAGTTGCGCTAAGGATACCCAGTTTAGTATAGGCGATTATCGGCATGCGCCGTTCGCCGCGCGAGGGCGCGCCTGCTTTTGTAAAGTATACCCGAAAAACAGGGTACAGGTTCCCTTAGCCGCTACTCTGCGCGATGGCGATTGTTGCGTCGGCGTAAGCAAAGATGCGGGTCTGCTGAAGCATCGGGATGGGGCGCGGCGCGCCCGTCTTCGGATAAAAGGGACGCTTGCCTACCTCTTTGAAATATTCGTGCCATTCGGCGTCCAGCACAAAGGCGTTCAGTAAGAAGCCCAACGACAACTCGTCGATGTCGGACTCACTGACCACCTGTTGAATCGCGCCGTCGGTAGCGCGCTTAAGCCAGTTGTTCATCTCGGTGACGCAGGTGGAAGCGTTGCTAATGTCAAAGGCTTTTGTTTCAGGCTGGTAATACTTGCGGAGCGTCTGCTCAAAATCGGGGTTCAGCACGCCTAGCTGGTTATAAGTCTCTCCAGTGTGAACTCGTTCCTTTTTACCCCAATGCCTGCGCCAAAGCTACCCCCACCCCGACCCCCCACGCTTGCGGGGAGGGAGCGCACGCGTGGGCAGCGACGACGCCTCCCCCGTCCACGTGGGGGGTCGGGAGGGGGGAGAAAGAACAGCAGGCAAAGGGGGACGACTTAATCCTTGAGGCACTCAAGTGTTTCCCGTTAGAAAGGATACCGAATAGAGATTCCTCGCTGCACTCGGAATGACAGAAATTGTTATTCCGAGCGCAGCAGGAATCTCAGCTGCTTCTTGCTGCGATTCCGTAGCATTTTTGATGGGAATGACCTATAACAACAATCACGGCAGGTAAACTCTTCCTCCTTGCGAACCATTAAAGCGATGCGCTATCGGCTTATGCTCGGTCTACTCTGGCTTAGTAATATGCTTTCAAGTTCTGCGCAGTCGCCTGCCCTTTCGGGCAATGGTTGGGAGGCGCGCCTGCGCGGCGGCGACGGCGTTCAGCTCCGTGTGAACGGCGTCCTGCTCAGTCGCGGCTCGTGGGCACAGCTCGCTGCGCCTGACTGGAGCGCAGGCTATTATAGTTCTCAGGGGACGCCGCCCGCGCCCCAACGCGAGGGTGATGCGCTCATCCTGCGCCATCCCGTCAACCCCGAACTCGGCGCGATGAGCGAGACGCTACGCAAAGTCGCCCCAGATATGCTGGAATGGCAGCTGGAGGTCGAGTGGCGCAGCGAGAAGCCTGCGATTGTAGAATGGTGTATCGGACTGTGGAACGCGCAATATCTGCTCGAAGCGACCCTTTCAGGCACGGGCGAATTGGCGACCCCCATCCTCGCCCGTGAACCGAAGACCTTCCCTGCAGAACGCCTGTTCTCAGGGGAGCGGTTCGCGCTGCGGAGCCGAATAGTAAGTTTACAAGTTTCAGGACAAAACTTGCATGTTCTGGATGGCAGGAGTTCGGGGCGATGGTGGTCGCGCGAGGTTCCTACTTTGTGGGTGGGTGTTCTGGGACGCCCGCTCCAGCGGGGCGAGCGCGTGGAAATTACTCTGCGTTTGCGCCTCGAACCGAAACCTTTGCCTGTGCAGGGCGCGCCGCAGGAGATTCCTGCCTCCATAGAAACCGTCGCCGACCGCTGGCTGCCTGCGCCGCGCGAGCCGGAGCTGATTCCGCCGCCTAAAATCCTCTGGCGCGAGGACGGTGAGCCGTTCCGCCTGCCTGCAGAGCAGGTCGCACAACTGCACATCGAGGACGAAACCTACCGCCCTGCCGCCGAAGCCTTAGCGCGCGAGCTGGAGCGATACCGTATCCGCGCCGAGATTCGCGTGGGGCAACCCGAAATGGGCGGCGTCTTTATCGGCGGCAGCCCCGCGCTACAACGCAAGCATCCCATACCTGACCAGCAGGGCGCATATTATCTGGAAGTCGCCCCGACAGGCGTTAAAATCGTCGGGCGTCTGCCAGAAGGTGCCTTTTACGGCGTGCAAACGCTGATTCAGTGGCTGCAGCCCACGACAGGCGCGTTGCAGGCGTCGCCTGTGCGCATCATCGACTACCCCCATCTGAAATGGCGCGGCGTCCACCTATTTGGCAGCACGCAGCCCGACTTCCTGCCCCGCCTGATTGAAAATGTAATCGCCCACGGCAAGTTCAATCATCTGATTGTCGAGTGCGGCTACGGGCAGTGGGAGACCATCCGCCACGCATGGGTAGACATCTCTGCGCCGAAGCCCATCCTGCGCGAGGCGGTACAAGTTTCACGCAAAAACCTGATCGAACCAATCCCGCTCATCCAGTCGTTGGGGCATATGTACTGGGCGTTCCGCAACGATGCAAACAAACATCTCGCAGAAGACCCCGACACCCCTTGGGCGATTGCGCCGCGCAATCCTGAAACTCGCCCGTTCCTGCAACGCCTGTACGATGAGGTGTTCGAGGTGTTTCAGCCGCGCGATTTTCATATCGGGATGGACGAGGTGACCCTGCGTGGGCGGTTCCCCTATCGTCCCGAAAGTCAAGGCGCGACAGTCGCCGAGCTGTTCGTGGAGCATACGGAATGGGTTTACAGTGAAATGAAGCGGCGCGGGGTGGCTAAGGTGTTGATGTGGGGCGATGTACTGCTTGCTCGGGGCGAAGCAAACGACGGCGGCGCACACGCGCAGAGCCAACAGGAAGCGCAGTTCACGCGCGAACGCCTGAGCAAACTGCAAGACCTCGTGATTTGCGACTGGCACTACACCCCGACCCAGCCCGAAAACTACATCAGCCTGCCTGTTTTGCAGGGCGCGGGATTTAGCGCGATTATCGCCACGACCTGGTACAACCCCGACAACATTGCGACCTTTGCCAAAGCCGCGCGCCAGCGACGCATTGCGGGGCTATTGCAAAGCACCTGGGCGGGCTACACGCTGAACGAGCGCACGCTTCAGGGCGTGGAACTGCGTCAGTTCGTGGCGTATCTTATTGCAGGCGCGTATGCATGGGACACTGACCTGCCGATGCCTGACCAGCTATCTTACGATTTCGAGCGGCTGTTTATCGAGCGTTATGCTCACGAACCAGTCTCGTTGCGTCCGCAGGGTGGATTCATCGTTGACCTTGCTGTCGTCGCCAACGCGGACTTGACAAGGCTCAGTCCGCTGTGGTCGGGGCTGCCGTCAGGCGCGATGCATTTAGGCGGGCACCGGTTTCAACTGAGCGGCGCGCGTGGCGTGACGCTCGCCAGCTATCTTGCGCCTGATTCGCTCCCTGCGGAGGTGCGCCTGACGCTTAATCGCAAAGCACATACCCTCTACCTGCTCCACACCACAGGCTGGCAAACGGAGGTCGGCAACGAGGTAGGGCGCATCGTGATTGAATATGCCGACGGGACGCGGACGGAGCAAGCGGTCGTGTACGGACGGCATATTCGCGCATGGAACGACCCGATGTACGCGCTTGAGGGTCTGCCGCTGTGGCGAGCGCGCGGCGCAAACGGCGAACAGGCGACCGCGCGCCTGCTCAAATGGAAAAACCCCTACCCCGAAAAGAGCATCCGAGTGGTGCGATTCATCGTCGCAGACCCTGTTGCGGGGTGGACGCTCCTGGGATTGGCGGGGGATTAGAAACCGATACGCGGTATAATCTCAATGATGTCTCTGCGTCCGAAAGTATCGATTATCACACCTGCCTATAATGTCGCGCCGTACATCGGGCAATGTATCGAATCGGTGCAGGCGCAGACGCTATCGGACTGGGAGATGATAATCGTCGACGACGCCTCCAGCGACGACACTGCGCAGGCAGTGCGTAAGTATCTCGCTGATCCACGCATCAAGTTCCTGCAAAACGAGCGCAACATGGGGGCAGGCTTTACGCGCAACCGTGCCTTAGACGCCGCACAGGGCGAGTGGATTGCCGTGCTTGACGCCGACGACTGGTACGCCCCCGAACGCCTTGAGAAACTGACCGCCTTCGCGGAGCGGATGCATGCCGACATGGTCGCCGATTTGCAGGTCTATTACACCGAGTGGGGTAGCGTCTACGCCGTCTCCTGGGCGACGCACGCACGACCGCCCAGGCAACCGCGCTGTTTCACCGTAGAAGAGGTCATCCAGGCGCACCCCTCGATTAAGCCGCTCATACGCGCCGAGTTTCTGCACGAGAAGGGGGTTCGCTACGCCGAACACATCCGTAAGTCGCAGGACTATGCGTTTTACCTGGAGATTCTGCTGAAAGGCGCGCGGTTCGCCCTGCTGCCCGAGCCGATGTACTATTATCGCGTGCATCCGAACACCGTCACCACACGCTATGACCCAATCGTTGAGAGCCGCAGGTCGCTGGAGTATCTGCAGCGTTTGCCCGAAACCACGGAGCGCCAGCGGGCGCTGCTGGAACGCGCCTACAAGCGGGTTGTGATGTTCGCGCTGTACCCGTCGTTTGCGCAGGCGGTCAAGTGCGGGCGGCTACGGCAGGCGTGGCGGCTGTTCCGTCAGTCGCCCAGCGTACTCAGCTGGCTGCTGTTGAGCATCCCTGCCGCCGTGTATCGCAGAGTGTTCAACCGCGAAAGGATGATCGACCCGTGGCGGGAAACCGCTCGCGTTGACTTTTGAGACAGACACTCTCCCGCCCTCATCCGCCTAAGGCGTCAAACATCTCTCACAGACAGGTATACTCGCTTACCGATGGCGTCGCGCAGACCGATTAATGACCTGGATATGGCTCGATGGAAAGAGTACGACGAGATTCTCACCGACAGTCTGTGGCTGCTGGGCAAGCGGGACAATCACGGGGCGCACAAGCCTGACTACTGGGGCAACTTCGCGCCGCAAATCCCCTATCAGGCAATGCGCCGTTTCACGCGGCAGGGCGAGTTGGTGATTGACCCCTTCGCAGGGCTGGGCACGACGCTGATCGAGGCGCGTCGGTTAGGGAGACACGCCCTTGGAATCGAGCTGAACCCGACCGTTGCAGAGGCGGCGCGCGAACGCATCGAGGCGCAGGAGAACCCTTTCGCGGTGCAAACCGCGCTGCTGCAAGGCGACAGCGCATGCTCGGAAACCGCTGAGCGTGTGCGTTGCCAGATGGAGGCGTGGGGCTACGAGCAGGCGCACCTGCTAATTCTGCACCCGCCCTACCATGACATTATTCGCTTTAGCGACGATCCCCGCGATTTATCGAATGCTCCGTCTCTAAAGGCGTTTTTGGCGCAGTTCGAGCAGGTGGTGCGCCGTTTCGCGCCGCTTCTGGAAGCGGGGCGGTTTCTGACGCTAGTAATCGGCGATAAGTACGCTGGAGGCGAGTGGCTCCCGCTGGGCTTTTACACGATGGAGACGGTGCGTCAGCAGGGCTTTCGGCTCAAGAGTATCTGTGTAAAGGATTTTCACGAGACGCGCGGAAAGCGCGGACAACGCAGCCTATGGCGCTATCGTGCCCTTAAGGGCAACTTCTATGTGTTCGGGCACGAGTATGTGATGTTTTTCGAGAAACGCGCTACCGCCGCGTCACTAAGTAGATAATGCTCAGAATTAGCCAGAGGATTCGCAGCGGCTCTTCGGCAGAGGCGCGCCGCTGAGGCGGTTCTGGCACTTCCACCGTGTCGCCTGGCAGGAGCGGTTCGTCAGGGCGCGTCCCCTGTGCTACCTCCAGCAGGTTCACCATGATGCGTTGTTGCCTGCCACGCTCCGTTGGTCGCAGGATAATCACGCGCTCTAAGAGGGCATTCGCCTTCGGTCCGCCCGCTGCCTCGATCGCCTGCGTGAGCGTCATGTTCTCAGCGTAGTTGACGATCCCTGCGCGGTTCACGCCCCCGCGCACGACGATAAACTGCCGCGCGGAGCGAAACGGCACAGTAATCTGGTCACCGGGTTGCAGATCCACATCGCCCTGCAGGGTGTTCAGGTTCACCGTGATTGGCTCGGCGCGGTTGGCGCGTCGGATTTGGATGCGCGCCGTTTCCGCTTCGGGGAGCGTACCGCCCGCTCTGCCCAGCGCCTGAATCAGCGTCTTCGCCTCGTCGTACTCAAATGAGCCGGGCGTGCGCACTGCGCCCAGCACCAGCACGCTTCTCCCCCCTGCGCGCAGCGGCACAAAGATACGGTCGCCCGGTTGCAACAGCGGATCTGCGCTCTCGTCGCCCTCCTGAACGAACTTGAGGTGGTTAATCGTCACGCGCTCGCCGCTCAGGCGTTCCAGTCGCACTGCGCTTAGGTCAGCGGTATCGGCGGGTTGCGCTTGATTGAGGGCGTCGCTGAGCCGCCAACCCGCCTGAAGGGTAAAATCGCCCCCGCGTCGCACCGCGCCCTGCACAGTGACCTTCGCCTCTGCGCGCTGGGCAATCTCCACAGTCACCTTCGGGTCGCGATAAAACTGTCCTTCGCGCAGGCGTCGGGCGATTTCGGCGGCGAGTTCATCGGGCGTGCGCCCCGCCGCCTGCACCAGCCCAATCAGTGGCATCCGAAACGCGCCCGTGGCGTCCACCACATACACGCGCGAGAGCGACTCGTCGCCCTCCACCGTGACACGGAGCGAGTCGCCCGGCAGGATGCGTGAGGCGTCCTGCCCCCACGCCAGCAGCCACAATATACACAACGCCAGCAACCCAACCCATCGCCTCATAGCGTATAGAATACCCGCCCAGCGCGATTGACAGGCTTGCACTAATGTCGCAAAAGCCGCTGCAGCCACTGCCACCAGCGCGGGCGTTGCGCCTGCACGATCGCGCGCGTTTGCAGATATGAGCGGCGACATGCAGGACAGGAAACGATGTGCAACATCAGGGCATGGTAGTCAGGCGTGCGACGCCCTCGTCGCGCCAGTTCGGTAAGCTGCTCAAAATCGAGGCATGGGCCTGTGGGCGCGTGTCTGAGTCGCGCCGCGAGACGCCGCTCCAGCGGCGTCCAACTCTCCCAGATTTCTCGGGTCGATTCCACGGGACTCCCTCATCGAATACCAGCGCACCCATCTACGCCACTGGGCAGGCGAAGCAAATCGTTCCGTGATTAGCGCAGCGCGAAGCCGTCTGCCCGCCCGCGAACACCGTGCGATGCGCTTTACTAAAATGATACCCTCTCGCGTCGGGGCGGGAAGGGGTTTTGGGGCGCTACATCACCGACAGTCGCCGATTAACACAAAGCCGCTCCAGTAATACGGCGCATAGCCCTGTTGAAGCATGCGCCTCTGCGCCTGCTGAAGCGCGCGGTCTTTCGGCAGCTTTCGGACAATGTAGCCCTTATAGAACTCCTCGACGAGTTGAGCCGTACTTTCGTCTTCCACCTGCCACAGGGTCGCGCCGACCGATTTTGCGCCTGCGTGCAGGAAGGCGCGCGCCAGACCGTACACGCCTTCATAGCGATACACCTTGCCGCGCGCGGTCTCACACGCGCTGAGCATCACCAGGTCGGCTTGGAGTCGCCAGTGCGCCATAATCTGCGCCGCTGTGAGCCAGCGCTCCCCACGAGCGTCGAATTTCAGCACCGACTCCAGTGGGTTCTCGTCCTTCGCTTCGGCGTGGCAGGCGAAGTGCAGGATACGGCGGACGCGCGCCTGCTCGCGCACCCGCTCAGGCTGAACTTCGTCTTCACGCAACACAATCGTGTTGGGGATTAGCCGCTCGATGCTGAGGGCTTCCTTTTCTGCGGCAGGGAGATTGTTTAAGCCGGCACCTCGTGTGCCTTGCTGGGCGACCTGGGTTGGCGCGGGCAATTGCTCTGGCGCTGCAGGGACAGCGTCGGGCGTTTGCTGCGCAGATAAAGCTGGCTCTGTCTCGTACTTCGACACTGCGGCAACCAGCACGCCGTGCGAAGCAGGTTCTAACGGACGCGGATGACGCGCATACCGATAGACGCCCATCGACGGTGTCAGGTGGATGGCAACGCGCTCCATCCAGTAGACGGGCTTGCCTGCGGGGGTCTCGACCACCAGCGCCGCCCACGGCAGCTGGTTGAGTTCACCTTCAGGACAGAGCAGCACCCGTTCATAACCACTCAGAATATCAGCGACAGGCGCAACAAGCGTCTGATAGAGGCGCGCGCCTTGCTCAATCAACTCCGCCGTTATCGCTTCGCGGTTCTCCTGAATCTCAGATTGAAACGCGCGAATCTCCTCGAACAAAGGGGCAGAATCGACCGCTTGATAGTGCGCCCGCACGGACTGTTTCGTGACGACGACAATCAGCAGGTTATTCTCCACGAGGGCGTGATAAATCAGCGCAACATTTGGGTCGAGCTGCTGCTGGATTATGACGAAGTTCATAGGGGGCGGCGTCAGCAGTCGCGCCTCGTTAGGGAATCGTGTTCGAAGTTCGTCTTCAAGCTGTTGCTGTCTCTGTTCGAGGTGTGTGAGTCTCTCGTAAAGGGGACGCGCTTTGACTTCCGCGGCTTCGGGGGTTTCCGCGCCCTGCTCGGATGCGGCGTGAATAGTCGCGATCTGACGCCGCGTCTCGATGCGTTCCGCTTCGAGGGCTTGCCACTGGCTCTGGAGCGCTCGCCACTCGGGCGAGGGGTTCAGCGGCTCGACTTGAGTGCGCTGGATTTGTTCGAGCAGGGCGCGGGCGCGACTCTGTTCCAGCAGTTCCGCCGCGCGCGCGGCGTTGCCCTGCTCCGCCTCCAGCAGCGCCAGCAGGCTGTATGCCTCGTAATAGTTCTCGCTGAACGCTGCCTGCAAATCGGGGTCGAGGATCAGGGCGCGTTGGCGCTCGATAATTGCGATGGCTTCGCTCAGGCGCGCCCGTGCGCGGGGGGCGTCGCCCGCGCGATAGTCCTGCTTGGCAAGATTGAGCTGCGTCAGGGCGACAAAAATCGTGTTGGGCGCGACCTGCTGGTAGAGTGCAAGCGCGCGGTTGAAATCCTCACGCGCGGCGGGTATGTCGCCCTGGCGCGCCCGCACCACGCCGCGATAAAAGTGCGCCTGCCCCAACAGCAGCTGGTTGCCGCTGGGTCTCTGGAGCGAGGTAACCAGCTGATTGAGTAGAGAGAGCGTGTTCGCGGTATCGCCTCGGCGAATTTGCATGATGGCTGAGTTCAAGCGCACGCGCTCGGTCAGGTGCGAAGCGTGGATTCGAGGCGTCTTGCGCTCGGCGTCCTCAAAGTAGCTCTGGGCTAAGTCGGCGTCGCCCGCCTCCAGCGCCACCATGCCCATGTTGAGCAACATTTGAAAAACCAAAGGCGAGTTCGGGAAGTTGCTTTCGAGGATGTTCAGCGCCTCTTTGTAATGCATTTCCGCCTTTCTCAAGTCGCGCTGGCGGAAGGCGAGGTTCCCCAGTCCGATGAGGGCTTGGGCGCGCAGCAGGCTGGGCGCGTTGCTGGCGATTTCATGGGCGCGGCGGTAGTGGCGTGCCGCCTCGTCCCAGCCGCCGCGACGCAGATACAGGTTGCCCAGCCCGATGCGCGTCTGGGCATGCAGGGCGGTACCGATCAATCGGTTTTCCTCTTGGAGTTGGAGGGCGTGCTCGAGGAAACCCTGAGCGCGGTCGAGTTCGCCTTGTTCAACGGCAACCAGTCCCAGCGCGGTCAGCGCGCGGCTTCGGTCAGTGGGTTCGGCGTTGAGCGTCTCATACAGGTCGCGCGCCTGCTCAAAGAGGCGACGCGCATCGAACAGATTCCCCTCGTAAAACGCGACGAAGCCCAGTCCCATCAGCGTATGCGCCACCGGGAGCGAGCGCGGCGATTCACCCTCTCGAATCGCCAACGTTTGCGTGAAACACTCACGCGCCTGCGGCAGTTCGCCGCGCTCCAGCGCCAGCGCACCCAGATTATAGAGCGTTTTGGCAATATTAAGCGGCGCGTCTTGAAGCGACCGCTGTCGTTCAAGCGCGTGAGTCAGGTAGGAGACAGCATCGTTCAGTTTGCCGTCTCGCCAAGCCACGCGCCCCAGCTCATGGTCAATTTGCGCCTGTTCCAGGGGGTCAAGATTCGGGTTTTGTCGTGCGCTTTGCAGCCGTTGTTTGGCGGCGTCCAACGCGCCCTGCTCGAGGGCAACGACGCCCAGCCCCGCTTGAGCGCGCGCCGCCTCACGCAATTGGGGATCAATCGCCTCTGCGATTTGCAGGGCGCGTTCGTAGTGGGTCTGGGCGTCGCTCCAGCGGCGTTGCTGACGCGCTACATCAGCTAAACCCAGATGAATCTGGGCGGTTTCAGGGGCGCTAAGCAGGTTCGCCGTGTGAATCGCTAGCGCGCGTTGATAGAAATTTTGCGCCTCCGTGAGCTGGTCGCGCCGCTGCGCCAACTCGCCCAGCGCAAGCAGCGTTGACGCCAGCTCGGCAGTGTCAGGCGCCAGCGATTGTTGCACCGCCAGCGCATCACGCAGGCGTGCCTGCGCCGTCTCCAGCTGATTCTGTTTGAGTGCAAGCACACCCAGATTGTAGCGCGTCTGCGCCAGGGTCAGCTCCTCTGCGCCGTGCGCCTCCTGCAGGGCGAGCGCGCGTTCCCACAACCGCTGGCAGATTGACCATTCCTGAATCTCGAACCAGTCTTTTGCATAGGAGCCAAGCGCCTTAGCCACCTCGAGCGGCAGGTCCGCATCGGCGTCGGCGCGTTTGAACGCATCGTTGAGGAGTTGCTCCGCGCGCGCCCGATCCGTTTGCCAGTAGCAGAACGCAAGTGCGAGCGTCGCCTCTACCTGGCCTGGCGCATAACCCAGATTCTGATACGACTGGCGCACGGTTTCCCAGAGCTGAATGAGTTCCTCCCGCTGCGCGGGGTCCTGGGGACGGAGGCTGTGCAGCGCGCGGGCGCGGTAATGGTTGAGAAAGATAGAAGGCGCGCCACGCTCCTGAGCCGCCTGCTGCGTTCGCTGCAGGATATCGTTGTATTGCCTTTGCTCGTACATCTGCTCCAGTTCGCGCAGCAACGCTTCGTTGTTTCGATTTTCCGGGCGCGCAGGAGCGGGCTTGGCGCGTTGCTCCACTTGCGACGAGCTAAGGGCAGTGTGTGCCCAGCCCAGTAGTCCCAAAGCGACTATCGCTAAAATAATCCCTGTTCGTTGAACGATGCGCATGATTTGGCTCCTCTCATCAGGCAAGCTCACCCAGATCGATCAGGAACGCCTCTTTGCGTTCGGTCTCCGCACAATAGCCCTCGCCGACGATATAGCGTCCGTTAGGCGAAATAGCGTAGGCGCGTTCAAGCGTCGCGCCCAGAGTGCGCAGGTGCGCAAAGAGCACATTCAGGTCTTGCATACCGTCTTCTTCGGTCCAGAGGAAGGCGTAGACGCCGCCTGCCTCGTCCAGCGCTTCGCCGACGATACGCCTGCCGTCGTAAGAGACGCTATGCGCCTGGCTGATTTCGTCCTCGCGCTGGCTCAGGGCGCACATCCCGGTTTCAGGCGTCCAGCGGAAGGCGCGTCCGTCGCTCTTACCGACAATTACGGTTCCGTCCTGCGAGACCGCCCGCGCCTCGCTGGATTCGCCGCCGAGCGTCCCCAGTCGCCGCACGACGCCCGACGCTGTGTCCCAGCACACCGCTTGATCACGAATGCGTCCCACGATGTACCGTCCGTTAGGCGACACCGCGAGCGCGACGCTGGGCGTCTCCCCAGAAAGCGGCTCTATGCGTCTATCGCCCCAGCGCACAGCGCGCCCTTCCGACTCGCCGACCAGCACATTGCCACAGGCGTTCATCGCGTACACAGAGCCGTTGCCCTCGAACCGCTGAACGCCGTGTAAGGTGTCCCAGAGCAGCTGGCAGGTATCGCTGGAGATGACAATCTTGTCTCCATCCAAGCTCACTGCGCAACGGGGGTTGCAGTTCTCGCCCAGCTCGCCCAGTTCCATGAACTGGTAATCTTTCCAGCGGAACGCGCAGGCGATATAGGTAGCGTAGTTGCCGCGCGAATCGCTGTAGCGATGCTCTTCAGCGAACGCGACGCCCGCAACCGTGCCATTGCTGGCGACGCTATATGCCACGCTACTGTGGTCATAGAGCGGCAAGGTTCCCAGCCAAGTCAGGCTCTGCCCGAATACATCGGTCTTCGTGCGACGCGCCTTATCGATGGTAATGGCGTCCCAGAGTTTCTGGCGGGCGCGCTGTAAAGTTTGCTCGACCCAGCTGGGCGACTCCTGGTGCAGATGAGCGATTTCGGCGACGCTGTAGCTGTTGATGACATAATCGTACCAGACCAGAAACTCATCGGGTGTCAACACGCCGCGCACTCGATCAATCAGATCCAGTTCGTCTACACTGAGCGGCGCATGTGGCTCGGCATCTGCCAGCGACTCCAGCAGGCGCGCGTCGTGTTCGCTCAGTGCCTTCTGCGCGGTTCCGAATGCGTGATAGACGAATTCGATGACGGCTCCCGCAATCCAGCGGGAGCAGGGGATCTTCGCGCCCGCGCGCACGGGTAAAATCAGCGGCACACGCTCAAGGAACTCGTTGGCAATCCGCTCCGCTGTTCTGACATCGCGCACTAACGCTCTCGCCATTTGCGACACTGCGTCGCGCAACAGGGCATGCAAACGGCTGTACGCCTCGCCCAGTTCCGTCTCGGAAACGCCTGCGCCGTTCCGAACCGCTTCCTCCAAACTGGCAATCTCAAATGCCAGCCGATCCGCCTCGCTCCATTTGCCATTTTTCATCAGCATCCCTCCAGACATACGAAGGTACGCACTTTGGTTGCGGATGTCCTATTATACACCAGTTGTTCGGGTCAGAGCGCACGCAGCGCGCCTATCGATTCACTAGCGCACGCAGTCGCTCTATCGCGTGTCGAATCCCCTCATTTTCGGGGTCACGCCGCTGGGCGTGTTCGAACGCCTCCAGCGCCTCCTTGTAGCGTTGGAGTTCGTAGAAGATTGCTCCGCTCGCCAGCGGAGCCTCTTTCATCTTCTGACGCGCGAGTTTGAGGTCGCTATGCTCCGCCTCCGACATCACGGTGAACCGAAGCGTTCCGCGCAGGGTACGAGCCCGTTCCCGAACCGCCTCAATCGTGAGTTCATAGGTTTTGCTGGGGTCGAGCGACTGCGCCACGCGGTACTCGGTCTGTTCGGGGGCGAGTTCCTGCACATCGACCTGTTCGCCTGTGCGCGGAATGCGCAGTGTGACGCGGTATTTCGTCGCGCCGTCTACTGGCTCCCACGCAAAGACGGGCGTGCGGTCTTCCATCAGGAACTGGGGAGGATCGTCCACAGGCTTACTCTCGCTCAATCGGGGGCTTCTGAGCTTCAGCTGCCCGAAGTTCAGCGTTTTGGGCGTGCTGCGGGCATGGGTTGTCAAGGTCCCCAGCACATTGCGTATCGTGTCGGCGCCCATCTTCGGCAGGTTGCCAAGGAAAGCCAGATCCCGCTCGATGGGGGAAAGGTTCTCGCGTGGTGGCGCGGTCGTTCCAGAGGGTGCAGGACGAGTGTTGTTGTCGTTGCCTGCTTTGGCTAACTGCTGGTTTGCGCCAGAGCTGTTCGCGCCTTGATTTTCGGGGCTGGGCGCACTACTTTCGGTCTTGTTCTTCGCCAGTTGGGTGTTGCCCAATCCGCTATGGCTGGGAGCCCCAGACGGTTTCGGTTGCTTCGTCTCGGAATCGGTCTTTCCCGTGTTCCTATTGCGTGGTTCGTGGGAACCACTCGTCTGCGCCCCGCCTGTTGGGCGCGACGGCTTAGGCGACACAGTGTTCTTAGGCAGTGACGGCTCTTTGGGGGCGGTTGTATCGTCTCGCGGCGGCATGGGGTTATGAGCCACCTCCGTGCGCGGCGGCGCGTCTGGTTTCGCCGCGATTAGATTGGGGTTCGTCGACTTGGGATAGAAGGTCCACAGCGCAAGCGCGAATACGCTTGCCGCGACACCTGAAGCCAGCACCCACTGCGGGAATTGAGACGCGCGAAGGTGCTTGAGCCAGCGCACCAGACTGAACCGCTGGAGACTCAGCAGCGCGCGCAACTCCGTATAGGCGCGACGACACGCGGGACATGACACCAGGTGCTGCATGTGTTGATGATATCCTTTTGCGCGTCGCCCTTGCTGCACCAGCGCCATGAACTCTTCGAAAACGAGACACTGTCCCAGCGGTTTGTGGCGTAGCCGCTCCGCTAAGCGCCGCTCCAGCGGCGCCCACCTCTCCTGTGCATTGACCAATCTCGTCTGTTTCATTGTAATCACCTACCTTGTCCATAAGTGCCAGCATGCGAGGAAAAAGCAGCTCACCAGATAGGGAAGCAGCTTATAGCATGCGTTACGAAAGAGGTTAAGCTGTCGCCAGCCGGGCGGCTTGCGTTCCCCGTTCGGTTGCAAAGCGTCGCGCAGGATTGCAAGCTCCGCCTCGCTCAGCGGTTCCTCTGAATGTTGACAACGAATAATGGCGTTTTGAATCTCCTCGTCGCTCAGAATGTTCGAGTGCAGCACGATGGCGGCGGCGAGTTTCTGTCGAGCACGCAGCATCTTCTGTCGCGCCCAGCTCTCATTGCGTTCCATCAGTATGGCAATCTCCTGATACGAGGCGCCGTTGACCACCTGCTGGAGCCAGACGAGGTATTCGTCAGAATTGAGCGTCTTGCGAGCGCACTCGATAATCAACTCCAGACGCTCGCGGTCGGCTGCCTGCTCCGAAGGGTCGGGCGCAGGATCGGCCGCTCGCTCGAAAAACGAGAAGCTATCCTCGGCGAGGTCGGGCGACATCCAGTCCGATTCGGAGGTTTCATGGCGCACCATTGTGTTATAACTACGAGTCGCGTTGTAGGTGAAGTTAATCACCACCCGCGAGACCCATGCCTTGAACGGCGCGAGTTTCGGATTGTAAACGGTGAGTCGGCCCCACAGGTGCAAAAGCGCCTCCTGGGTGATGTCATCGGCGAGATCGGCACTGGAAACCATTGCGCGAATCACCCGATGGAGTTGCGGGCGCAGGCTATCGAAGAGGCGATCGCGAACTCGTTCGCGCTCCATCTCCTCTCCATGCAAACGCTCCAGCTCTAACGCCCGTTCTACAAGGGACTGGATGATTTCCCAATCATTCACGCCCACTTTTCGCTCCGCAGGGTTTGACTTTTCATTATACCTCGAAAACTTAGTTGAGTCGCTTTTCCCTGCAAGCGGAGCCACACAGGCTTTAGAGCGTTCCATCGCCGCGTCAGGGGAGGTAGATGGATTCCCTAGACACACGACGCCTTCCGCAGCACCTAATCCCCTGCCCTGGCGGCGAGGGCTTAGCTCCCACAGTCGAATGCGCTTGGTCACTTCGTATCGCCCTGACATTGTTCGGTCTCCGTGCCGAGGCTAATTAAGCAACTCGCTGGTGATTTGTGACAGGGTTTGAGCTTCAGTTGGCTCTGACAGCAGGCGAATCGTCGGCTCGTCTGCGGCGATTTGTGATATCATGCTGATATGTATGGGCGTTCGCCGTGCCGGGTGGTCTGGTTATTAGCCCTCTGGCTGAGCGTCCTGACGCCGCTTGCGGCGTGGGGATGCCTTCAGCCGTGCGAACGCGCGTTCGAGACCTCAAGGTAATGTTCGCCAAAGTAAGCCCGTTGCTCCGAGCTGAAGGTAAAATAGAAGCGGAGGGGCTATGCAACGAACGATGATGTTGAGCTTTGCCCTGACGGTGGGGCTGCTGAGTGTCAGTGTGGCGCAAGAAGTGCGCGAGCGCGTGCGCGCCGCGTTGAGTTATCCCCCGTTGATGGGTGAGGCGCGGACTGAATTTGTGATTGATGAAGCCCTCCCCCGAAATCCATCCCTGGCTCATCGTCGCGCTGGATCGGCAGGGTAAACTGGACGAGGCGAACCGAGCGATTGAGGAGTTCTATCGCGCCTATCCAGAAGACGCCTACGCGATGCTCTTTCGGAGCCTCCAGTTGATGCGTATGCGGGGCGACGAGACGGCGTTGGCACAGGCAGGCGAGCTGATACGTATGGCCACCCGTGCGCTTGCCGTCGAGCCAGACGACCAACGCTGGGGCTTCCAAGAGTCCGTACGCGCTGCGCACCTGGCGATGACAGGCAAGACCGACGAGGCGCGCGCCCTAATCCAACAGGTACGCCAGCGCTATCCCGATATTCAGTTCGCGGAGCGCGTCGCACACGCCATCGGCGAATAGCCCATTCTAATCGCGGGGCGCGTCGCGGACGCGCCCCTGAACTTCAGGACGATTGTATCGGCGAAGGACCTAAGTTCGCACGCAGGAGAGGCGGGGGCTCAACTCCTCTCCCCGCAGCTGCGCGAGGCGAGCCTTCAAGAAAGCGCCACCAGCGTTGCAGCGAAGATATACTCATGCCGCCGAATCGCCTGCAGGGTGGCGTCGGGCGGCGCGCTGTCTAACTGGATACGCGCGACGGCGGCTTCCGCGCCCGCGAAGATGATGTTCTCCGTCTCCTGCACATTGATGTTCGCCTCGCGCAGGCAGTTGAACACATGCGCCAGCACGCCCACCCGATCCAGATGGCGCACCACCAGCAGATACCGCGCGGGGGAATGGTCGGCAAGGTTCACGACATTCGGCACGCGCCCCGTCTGCATGTAGGTCTGCACGATATGCACAACTTCGGCGGCGATGGCTTCCTGCGCCTGCTGCGTGGACGCGCCGATGTGGTGCGTGCCGTACACGAGGGGCAGCTCCACGAGCGGATTGCGGAACTCGCCCTCGCCTGCGCTCGGCTCGCCCTCGAACACATCGAGACCCGCACGAATACCCTTCTCTCGCACTGCCCACGCAAGCGCGTCCGCGTCCACCACTTCGGAGCGCGCTGTGTTGATAAAGTACGCGCCGTTGCGCATCGCCTCAAAAAAGGCGCGATTACACAGGCTTCTCGTGTCGGGCGTGAGGGCGACATGCACGCTCACGATGTCGGCTTCACTGGCGACATCGAGGGGGGTGGCGCGATAGCTGACGCCGAGTTGCTCGGCGCGTTCGGGGGTCAACGAGCGGCTCCAGGCGATAACGCGCAGCCCGAACGCCTTCGCACGGCTAATCATCTCGCGCCCGATGTTGCCCACGCCGATTAGCCCGAGCGTACAGCCGTACACACCGCGCGCTTCGCTGAACTCCTTCTTGTTCCACCTGCCTGCCCGCAGCTGCGCCACATTATCGGGAATGCGCCGATCGAGCGACAAAATCAGTCCGAACGCCAGCTCCGCCACCGCAATCGCATTTTTGCCAGGGCAGTTCGCCACATAAATCCCGCGTTTAGACGCCGTCTCAACATCGATGGTGTTCACGCCCGCCCCAGCGCGAATCACCAGGCTCAAATCACCCGCCTCCAGCATTGGCGCGGTGACCTTCGTGGAGCGCACCACCAGCACATCGGGGTTATGCGTGCGGATCGCCTCCACCAGCGCGTCCTCTTTGAGACTGGGGTCGTAAACGACCGTGCAGCCGAGCGATTTCAGCCCCTCCAGCCCGCTCTGCTCGAACTTGTCCGCTACCAGAACCTTCATCGGCGACCTCCAGTGTGCGATTCGACGCCCGTGCGAAGGTTCCTGTAGCGTCGGGTATTATATAGACGGCAATCGAATCGCCTGTTTTCGGAGGAATGTGTTTATGCGACTGGTCGAACGACTAAAGGGCAAGATTCATATGGCGCGGGTCACCGACTCTCGAATGGACTACATCGGCAGTATTGCCATCGATGAGGATTTGATGGAGGCGATTGGGCTGGAGCCGGGCGAGCTGGTGCATGTCTGGGTGATGGATAATGGCGAGCGGTTTCAGACCTATGTGATTCCCGCGCCGCCTGGCTCGGGCGAGGTCGCCATCTATGGCTCGGCGGCGCATAAGGCGCAGAAAGGGCATCGCGTGATTATCGCCAGCTTCGTCTTGACCGACGAGTGGGTCGAGCCCAAAATGGTGCTGGTGAACGAGAAGAATCAGATTGTGCAACACCTGCCCTTCAAAGTGCGGGCAGTGCCCGTCGAGCTTTCGTGAGGTATACTGATGGCGATGGAAAAACCCTCGTCCCTGCGAGCCATTCTGTTTGATATCGACGGCACACTCATCGATACGGTCGATTTAATCGTCAAAGCGCTGGATTACACCTATCAGAAGCATCTGGGCGTTGCGCTGCCGCGCGAGGAGATTCGCCGGTTGATTGGACTGCCGCTCAAGGTACAGATGCGCTATCTGGACGATCGAGTCGCTGGCGTTGCGCCCCATGAGCAGATGGAAGCCGATGAGATAGCGTATTACAAGGCGCACCGCGACCTGGAGCGCGTAATCCCCGAAGCGGTGGAGGCGGTTCGCACCGCTTATCGGAAAGGCTACGCGGTCGCGCTCGTGACCTCTAAAAATCGCGAGGAGCTGAGCCTGAGCCTGCCGAAGCTGGCAATCGATGATACAGTGGACGCTATCGTGACCTCCGATGACACGGAGCGCCACAAGCCTGCGCCCGACCCTGTGTTGAAAGCGCTGGAACGCCTGCAGGTTCCAGCAGAGCAGGCGATTTACATCGGCGACACGGTGTTCGATCTTACCTGTGGGCGCGCGGCAGGCGTGCAGGTTGGGGCGGTTGCCTGGGGCGCGCACCTGTCGGAGGATTTACGCGCGGCGCAGCCCGATTACTATTTCGAAACGCCCGCCGACCTGCAGGGCTGGATTGAGCAGTTGCCTGTAATCGAAGACCATGCCAAGGCGAAAGAAGACGATTTCCGAAACCGAGACCGCGCCGAGCGAGTGGGCGCAGGCGCAGGAGGCGACTCCGGCTGAGCCTGAGGTAGTTTCAGCGGAGCCGAAAAAGCGAACCCGCCGGCGCGCTACCCGTGGCACGGACACTCCTGTCCGTGCGGAGGAGGCATCGCGCTTGGACACGAATGTCCAAGCCACGAAACGCAGACGCGCCGCAACAGAATCTACAGAACCGCCTGCGCCGCCCGTGATAGAGCCTTCGCTACAACCTGAAACGCTTGAGCAAGACGCTCAAGCCACTTCGAAGCGCACGCGCCGTCGCAAGAAGGTTCAGCCTGAATCGCCCGAATCTATCGTCGGGGAGACGCCGACGCTACAAGCCGAACCCGAAACTGTCATCGGCGAGACGCCGATGCCACAAGCCGACGGCGGGGATGCCGTCGTACCTGTAGAAGAGGCTCCTTCAAAGAAAACACGCCGCGCCCGACGACGCAAAAAAGCCGAGCCTGAATCTGTTGTCGGGGAGACGCCGACGCTACAGGCTGAACCCGAATCTGCCGTCGGCGAGACGCCGACGCCGCTGCCCGACGGTGGGGACGCTGTCGCACCTGCCGAGCAGGCTCCACCAAAGAAAACGCGCCGCGCCCATACTCGTAAAAAGGCTGAACCTGCAGAGACCGTCAGCGAAACAGGCGACGGCGTCGCAGTCGTTGTAGCGGAACCAGAACCTGCAATCCCGCCCCCGCCGCCGATTCGCCACCCCCTCGTGTGCGTGCAATTCCAGAACGGCGTGCCGACGATTCACTTCGGCGAGCGCGTGTTCCGTCCCCACTTCTTCTTTGGCAATCCCCACACACCCGAAGCCGCCGTGCGCGTGCAGCAGCAAATGCAGCTCGCCGCCGAAGCGGGCGTCCACCTTTACTCCCTGCTCGTCACCTTGCCCGTGCGCGAGACGGGCGCCATCGAAGCCTTCAACCAGATTCGCTACTGGACGGCGATGGCGCGCGAGACGAACCCTGACACGCATCTGCTGTGGCGGATTGCGTTTGCGCCCGTGGGCAGGTGGCAGGCGGAGTACCCCGAAGCCGTGATTCGTTTCGCCGACGGCTCGGTGGGCGGTCCCTCCGTGTGCGCGGAGCGCTGGTGGCAACTCGCGAAAGAGCAACTCGTCGTGCTGGTGAACCTGGTAGAGCAGGAGGAGGAGGGCGGCGCAACACTGGGGTATCACCTGGACTACGGCGAGTGGTTCCTTGCCGAGTCGGGCGGCTACGATACAAGCGAGGCAGCGCTACAGGCGTTCCGCGAGTGGCTGCGCCGTCAGTATAAGGGCGACAGCGTGGTGCTGCGCGCGTGCTGGTTCAACGGCGAGGTGAGCTTCAGCACGGCGACGCTGCCCCCGTTCCAGCCGAGCCTGCCGCACGGGCGCGTGAACCATTTCTATCATCCGCGTCGGGAGGGACGCTGGATCGATTACCATCGCTTTCTGTCAGACATCACGGCGCGACGCATCCTGGGGCTGGCACAGGCGGTGAAGGAAGCCAGTCAGGGGCGTGCGCTGGTCGGCGCGCCCTACGGCTATGTGCTGGAGTGGAAACATCCTTACGCGGGGCACTTCGCGCTGACGCAGCTGCTGCGCTCGGACGCGATCGATTTCCTCTCCGCGCCGCTGAGCTACGCGACGCGCCTGCCGGGCGAACTCGGCGCGCTGCCAGTGCCTGTCGATTCGCTGAACCTGCACGAGAAGCTGTTCCTGTCGGAGGAGGACTACCGCACGCCGTTCGGCAAAGCGACGCGCCTGACCGACCCCTCCACGGGGCATCATCTCGCCTCAGCGCAGGCGGAGGCAACCCCCGACGACGACTACAACCCGCTCTTGCACACCGCGCTCGCGGTTCAACAGGTGCATCAGCGGTCGCTGGCGCAGTCGCTTGCGCTGGCGCACGGCGAGATGTGGATGGACTTATGGGGCGAGGGCTGGCTCGCGCACCCCGACGCATGGAACGCCCCGCGTCAGGGGCAAAGCCTCTGGAGCCTGCGCGAACGCGCCCCGCAGACCCCGCCCGAAGTCGCTGTGATTATCGACCCCGAAAGCACGCGCTATGTGCGCACAGGTTCGCCCCTTATCGAGCAGATGGTGGTGCAGGCGCGCGAGGCGGTGCTGCGCAGCGGCGCGTCCGTCGGCTTCTACTTGCTGGAGGATATTGCACGGCGCGAATTTCCCCCCAGTCGCGTGGTGATTTTCCTAAACGCATGGCGCATGTCGCGCGCGGCGCACGAGGCGATTCGCAAACGCCTGCAACGCGACGGGCGCATTCTGGTCTGGCTCTACGCCAGCACGCTGTTCCACGGGCATCGCGACGCGCTTGCGAACGCCCGAGAAACGCTCGGCGTCGCCATCGCCCGCCAGCCCTGGGCGAGCATGCAGGGCACACAGATTGTGAACAAGGCGCATTCGCTGGCACGGTTCCTCAAAGTGGACAAAATCGGTGCAGTCGAGCCGTGGGAGCCGTCGTTCTACGCCATCGCCGAAGGCTGTGATGTAATCGGCGAATATATCGACACGGGGCTGCCCTCGCTCGCCGTGTGCGACCACAAGACCTGGAAAGCGGTCTTTCTGGGCGAGCGACGCCTCACACCCGAGCTTGTGCGCTCGCTTATCCGCTGGGCGGGTGGGCACATCTGGCTGGATACAAACGACCTCGTACAGGCGCGCTACCCGTGGGTGCATGTGCATGCCCGCAAGGGCGGCGCGCGCACGCTGCAGTTCCCGATGCCACTCAGCGTGTACGACGCGACTGAGAGCGAGCTGGTCGCCGAGAGCGTGATGGAGCATACGCTCTATCTGCAGGAGGGGGAGAGCCGCCTGCTGCTCACCGCCCCGCATGAGCAACTGCTCAGGCTGCTGCAGGGCGAGCCGATTGAGCTGGAGCCGTACTTCCAGCTCGTCGAGACGCCCGCGACGCCAGAAACTGCTGAAGAGACGCCCGCGCCTGCCCCCGAATCTGATTGGGAAGAGCCGGTGCTGGAGCCGATCACGCTGGAGGAGTCGCCGTTCGAGCCGATCGAGGCAGAGTTGCTCTCTGAAACGACGCCCATCGAGGAGCCTGTCGCCTCGGCTGCGCCTTCGGACGCGCCCCATGCCAAATCCCGCGCGCGTCGCCGCGTGCGCAACAACCGTCGGGGCAAACCCGCACGCCCCGCGAAGCAGGAAAATGCGTCCCGCCCCGCGCCCCCCGACGCGCCGACAATCGCCGTACAGTGGCGACGCGCCTCAGAGGATTCCTGAAATGGCGTCCGCCGAGACCCGACGGATTATCCCCTGCCTGGACATCAAGAATGGGCGCGTGGTGAAGGGCGTGCAGTTCGTGGGGCTGCGCGACGCGGGCGACCCGGTGGAGCTTGCCCGCGTGTATGACCGCGAAGGCGCAGACGAACTGGTCTTTTTGGACATCACGGCGAGCCACGAGCGGCGCGCGCCCGTGTTCGAACTCGCCGCGCGCGTCGCGGAGCAGGTGTTCATCCCCTTCACGGTCGGCGGGGGCATCCGCTCGATTGAGGACATCCGCGCGATTTTGCACGCAGGCGCGGACAAGGTGAGCCTGAACACCGTCGCCGTCGAGAACCCCGCGCTAATCACGCAGGCGGCGGAGCAGTTCGGCAGCCAGTGCGTAGTGGTCGCCATCGACGCCCGCTGGAACGGGGAGTTCTACGAAGTCTACACGCACGGCGGGCGCACGCCGACGGGGCTGAACGCCGTCGAGTGGGCGCAGCGCGTCGTCGCGCTCGGCGCGGGCGAAATCCTGCTGACCAGCATGGATCGCGACGGCTCCCAAATCGGCTACGAACTCACCCTCACCCGCTCAGTCGCCGACGCTGTGCCCGTGCCTGTGATTGCGTCCGGCGGCGCGGGCAAGCCTGAACATCTCTACGACGCGCTCACGGAAGGACACGCCGCCGCCGCGCTCGTCGCCTCCATCGTGCATGACGGCGTCTACACGATCCGCACCCTGAAACAGTACCTCCACGAGCGGGGCGTTCCAGTGCGTCAAACACAGGCATAATTGCGCGTGGGATATCTACGATGAATTGGATCCGAAGCATCTCAATCTTTGGGGGTGCGGCGTTTGCGCTGTGCTTTGCCCCCGCCTTTGCTCAAGTTCGCACCTACGACTCCCATCCGCTCGGCGCGCAGTTTGCCGTCGGAAAATGGCAACAGATTCGTCTCACGATAGACCCCGTGCGTCAAACAGGGACGCTGATGCTGTTCTCCAACCGTTTCGTATGGGACGGCTTCTCGCCCACGCCGCGCCTGACGCCCCAGACGCACGCGGTTCGGGCGCGTCTCGTCTCGAATCCGCGTTTATCGCCGATGATGGCGCGGGCGGGCGACTCGGTGTAAAATGCCATAAAATCCTTTACACAAACATTTACAATTCATCTTCCCCTTTCAACTGCTGGTAGTATTGCTGTAGCTGCTCTATCGCGTCGTCAATCGCCTCCTCAACTGTAAACGAATGCTCGTCGGGCAGGGGTAAGGCAAGCACTGCCCGACGAACATCGTCCAGCAGTTCCAGAGCCAACTGGCGTAGTTTATTCAGAGCGTTTGGGTCGCTTGGAGTATTGCCGTTTCGCATAGCCATAATCGTACTCCAACGGGTCATACGCCTCGTTGCGCGGCGCTTCCCCGAAGTCGCGCCAGCGCAACTCATTTATTAGTGGGCGTTTACTGTCGCCTCTTCCCAAATGGTGCGAGAACTCGGCAACCACAATCTCTTCCTTGCCTTTCCAGATAGCGCGACCAAACGAGGGTTTGCCAACTTGCACATCGAACTCAAGCCGTACATACTGTCCAGCCAGCACAGGGGGCAGTCGTAAACTTTCTGACTGCCACAACTTGACGATGCCCTCATTTTCCACGAGCCATATGCACTCAATTGTACCCGAAATAGCCGTTTCCAGCAGGGCTTGCTTGCTTGGTACACTCTGAGCGGCTTCGCGCCAGTATTCATACGGCAGTCGTGGAACCTCGTAGCCATCTCCTACAAGCGTTGCTGCTGGCGGATTGAAGGCGAGTGCGCTATGGATGCGCTGGTGGTTGTAGAAGTTCAAGTAGTCCACCAGCCCCTGTTCGGCTTCCTCAACGGTCTTGGGCTTCTGTATCGCCCAGTATTCACGGGTCATCGTCCAGTGGAACCGCTCCAGCCGACCGTTGCGCTAGGGCTGCGCTGGCGGTATATAGCAGACCTTTGCGCCCATAAAGAACGCGAGCGACACGGGGTACGGTAGCGAGCCGACCGCGCGCGCCATGGCGGAAGGCGTGCGCGCACAGCTCGGGGGCTGGTGGGGCGTCGGGATTACCGGCATCGCCGGCCCCAGCGGCGGGACCCCCGAGAAGCCTGTCGGGCTGGTCTACATCGGCGTCTGCGACCCGACAGCGACCGTGGTCAAACGGCAGATTTTCGCAGGCGACCGCGCCACAATCAAGTATCGTGCGACGCAATATGCCCTGTGGCTGCTGTACCAGGGGGTGAAACACGGCGGATGCGACTCTTTATCGCCGCTTTAATCTCGGAGGAGGTGCGCGACGCGCTGGCGCAGGCGCAAACAGCGTTGCAGCGCGCCGTGCCCGACCGCGCCCTGCGCTGGGTCGCCCCCGAAAACTATCACATCACGCTTCTTTTTCTTGGCGAGCAGCCCGAGGAGCGCGTACCCCACATCGTGCAGGCGATGGCGGCGGCGCAGAAGAACGTTCCCTCCTTCGCAGTGAGCGTTCAGGGGTTGGGTGTGTTCCCCAACTGGAACCGCTCAAATGTGTTGTGGGCAGGCACACAGCAAGGCGCGGCGCAACTCACGCAGATAGCGACCGCGCTGGAGCGTAGCCTGATGCCTGCGCCGTCGGGTAAGCCGTTCCACCCACACATCACGCTCGCACGGCTCAAAACGCCCTGCCGCGATGCCGACGGACTGAAAAAAACGGCTGTTCGACGCGGTGCAACGCCTGCTTCCCGCCGATTTCGGCGTGTTCGAACTGCGCGCCATCAGCCTAATGCACAGCACACTCACGCCCAACGGCTCCCCCCTCTACACAGAGCTGGAGCGGGTGGCGCTGACGAGCTGACCCGCTTACAGTCGCTGCGCTCAAGGAGTAGCCACGCCCCTACTGCACAGGCGGTTCCTGCTTCATCCGCGCAGCGACTGCTTCGGCTTTGTGCAGCCAGATTTTCGCAATCTGCGTCGATTCCCATGGCTCGCCCAGCGACCGTGCACTGCTTAGCGCTTCCTGGAATAGGGCGTTCGCTTTCTCTGTGTCCCCGCTTCGCAGGTAGCCCGCCGCGACGATTGCCAATGCTTCAGGCGTATAGCGCGAGTCGCCGAGCCGTCGCGCCACACTCTCCGCCTGCTGCAGACGCTGAATAGCGACTTCGCTCTGCTTGCGTTGCATCAGAGCGTTGGCGTAAGTGACCTCAATCTGGACTCGTTCCACGCAGGCAGGCACAGACGCCAGCAACTGGTTCAAGACATCGAGGTTCTCTTGTGATGTCATCTGAAGCGCGAGGTTTAGTGCTGCGCGAGCGCGTTTCCACCCATCGCGTATCTGCGCGAGCTGCGCTTGGGCAGCCTCCAGCTGCCCCTGACGCGCCAGCGCCTCGATGAGTATGACACGGGGGGCGTCTCGGCGCTCGGCGGGCAGCTGCTCGAGGAGCGTCTCGACGGACGGTGCGAAGCCATATTCTGCAACGCGGTTCGCCACTTCGTGGATTGCCTGCTCACGGGTAATCGAGTCGAGGGCGCGTCCTGCATCGAGGGCGGCGTCCTGCGCGGCTTGCGCTTGTTCCGTTTCGCCGAGGAACCGCCAGCCCGCGCTCACGACGGGAAGCGCCACGACTTGGTCAAACCCAGCGAGCTGCTGCGCCGTTTGATGCGCCTGCATCAATACCTCATGCGCAGGCGAAGGCGGAGACGGCTCTTCGGGCGTTTCGGCGGCGGATTCTGCAATGGGTTCCTGAGTCGCGGCAAGGGACGCCGTGCGGTGGAGCGCGACGCCGATAGCGACCAGGGCTTCGCAGCGCTCGCGGCAATCGCCGAGCTGATCCGCCGCGCGGCGCGCTAAGTCAATCTGTTGCTGTTGTGCTGCGATGCGTGTAATCTGGCTCAGTGCGGTTGCGCGCATGAGGGGGTCGGGAATCGGTTTAGCGACTTCGAACGCCGCCTGAAATTCGCCGCCATGCATCAGCGCCAGAGCGATGTTCGACAGGGCAAAGCTGCGCTCCTCCTCGTGGTCGAGTTTCGCCGTCGTGCTGACCGCCTCTTTCCAGAGCTGCTGTCCTTGAGCTGTGCATCCGCCCTGTAGGGCAATTACGCTTAGTTTCGCCAACGCCTCCGAGCGACCAATCAGGTCAGGAATCTGGCGCACAGCGCGGATAACGGGCCTCAGCTCTTGCCAGAGCGGCGGCTCGGACGGCTTGGACGGCGGCGTGGACGCCTTGCCGCCCATCTGTTTCAGGTAGCCGATGGGGAGCGCGGCGTCACGCGCCTTGTCGTCGGGCAGCTGCACCGTGACGCCAATCACCTCACCTCTGCGGTTCACGACTGCCGCGCCGGGCAGGAGATCGCTTGGCGCAGGCGTCAGGCGAAATAGCCGCACACCACTGGGAGTGTGCTGCACCTGCGCAATCACCGCAGGGCGTATCACGGCCTTGCCTTTCGTATCGCGCCCCAGCACCCCAACGGATTCGCCCGAGCGGGCGCGGCTCGAATCGCCTAAAACGCAAGGCGCCCCCGCTGCGCTCGATATCTGAACCAGCACAAGGTTCAGCGACGCCTGCGCTCTGACGACGCGCACGCGCACCAACGCGCCGTCCGAACGACACATCAGTAACTGCGAGTGGTTCGTCAAGCTGGGCACGACGACAAC
This sequence comes from uncultured Fimbriimonadales bacterium, assembly GCA_937992175.1. Taxonomy (GTDB): domain Bacteria; phylum Armatimonadota; class Fimbriimonadia; order Fimbriimonadales; family GBS-DC; genus GBS-DC. The sequence continues at coordinate 2,818 of CALKLF010000029.1, read as the reverse complement.
GGCTTGCCCGTTAGGAGCGATAAAAAAGCCGCTGCCCAGATTCTGGTCGAGGTTCACGCTGGAGGTGAGGACAATCACGGAGTCGGCATACTTACGGTGAATACGTTGCCAAACAGCATCCTGAGCCTCCAGCAAAGCGCTCGCTGAAAGCCCTGCCACAATTAAGAGCACAAAAATTCGTTTCATGGTCGCGCCTCCCTCTTGGGTTGATATATCAATTATACATCTGTTTCTCGTTTTTTGGTAGGGCAATTTAGAGGCTATCTAGGAAATATTCCTCGCAATCCTGCGCACCAACCACCGCACATTCGCAATCCATAGCCAAGTCGCTTCCACCTCACAGAACCCACCATACCAACGCGACAAACAACGACAACTCAACAACCACGCAAAAGGACGCTCTACCAACCAACGCTGCGACAATACCACAAACCCAGAACCCGCCTCACCACACAACTGTCCAAAGCCACCTCCCACTTCCCGAACAACCATTCCAGCAAACCCGCACGGTCATACGCGCCATCAGCAATCACTCGCCGCACCGAACCCATCCGCGACAACACCGCATCTAACACCCAATACGACCCACGCGCGTCCGACACATCCGCAGGCGTCACCAACACCGCCAACACGCGGCCCCGCGAGTCCGCGACTAATCACGCTTGCGTCCCTTGACCTTCTTGCCTGCGTCGTAGCCCCGCGCCCCCCTTTTTGCGTGGTCGGGACGCTCTGACTGTCTACCGCCACGGACTGGGGGTCTCCCCGCTGCGCTTGACGACGGTCTAAACGGCTCAACGCCTGCGCCCCTTTTTCCCAAACCCCTAACTGCTGCCCCCGCCGAAAATGGGAGTAGACCGTTTTCCACGGGGGCAGGTCGTGGGGGAGTTGGTGCCACGCCCAGCCTGTGGTGAGGACATAGAGGATGGCACACACGATGTCGTAGAGGCTGTCGCGTCGTGGGGTGCCGCGGTGTTTGCGCTTGCGTTGGTAGAGCGCTTTGCGCAGGATTGGTTCCCAGAGTGCCCACTGCTGGGGCGTCAGGTCTGACGGATAGGGTTTTCGCTGGGTCGTGGCTGGATGATACCACACTCGCTTTCCTAGATAGCCTCTAAGTTCCTTGCTCACGAAGTTCGTAAAAGAACTGTTTCAGTTCTTCGTAATCAGGGTTCAAGTGTAGCGTCTTCTTCGTAGCATCCTCCGACAGCGGCTGCCTGCCAGGGGGTACACCTCGGGGTCTGGAGGCGCACCCCCTCTGGGTGTCATGTGTAAACGATTATACTTGATGAGATGCGGATTTGTCGAGGGGTACAGGTGGCGGATATTGTTTTAGTTTACGGGCAGTCTGTAAGCGAATTTATTGCACAACACACTCAGACTGCCCTAAAGTGGGTATAATCTTTGCAAGCTCTAAAAGCGGCTGATGACAGCAAACTGAATTACGGAAAACGAAGCGCTGATTATCTCCGTGTCAAGGTCGCTGCACGAGACGCCGAACTATTAGGTGTAGATATGAACGCTCAGAACCAGCAACCGTTTTATGCGGAGCGCGAAGCTTTTCGTCGCTTCAAACAGGCTGTAGAAGAAGATCCCGAATTGAAGAACGAAATAGAAGCCGTTCTCAACGATCTTTTGGGTCAGTTTGCAACCAGCATTTATGAGAACCGATTCATAGTTGGGGGCGCTTTGGAGATAATCATAACGGCTGCGCTCCGCGCTGCTCAAGTAGATGCCACCGAGGTAGGAGCAGATGAAGAGCGCTTAGACATTCGCATTCCTCAAGGCGGTTTCTCCGTAAAAGGACACTTCTCCAAGGGTGGCGACATCCGACTAATTAATGTACTTGGAAAATCTGAACAGGCGCGCTGGAACGAAGCTACCTTGTTTGTGTTGTACGAGGTAGGTATTGTGTATGCCGACCCGCTGATACTTCAGGAAAAAGGATATACCAACGCTGTTAGAACCACTGGAGACGCTATCGCAGTTAGTCTCAAGCAGTTGCGAGCATTCTACACATCGAATCCAGAGTGGCTTATAGCCTGTGCAGTACCAGCGCCACTGCGAGAGAAGCAGTTGAGCAAGTTGGTAAGTCGCGAAATCGCCAAGCAAATTATCGCAAAAACACAAAAACTTAAGCGTGCCCTTGAAGATGTTCAATCAAGAGGCAGCGATAACTCATCCCCCTGAGAGGCTTTGACTCGATAGACCCCTTCCCGAAGCCGACGCTGAATAAACTCGTAGTACTCTGGCACAATCTCAAACCCGATATACTGACGCCCCATCTGCTGCGCAATCACGGCGACTTGTCCCGAACCCAAAAACGGATCCAACACCAAGTCGCCTTCTACCGACGAATACTGTAAAATCTTGCGCACTAACTCGGCAGGCAGCTTCGTGGGCGTCTTCAGGTCGCCGTTCCAATACTCGCGTGGGATGACCCACACATCCTCCATATCTTGGTAGCGCAGGCTACGTCCCTCCGCATCGCGCGCCTCTTGAGGATAGCGGCTCTCAGAATAAAAGCGTCGCAACGAGTCGTTCTTACACACATACAGGCAGTGATAGTGCGAAGTGACGAACCGCCGCTTCGTGAACACGCCAAACTGATACTTCCAGATAATATGGTTGACTGTGATGAAGCCCAACTCGTCCAGCGCGTTGAGGATGTCGCGCAGATTGTTCCATCCAGAGAACACATACATGCTCCCTGTGTCTTTCAGTACGCGATAGGCTTGTTGCATCCACGCGCGTGTGAACTCATAGTATTCGGCTTGGGAGATTTCGTTGTAGCCCTGAAGCACGCGCCCTGCAAGGCGATTGT
>CALKLF010000028.1 GCA_937992175.1 uncultured Fimbriimonadales bacterium | reverse complement strand
TGCGACGGCAAGAATGCCGTCGCACCAGAGCGGGGCGATATCATCCTTGGGGCACTTATTAGCCCTCGGGCATCCCTCTACGATTCGCCTCTCGCCAATTGCAGGAAGCTTTCGCGCTGTGTCATAATTAGGGCGGGAACCTGAACCATCACAACCGCCGTCTAAAGCGGTGAGGACGAAGGGGCACGACGATGAGACGAGGATTTACGCTGGTGGAGCTGTTGACGGTGATCGCGATTATCGCGATTCTGGCGGCGATCATCTTCCCGGTGGCAGGCACAGTGCGGGAAAACGCTCGGAAGAGCCGCTGCATCTCGAATTTGAATCAGATTTTCGTCGCGCTGCAGGTGTACAAGGACGACTATCGCGCCTATCCGCCAGTGTTGGGCGCATACGCAGTGGACGCGAACGGCGTCCTGACCTGCAACGCTTCGCAGGCTGTGCCTTTCAACCTCGCGCCGAAACCACTCGGCAGCTACCTCAAGAACGACGAGATTTTCTACTGCCCGAACAACCCCATCGATGACAAGCGACTGATTACGCAAGCGGTCTATCCGCAAGGGCACGCGCTGGCAGGACAGCCTGTGCGCCTGCAACTGGGCAACCCGAACAGCCTCATCGTCTGCTTCTACCGCTATGACAGCTACTCTACAGGGCGGATCGGGCAAAGCGCCAATCACGAACTGCACTATACGCTTTTCTGGTCAAATCAACAACTGAACGCGCGTGAAAACCAGCTGAACGGAGGCACGACGAACTATGGCTTAGGCTATTTCGATAGTCCCGTCGGTCCCAAGTCCACCGATAACCCGCGCCAGCTCGGTTATCGCAACCCCGACACGACTGCAGTGGTCACCTGGTGCAGCTATCATCGTTCTTATTCTGGTGGTGTTCTGAACCGCGCGAAGACCGACCTCGTGCTGTTTCTAACGGGGAATGTGAAGCCTGTCGATTCCTACGAGATGTTCCAGTCCCCGTACACGATGCGTCCGTGAGCGCGGCGCGACTATTGCAGGCGTGAAGCAAAAAGTGGCTTGGACATTCCTGTCCAAGCTACGAAGCATGGGCATTTCTGTCCGTGCTACAAATCTGTGGCTTAGCTGGAGCCACGCACGGACAGGAATGTCCGTGCTACGAGGGGCGATAACTATGGTAGGCATGGGTAGACAGCAACGCGGCGCCTCGTTAGTCGAGGTGCTGGTGGTGATTGGGATTCTGGCGATTGGCATTCTGGCGTTCATTCGCCTGTATCCGAGCGGCTTCTTGGCGTTGAAGCGCTCGGGGCAGAGCGATGCTGCGACGCGCCTCGCGCAGCAGGAGATGGAACGGCTCAAATCGCGCGCGGAGAACCTGCCGCGCATGATTGCGCCCACCAGCTACGACTTCTCTACAGGCGACCCTGTGCTGTATATCGACCCCGATATCGACCCGAACGATCTCGGCGTGCAGCCGAACCTGCCGCAGGGGTTCCCTGTGGAGTATGCCAGCAGTGTGAACCGCTTCCGCCGCATCTCAGGCGAGCGTGTCAATCTGGGCTTGCCTGGTCCAACGCTCGGCAGCCGCAACCAGCTGACTGAGGGCATCGTCTACACAACCCTGTTTGCGCCAATCGCCCAGACCGTGGGCGGTGGCGCGTCGGGCGACTATCTGTCCGTCACGGGCGCGCCCATGCGCCGTATCGTATTGGATTCGTCCTACCAGCGCCCCAACATTCGCGTTTACGAGTACGGCGTTGACTACAACGCTGGGAGAGTCATGCTCCAACGCCTGCGCTATGCGTCGATTCATTATCTGGTCGAGTACGCAGTGGTGTATGTTGCGCCCAGCGGACGCATCGAAACGATGTTTTTGACTGCGCGATTTTCGTATCCCCCGACTCATCCGCAGGCGCCCACGCCTGTCTGGGAGGATCTCCCAATCCCCGACGACATCCGTGCGGGCGTGCTGGGCATCGCGCCGTTCTCTGACACAGTCTCGCGCCTGTTTGAGGAAATTCCAATAGACGCGTCGTGGAGCGAGGAATCGCCCTACCAATACAAGGTGCTGAACCCGCTCACGGGCACGATTTTGATTAGCCCTAAAGCGTCGGGCTACTACGAGCGATACTGGCGCGGCACACGCCCGCTGGAAGCCTATGTGAGCTACTTCGTGCATGATTGGTCGATTATGCGCGAGGAGTTTACCGTACCTAATAGCGGTCGTCTGCGCCTCGCGTTTTCTGACCTGAAACAGTTTGGCGACCTGCTGGACGACCAGACGACCTATCAGGGGCTGGGGCTCGGACGCGATGTGAACAACAATCCCCTGCCCGCCGACTTGATTATCGTCGACCTGCTGACAGGACGCGGCGCGTACTTCCGACAGGGCGTGCAACTGTTCGACGAACTCGCGCCGAACCTACGCGCACAGTCGCTGCCCGACCTCGGCGCAACGATCGACTACGCCACAGGCAACATCCAGATTACCAACCCCGATATGCGCGGGCGCAAGGTGCGCGTGTTCTATAAGGTGCATGAGAACTGGACGATTTCCGTACAGAAAGCGGCAGACCGCTACTATTTCGCGCCGAACGCTGCCGGGCTGACCCCTGACAGTTGTTGGTACGATTACAACGCGGCGTACAACGGCGACACGAGCGACATCGCCCGACGCCTCTACTTCAGCCGCAGCGAAGCGGGCAAGACCATCCTGCTGCGCGAATACTGGTATGTGGACGCGAACGGGAACACGCAGCGCGGCGTAAACGGCGTGTTCAAAATCAGCGAGATTCCCGACGGGATCGGGCGCGTGTATATCGACCTGCGCGATGTGCACCCGAACGCCGTGCGCTGGGATCCGGGCGTCACAGGGCAGGCAATCCGCGGGATTCAGGGGCTATCGGTCAAAGTGCGCGTGACGCACGAACCGCCGGGGCGACGCACGCGCATCGACTTCGACATGTTGTTGCCCGTCAGGGATTGACGGGGGAACCCTTACCCCACCGGTTGAGTCATAACAGGGAGGCTAAAACAGGATGCGGTTTCGGCAGGTGTATCGGGGCAAACAGGCAGGGTTTACGCTGGTGGAGTTGCTGGTGGTGATTGCCATCACCGCGATTCTGCTCAGCTTGCTGCTTATCCCGCTGGTGCAGGGCTTCCGCTTGACACGCCAGGGACAGATTCAGGCGCAGGCGCAGGACACCACGCGCCTCGCCCTGAACCAGTTCACGAATGACCTCCGACGCGCCGCGTATGTGTTCGACAGCGCGGATCGCGTGATTATGCTCCCTGTGCTGAACCAGCAGGGGCAAGTAGTCAATGTCCCGATGCGCCACGCGATTATCGACATGGTCGCGCCTGCCTACGGCGACCCGTCGCAAGAGTCGAACGACCCGACTTCGGATATCCCCATCGGTCCAAACGGCGAGCCGAACGCCGAAATCGCCGTGCCCGTGTCGCCCGGACGCACCGTCATCCGCTACTTTATCGGGTTGATGGACAATAACAACCCCTACTTCAATCCCGACGAGGTGCGTCTGGCGGCGGCGACGCAGCCCGAAAACTATGCCGTGCTATATCGCGCCGAGTTCCGCCTTTATGTGCGTCAGGGCAACCGCTGGGTGCTGAACCCCGAACTGTTCGACGACATCAACGATTTTTATGACCCGAACTTTTTCTATGGCGATAAGCGCGCTGCGTGGCGCAAAGTCGCCAAACCTATCGTCCCTCTCGGACAGGTGGACATGGTGAATGTGACCTATGATAACAACGGCAACCCTATCGTGGAGCCGTTGATGCAGCTCACGCCCGCGCTGGCGGTGAACCAGATGGGCGCCCCGATCGAGACCGACACGCTGGGCGACGAAGGCGCAGGCGCGCCGCCCCTGCAAATCCGATTCCCGCAGGGGCTGTGGGATGTGAACTCCGAGACCTTCCGACTGGTGGCGTTCCGCAGCCGCCCCGACGCGCTGCAACGCAACGAGCCGCTGCGCTACTTCTATACCGCGCAGGACAGCAACGGCGAGTGGTATCTTCGCTACTATCGCGCCACGCCTAACGGTCAAGAATACGACCAGTGGGTCGCAAATCTGACGCGCATTCGGCAGATGATTCACACAGGGCAACCCATGACGGGCTGGTTCAACAATAACCTCGACTACTTCAACGATGCGGAGCCGATGGCGTTCTACACCAACGCCGAGGCGGGTCTCATCGACATGGCGCTGCCTTGGTGGTTCAACTACCCTGTGCAGGGTGTCAGCTTCAAAACAGGCGCGTACCTGACCCCGTTCAACGACAGCAGCCCAGACCTGGACACCATCAACGGGCGCTACAACGCCGCCTATCAGCGCGATTCGAACGACGCGCCCAATATCCGCCGCTATGTGTCGCTTCTCGACCTCGACCACAACGGCGCGCTCGATAGCCCAGCGAACCATCTGACCCTGCCAACGGCGTCGATCGTGCCCGGCTCGGAAATTGTAATCGGTCCCGACCAGCGCCCTGGACCGAACTACGGACGCCCAATTCGCTATCAGCGCGTCTCGTCGGCGACGGCGACGCCCGGACCGAACCAGTACCGCATCCTCTATCAAGACGCCGCGCCGTATCAAGAGGTATTAGCGAACTACGGCTTCGCGCCACAGCTGCTGCGCGGCTACATCGAGTTCTTCAGCGACCCGAACATCCCGCTGCCGCCCGCCACCCAGATTTTCGTGACCTTCTTCTATCGGTTCAACCTGAACGGCGACAGCTATGTGGCGGACTATCAGACACGACGCCTGATGAATCTCAAAATGGGGCTGAAGTTCTATGGGGCGCAGCAACCCGTGAACTACTCGCTCACGACGCAACTCGAAGCGCCCAACATCGTGCAGGCGCGCGGGAGGTAAGGAGACAGGGACTATGGCACGCAGACACACGGAACGCGGTCAGACGCTGGTGATTGCCCTGCTGGTCAGCTTCGTACTGCTGATACTGGGCGGGGTGTTCATCACCGTGATTGCCCGCAACATCCTCAATGTACGGCAGGCGCGGGAACGGCTCAGCGCAGACTACTTCGCCGAGTCGGGACTGCAGTACGCCATCGACCAGCTCGTGCGCAGCGAGTTCGGCGCGGACTGGCGTCCCATCCCCGATAACATCACCACGCCCGCCGACCCTGACTTCTTCTGGCTCAAGCCGTACAATCCCGCCGACGGCACAGGCGGCTTCACGCGCGTCAACCTGCAGAGCGGACGCGCCCTGATTCGCGTCTCCTATCAGTCTTCCGGTCCTGTCCACCGACAGCCTGTGATTAAAATCGAGTCGGTCGGGCGCGTGGGCGTGATTGACCCGAACGACCCGACCACCTTCAGCCTTGCGGATCGCTCCAGCCGCGCCGAGCGAACCGCGTACATGCAGATTGGCACGCTCGACTACCTACGCTTCGTGATGAACAAGGAACAGCGCGGGACACTGATGGATTTCGGCGCGGAAGACATCGGTATCGGCGTTCCCTATCGGATGATTTTAGGCGAGCCGGGCAGCGGCGGCGGCTCGATTTTTGTGAACGGCAACCTGCGCTTCAGTGGCAATGTAGAAATCGCGATTAACCCCGACCTGGGCGAGCGCGTCTATGTGGCGGGCGAGGTGGTGCATAACGCGGGCGCGCAGGTGGAGTTGCGCGTTGGCTCGAACACCTACAACCTCCAGCCCAGCAGCGCGTCAAACTTCACCACTGTGAACGGCTTGTATCGCGATGGACGACCGCTCACCGCCGCCGACGGCTATCCCCGCGCGATTGCCTACCTGGAGCCGCCGCGCATGGATACTGAAGACCCCGCCACGGGCGTCCCACGCTACGCCGCTGCTACCCAAGAATCGGGCATCTGGCGACTGCGTCCCAACGGCGTGTGGTTCAACACAGGGCAGTACGGCTACGGACGCGGCATCTACATCAACAATGCGCTCGACATCCAGCAGGAGAGCCGCGGCTTTCTGGGCGGCTACACCCTGCGCGGCGACTGGGTGAACCCCGGCAAATCGCGCTTCTGGAACGGACCGTTCTATGAGCCGCCCGGCGCGTTCATCGAACTCGTGGAGGTGCTGAACGCGAACGGTGGAATCCGTGCGCAGGGCTTCCGCATCACGCGCAATCAGGCGGAGCCGCGCGATGTGTGGTATAACCCCCTCACCGGGCTGCCTACCAACCTCAAGACGATGAACTTCTTCTTCGTCGCGCCCAATAATCCGAACGACTCGCGCCTGGTTAGCGAAATCGCGCTTAGTGCGCCTACTCAAGAGGAGCGCGACCTGTTCACAGTACCCTTCAACGGCGTGATTTACGCGGAAGGTAATGTGCGCATCAAGGGGCGCATTCCCTCAGGCAGGCAGATTACGATTGTGACCAACGGCACGGCGTACATCGAGGGCAACATTGTCAAGGGCGATGAACGCTCCGCGCTCGCGATTATCGCCAAAGACTATGTGTGCGTGAACACCACGCAGTTCCTGCAGCGCACCTTCGACAGCCCGGCGAACGCACAGGGTGACCCGACGAACTTCGAAGCGCCCTACTTCTTCGAGGTGCTGCCCGACCAGCCCATGCGATTGTTGTTCAGCTTCGGCGTGGATCCGACGCAGTATACGGGCAACTTCGGCGGCATACGGCTCTACCTGCGCCACGCATCCAGCGGCGCAGGCTCGTTCATCAACCTGCTAGTGAACCCCTCGGAATTCGTTGACCGCTACTATCGGTTCAACATTCCGGGCTTCCCGACAATTATGTATCCACTGGGGCGCAGCACGCTGCAGGTGTATCCGAACTATGAGAAAATCGCGTTCCCGCTGACGCCGCCGCCTGCAGGCTCCAGCTACGCGCTCTCGCCCGATCGAGGCGTCCCGAACCTGCTCCAGTTGCAACTGCAGTCGATTGCGAATCTGGGCAACTTCCAGCTGCCGACGGACAATACGCCGTATCGCCTGAGCGCAGCAGCGATCCAGCCTCTGGACATTCGCATCGAGGCCGCGCTCTTTGCGCAGGAGGGGAGCTTCTTCGTGATTCCGGGCTACTGGTTCAACACTGACCCGCAGGACACGCGGGCGAACTTCGAATCGCGCAGCGCGCGCCCTGCCGGCGTCGCCTCGCCTGAATTCCCCTTCTACGGCGAGCCGCTGGATATCAAGATTACCATCCTCGGCTCGATTGCCGAGAACTTTACCGCGTCGCTGGGCGATCAGACCGAATGGCTGCGCAAGTGGGGCTGGATCCCGAGACGCTACGGCAGCTCGAGCTTCGAGATACCCGTACAGCACCAGACGCATTTCCACGACGCCGCGCAACAGTATGCGGTGAACCTGTTCATGCGCCACGACCCTGTATTCCGCAACCCGAACCTTGTGGGGCGCGTGGCGTATGACAATACCCAGGACCCGTCAGGGCAGCATCCGGGCAGGCTCTTGCCGCCCATCCCGCGACTGCCCGTGTGTCCGAAACCGATTTATGCAGGCGATATCCGACCGTAAGGCGGGGGCACAGGCTATGAGATGGATGAAGTGGATTCTGGTAGGCGCAATGAGTACGGCGGCGCTGCACGCGCTGGCGGACGGGCGCGGCTACGAGCCGCGCACCGTGACCGTCAACGCGGGCGTTGTTGCCTTCAACTCAAACGACAACCTCGTGCGCGATGTGTATACCTTCTACGCGATGGAGCGGCGTACCGACCTCAAACCGCTGGGGCTGGTGTTCCGCAACCCCTACGCGCAGGCGGGCACAACGCGCAATCAGGCGCTCTACTGGCTGGTGGATGTACGCCGTCTGAACGATAGCCAGCTCGCGCGCTATCAGATCCTGCTCATCAGTCGCACGAACTGGGGTGGGATGACCACCGAAGTTCGCGAGAAGCTGCGCCGTTTTGTGGACGGCGGTGGGACGCTCTGGATTGACTACCCGCAACAAGGCGCAACGGGCGCGCTGTGGTTTCCGCGCGTCGCCCCCGTCACCAACACGGCGCCGATTAACATCGTGAACCTGAACCATCCGCTGCTGCGGGGCTATTACACACTCACGCCCGCCGAAGTGGCGAGCATGGGCTTGCGCGGGCGGGGCTTCGGCGGCGGCGCGCTCGATATCAGCGCGAACATGCCCGTGCTGCAAATCGTAACGGCGGTGAACGCTAACACACCCGTCATCGCTGCGGCGACCTATGGCTCGGGACGGATTATCGTCAGCGCGGCAGGCATCGCCGCGGCGATTAACGCGCCGATGGTGCGCGGCGACGGCTCCGTGCCTCCGCAGGCACGCGACTTCCGAATCGAAGCCGTGCCCGACCTCGAACTCAAGTTTGCCTATAATGTCATCCGCTGGGCAGGCGCAGGCAGCAGCGACGCCTTCAACCAGCGACGCGCTAATGCCGTGTCCGACCAGTACGGCGCGCCCTTGGGACTGCGCTGGCGCGATCGCAACACCACCTACAGTCTGCAAAACGGGACGCCGGTGGTGTACGGGGGACTGGTGTTCGTGGTCAGCAATAACCGACTCCTCTGCTACGACGCCGTACCCAAACGCGACCTCGATGGCGACGGACGCGCCGACGACGGCAAGCTCGACCTCGAACAGGGCGAAAACTTCGATTTAGTGTGGGAAGTGAATTTGGGCGGTCAGTCCTCACCGCCCGTGGTGGTAGAGACCCAGCAGGGCTTGCAGGTCGTGGTGGTTGTAGGCGCAGAGGTTCGGGGCTACTGGGCGCTGCCACGCGACCCGCAGGGGCGTATTCCCCAGGTGGGGCAGCTGGTGTGGAGCGTGAACTCGCCTGCGCCCGCGGCGTCCACGCCGACCACCGCCGACGGGCAAATCCCTGCGCCGATTGTGATTGACAACACCCTGTTGCTCGTGCCCTCGTTGCATCAGGCGGGTGCGCAAAGCTCGGCGGGGTTCTATGCCGTGCTGCTGAGCAATCCGCCGCAGGTCATACGCAGTCAAAATGTGTTCCCCAACGAGTGGTTCCAGCCGCGCACGGGCAACGCAGGCAACTGGCTACTGCCCCCCGTCGCGGGCTATGTGCCCAACTACGGGCAGGGCGGCGGCAACGACATCGTGGTCTACTTCGGCACACGGCGCGACCCCTCGGGGTCAGGAACGCAAACTATTGAAGGCGTGCAGGCGTTCTGGCTCGGCGCGAAAGGCGAAGCGCTCGTGCCTGCCATCAACAACGCGAATATCTACCAGAACTACCTGCGCTCGCGCCTGACGGGACGCGGACGCTACTATGTGCCCGCCGAAGGTCCTAGCAACCCGCTCCATCCGCGCGTGTATCGAATCAACAACACCACGGGCGCGATCGAGGACATCACAGACCAGTGCATCTTCAACCCGCCCGCGGAACAGGGGCGCGTCGTCTACAACGGTCCCGTCGACGGCTACTCGTTCGTAATCGACTACTACATCGACTGGGCGTATGCGAGCAACTTCAACCTGATGTTCCGTACCTTCGCAAATCTGCCCCCGTACACCGAGACGAGCGCGGTTCCGCCGCAGAGGCTGCGCGGCTTTACCCTCGCGCCAAGTGGGACGCTCTATGTCACCACAGGTACCGACAGTGTGGATCGGAATATCGCAAGTGGTAATATCATCGCGCTCCAGGAACAGATGCCGCCTACTCAGGCACAAACGCGCGGCGGCTCCAAACTGCTCTGGCGCTGGCAGTCGCATGGCGGCTATCAGCAGACAGTGTCCGGCCCGCAGCGCACCGATCCCGTCATCGTGCCCGCCTCGGTCGTCTATCGCGAGCCGAACGAATACTTTATGCGGTTCATCGGGCGGTTGCTGCGTTTCAGCCACGAATTTGCGCCTAATCCGAACGCAGAGCCCCAGCTCTGGTGGATGAACTTCACCTTCAGAGGCGCGCCCATCTACTACGACGGCGCGGTCTATGCTGTCGGCGAAGGACGGTTCCGAATCCCGTTCGTGCCCGTCGACATCCCCTATACGATTCTGATCGCGCTCGACGCCGAACCGGAACAGTTCATTATCAATCTGGGCGGGCAGGTCGCCGAAGGGGTCAATGTCACGATTTCCCAGCGCGACTACGGGCGCTCCGGATCGAACCCGATTACGAACATCACGGCGTCGCTCAACTTTTCACCAACGAACCCCAACCCTGATATCAAGCTTGACCCCGTAAACGGGCAGATTCGCATCACGGCGTTCGCGCAGGGCAGCGGAGGCGGTCAGCTCAACCTGCTGGAGAATGTGTTGAGCATCTCCCAGCCCGTGCAGGTCAATGTCGGCGGCGTGAACAACCTGTTCATTCCTGAAGAGAACCTTGCCAACTGGAACAACCTGCGCTGGTACGCTGTCTTCTTGCTGCACCGTGCGCAGGCGAACCCTGTGCTGGTGGGCGACATTATATACATTCCCTCGCAGGTCACAGTGCCCGAGGAGGGCTTCCAGCTCCGTACCTATGGCGGGATCCTAGGCGTCGCCACGGATCCCTATCGCCTGCAGCCTGACCTGGCGCAGCGCAAAGACCAGGCAGGAACCGTGCCGCGCGTCGACCCGGTCAATCCGCTCAAGTACCAGTCGGTGATTCGCTGGCCGTTCATCGACGACCTGATTGCTGACCTGGAAGAAGATCCCGACCCGTTCGCGTTCCTGCGGGAGCTGGGGCGACGCTTCCAGATCTCGTTCCAGCTGGGCACAGGGCTGTCGCCGATCGCGGTCGGCGAGGGCTTGCTCGTGATTAGCTCGGGCGAGGGGTTGCAGGCGTTCAGCCGCCAGAGTACGATGATCGCCGACGAGAGCCGCGTGCTGGAAGTGGACACCGCCGGGCGCGTGGTCTGGTCGACTGAAAACACGCAGTTGGACTTTTACACTGGCTCCATCGTGCCGAGCAAGGCGCGCTATCCGATCACGCCCAACGCCCGCGTGTACCGCTACGGCGAGAACGAGCTACTGATTGTCGAGCCAGAGCGCAATCGCGTGGCGATTATTGACCGTGCGGGCGCAGAGATTCGTATCATCACGCGCTTTATTCCCGACCGCGTGCTGCTGCGCGGCGGCGACAATCAGGCGACGCAGATTATCGAGCTGCGCGACGAGGCGTGGGCGCAGGCGAACGGCTTGCCCGGCTCGAACTATGTCGGCGGCGCGCCCGATACGCTGCGTAACCCAACCGATGTCACGGTCTGGACGGAGTATGTGCCCGCCAGCCGCAACCCCTACGCTGTGCGCCTGCCGCTGGAATACTGGATCCACTACACGATTACCGACGCGGGCAACGCGCGTGTGGTGGACATTGTGGATCGCTATGCGGCAGACCCCTTCACCTTCACAGTGGGCGCGCCCGTACAGCATCCGCAACTCGGCGCGATGCTGGGCGTGCTTTACTGGATGACACCAGCGCAACGGCTGGAGCGCGCCTATCGCTATGTGTCGGCGCAGCGGTTCGAGTACTGGGATGGGCGCACAACGCGCATCGGCTTCACGACGCTGGTGCAGAACGCCGCCGTGAGCGCGTTCGAAGCCGCTAGCGCCAGCACGCCGACGCCGCAGGATCCCTTCACGCCCGAAGCGGGCATGATTACCATCCAGCTGATTGTGAACGGGCAGGATCAGACACTCTACATCCGCCGTATGCGCTTGCCCGATGGACGCATCGTGCCCATCCTCGCGCCGGTATCCATCGATACAGCGAAACGAAGCGCGACAGGGCAGGGAAGTTCGGGGCTATACCTGCTCGTGACCACCAGCACGGGCATCTACGAACTCCAGGTACCCATAACGGGAACCGTCGGCGACACGCTGCCCGTCACCTGGATGCTCACGAACGAAGCCTATACGAATTTCGTTCGCCGTCAGCTGGGCAGCAGTGAACTCGCGGATGACGGTAGCGGCAACCTGTTGCGTCCCATCCTCTTCAAGCCGCGACAGGCGCGCTATCTGGACAACGGCAATGTGCTGATTGTGAACGCCTACAGCGGGACGACGCTCGTGCGCTCAGGCAACAACATCGAGACGCGCGAGTTCCCTGGCGAGGTGTTCGAACTCAAAGCGAGCGATTATCGCGAGGGACAAGCGAACCTGGGCTTCGGCTACGGCTCGATCCTCTGGAGTACGCTGGATCGACCCGAGCTGAGCGGCTCGTATCAACTGCGCAAGCCCAGCTCGGCAGACAGGGGAGGTTTCTAAGATGATGGCGGGGCAAACACATACTCGGAGGCGTTGGATGAAGCGAACACTGATTGGGATGGTTTTAGGCGCGGCGACCTTAGCGACGGCGCTCGCGCAGGATAGCTGGTCTACCCATCGCGGTAGCAACCTGCGCACTGGCGTCACCGACAACGCCCGAAACAGCGTGACGGACTTCCTGTTAGCCTGGTCGTTGCCTGATAGGGACGCAGTGCGCGCGTCGGTCATTGTGGATAACGACAACGCCGTCCTTACCAGCTCGTCGCCTGCGGGCGCGTGGAAAGTCCCTTCGCCCACCGAGCGCGCCAGCGACCCGTACCGCGCTGACCCCAATACTGCCAATCCCTATCAGTATGTGGAGTGCGTTCGGCAACCCGTTGACCCGAACGAACCGATGCCGACCATCGCGCGCTTTACCTGGCGCAGCGGCGCGATGACGCCTGGCTACTACCGAATCTATGTCTATGTGCCCAGCGCGGACACGCGAATTGGCGGCATCCCCGTGCCCTACGCCCGACGCGCCGAATACCAGATTACCGATTCGCTCGGCGCGACCACGACGCTCACCATCAATCAGCAGCTCGGCGGCTGGATCCCCCTCGGCGACACGGTGTTCTATCACGATGGACAAACGGCGCTGCGCGTGGAGTTGAACAACCTTATCCGCCTCGAAAGCCCCGACTATTCGCTCTCCGAGACGCCTATCGTGGTGGCGGCGGACGCAATCCGCTTCGTGCCCGACTATGGCACGGTGCAAGCCTCGCCCGTGGTAATCCGCAGTCCGCTCGATCCCACCGCACACCTGGTCTATGTCGCGAACGGCAACGGCGTGATTACCTGTATTGAGAATCCGATTGGGACACGCGGCGCACGTGTACGCTGGACGCTGCGCGTGCCCGACCTGCCCGATCAGGACGCGGGACAGATTTACGACGATGAAGACCCGAACTTCACTGCAGGGCTGTTCACGCCGAACGACGCTCTGTCCGACCGCTACGAACGGCTCTACCACGAGATTGTCCCGACGGATAACCCCAACAATATTCAGCGTGCCTACTGGAAAATTCAGGTGCCTGAAACGGGACAGTACTATGTTTATGCATGGTTCCCGTCCGACGAAAGAAACGCGCAACAGGCGCAGTATGTGATTGAACACGAGGGGGGGCGGTTGCGCCTGCGCATTGACCAGCGGTTCGGTGGGCGGTGGGTGCTGTTGAATCGCAGCCCGGTGCCGATGCGGATTGGGCGCACCTATGAAATCGAGGTGAACAACTTCTCGCCGAACGATGTGGAAGGCGGCGCGGAGCGCGTCCTCGCCGACGCGATTCGAGTGGTGAAAGCCGACGGACTGAGCAACGCGATCTTCTCCACGCCTGCCGTCGGGCGGGTGCGTATCCGCGACGGCAATAGCGTCGTCACGCGCTGGGTGGTCTTCTTCGGCGCACAAAATGGCGCCATCTACGCCGTCGACGCGCTCGGCGACGGCGAGAACAGCACCCGCCGCGGACAAACCAAAGTCTACTGGGTGATTAAACCCGATGACTCCTTCAGCTTCAGCTACGCCTCGCCACTCTTGCTGGAAAATGAAGACCTGCTGGCGATTGGCAACACCTCCGGCTCGGTTTATCTGCTGAACACCGACCTCAATCCGAACAATCGGAACACCTATTTCCGATGGGTTTATACGCGCTTCGGCGCGGCGTTCGTCTCCACGCCCGCCTATGACCCCGTCAATCGCCTGCTCTACATCGGGAGTGTGGAAGCCGGCAATCAGTACGGGCGACTCATCGCGCTCAAACCGTTCACTCGGGATGACCCCAACACGCCCGAGGACGAGCGCGTCGCATGGGTCTACCCCCGAGAGAACCAGAACCCCGTTGAACCGATTACCAGCACGCCTGCGGTCGCATTGGGGCGCGTCTACTTCACCTCAGGCGGGGTAGATGGCGGACGCATCTATGCGCTTAAGGCAGACAACGGCGCGCTGGTCTGGGCGCGCCCCGCGTTGACTGTGCCTTTGAGTGGTCTGCTCGCGTTCTTCTACACCTCGCCGCTGGTGGTGGAAAATGTGCCCTATCGCGGTGTTCCTACGAATGTGGTCTATGTCGCCGCGACTACGCTGGGACGCGTACTGGCACTCAATGCCGACACGGGCGAACTGCTCCATATCAGCGAAAATCTGGGCGGACAGGTTTTCGGCTCGCCCGTGTATACGCTCGTGCGTGCGCGTGATGGTCAGGGTAACGCGATCGAAGAGCCGCGCCCCTCGGTGGTTGTCCCCGTCAACGGCGCGCAGCTGCTCGCGCTCTATGCCGATGGGCGTGTCATCGACAACAACCGCCGCGCCTTCGAAGGCTGGCGGATGTATGGGCTAACGGCGTTTGCCTCGCCTGCTGTCCTCGATAACTGGCTCTACGCCGCCGACGATGATGGCATCGTCTACGCCTACAATGTCACGGGCGTCGCCAACGCTGGCGAACTCGGCGAAAATACGCAGGGCACAGGCGGCTCAGAAGAGGGCGACCAGCAACCCGACGGCTCCAACTACTCCAAGATGCGCGTCTCCGTCGTGCTGGAGAGATCGCAAATCGACGAGCTCATCGCTGGGCGCATCCGCCCCGAGGACCTGCGCGCAGAGTATCCCAAAGCGTTCGAGTGGGGCGACACCTTCTATGTGGTCATCTGGAACTTCAAACACGGAACCCTGTCGCAAACGCCCAAGGTAGAGGTAGTCGGTCAGGGCGGAGTCAGCGCCGCGAACCCGGTCAACCTGGTCCAGATTCCCAACCCACCCCAGAATGAACCCGATCTGGATTATATTGCGTGGGCGCATGTCAAGATTGTGCCTGCGAGCGGAGGGCAGTCCACCCTTAGCATCTATACTCCAGGACAGGACTACGCCATCCGCATTACCGACGGGCGCGGCGCGCAGATTTACGACTTCGTGCGCGATACGCCCGAGATCGACCGCCCGATTCGCGGCGGCGGCACGGAGCAACCGTCCGAGGATGAACGCATCACCATTGGCGACATTCCTCTGCCCATCGATGTCAGCTGGCGGTTCGGCGTGGCGAACCCCATCGGCGTGCGCGGCTTTGGGGAAGTCGGCACAGGAGGACCCGCTCAGAACACTTTCAATGGCAACGACCCCGAAATCCGCCCCGATGAGCCGCCCCGCACCATCGTGCGCACACGCTTCCAAACCCCGAATGGGCTGGCGCAGGTCGGTTTCGGCGAACACGGCAAGACCCTCTTCGGCGATTTCGAGGTGCGCGACCGCCGCGTTTTCCAGACGCCCAACCCTGAATCGCTTGCTCTGAACACCCGCGCTTTCGTGGACGATATGCGCTGGCAGGGCGGTTCCGCGGCTGTCATCCGCGCCTTACCCTGGGAGGTCATGCCCACCTTCCCCAACAACAGTCCCGACTATCCCGATATTTCAGGACGGCGCATCCAGATTCTCTACGACGGCGCGACTGACCTGCAGCGCGCCTCCGGACGCCTGCTTCCAACGGGCAACCGCGTCGATGTGCAGGTCGAAATCCCGCGCTTCCAGCCCGCAAACCTCACGGGCTACGACTCGCGCACACGCATCTACATCGACCTGAACAACAACGGGCGATTCGACATCCAGGAGAACCTGGTCGGGCCAGACGCCGCGCGCGTCCTGCGCGCGGAGCCGTTCCGTGTCCTCAATAGTGTGACCACCGTGCAGGCGGACGAACGCCTGTTCGTCGAAGAACAGGTCATCGACTTCGGCTCGCTGCCGGGCGGCTTCGGCTTCAACTGGGGCAACCTGTTCCCGAGCCATCCCAGCTCGACCTTCCGTCCCGACAACCCCCTCTTCGAGCCGTTCTGGAAGCCCTTCACCGTGCGCAACGAGGGGAATGTGAACCTGTATCCCGTGTATCTGGGCAAGGCGTTCGGCAGCCCGCAGGGCACGCTCTACCTGTTCTCGGATATGGTAAGCTTCCTCGCGGGGATACCCGCCTGGACGACGGTCGCCAGCACGCTGGATACCCGCTTCTGGCCCCAGTCCAGCCAGTTTTACCCAGGCGGGAGCCAGCCCTATCCGATTCTGCAGAAGCCGCAGGTGGGCGATTACACTTCCACCGTGCTGACGCAGCCCGCGATTCCGCCGCGGCGCGACCCCGATATTCGCGTGGAGCCGCGCAAACCGCAGGTCTCCATCGCTGTGCCGCCGTTCCAGCCGATGGGCGTCTACTCGCTCGCGCTGTCGCCCTACCAGCACAATGCGGGTGGCGTGCCGGGCGTGGTGAACGGCGCGTTCGCGACACCGCCGATGCGCATCGTCGTGCGCGTGCGCGAGACGCAACTTACAGGCAGCACCAACCAGGGCGTCGTTCCGATGATCGACGCCGTGCCGAACCCGAACGCGCCGCGCATCAGCGACATCACGCCCGCTGCCTTCCGCGACCCCAGCACGGGCAAACTCCACCTCTACTGGGCGAGCAATCGCGCCGACCCGACGCAACGCCCCGATAGCTTCTACCTCTATAAAGCGACGCTCGACTGGAACGCGCGCACCACCACGCAAAACGGCGTGCGCACCGCCAACGGCTGGATCCCCGAATCGAACAACCGCTGGTGGCGCGACCTGTTCGGACCCTACCCTGTCGATCCCGATGGGAGCCTCTTCTCCACCGCGCTCCAACTCGGACGCCCGCTCACCAGCGCGGAAGCGGCGACCATCAAGCACCATCGTCCCTTCGTGCGCGTTACCCCAAGCGGCGCGTTCCTGTTCTGGACAGGCGAGGTCATCTTGCGCAACCAGAAGTACGAGCTGCTGTTCTACACGCGCCTGAATCCCGCCACGGGCGCGCCGCTCGGCAATCCGCAGGCGGTCGCGCTCGATCCGGTCATGCCGCGTTCTACCCTGTCGATGGCAGGACTGGATGGCGTGGGCAACTGGCTGTTCTATGTCGCCGCGCCGTCGGGACGCAGCCAGATTTTCTACATCGCGTCGGAAGGCGATTCGTTCGCCAGCTGGCGACGCGAGCAGCGACTGCCCCTCTCGCCCATTGTGCGCTCCGTCGAGAGCGTGCAGGCGAGCCTCTATCGCGTCTCGGCGAACCCCAACACGCCTACCCAGAGCTTTGTGTACCTCGCGGATGTGTTCTTCATCGGCACGGTCGGCGACCGCAACGAGTCGGAGATTCTGATGCAGCGGTTCTATGTGAACCCGCGCAACGGCAACCTGCTCCCCCTGAGCGACGCCCGCGCGGAGCGACCGCTCGGCGACACGCAGGAGCGATTCCTGCCCGCTGTCACGGATGAAATCGCGCAGAAAGACCCTGGTCAGAACGTATGGCGCGTGCGCCATCTCGACTGGGCGTCCATCGACAGCGGCTGGAACACAGACCCCACCACGCCCGACCTCGATATCAAGATTAACGGCGTCTCGATCCTGCGCGAGCCGAACCCGAGCAACCCGACGCAGTTCATTCTGCAACGCCCGGTGGTTGACCAGCAAACGGGCTTGATGCAGTTCGTCTACAATGAGCCGGTGCTGGGCGGCGGTGGGCAGATTCTCGGTGTGCGCAATCGCGGCGTGATTGTGGTAGACCCGACGAACGGAACCATTCGCTTTGTGAACTTCGCGCCGCGCCTGAACGACATCGTGACCGTGACCTACCGTCCGCGCGTCTATCGCATCAGCGCGATTGCGCCTGGCTCAGCGGGAACCTATTCGCAGCTGCGCGCCGTGTTCCAGCGCACGATGAACCCGCGCCACAATATCAATAATACACGCTCGTCGCCTGTGCGCAAGGGCGTCAACAACGGCGCATGCAGCGACGCCGAGCGCCCGCCGCTGGATCGCGTGTGGCTCTTCTTCCGCCGCAGCAGCCCGCCGCCAAACAGCTCGGGCAACTACTTCTTCAAGACGCTGCGTCCCGGCGTGCGCCTGCAGTCGCCCATCCTGACCGAGCGCGGGCAACTGCCCATCCAGACTGGCTCGTTCACCCTCGCGCAGGGCGCGAACCACGCGGTGGTGCAGCTCACAGCGAACAATGTGCCCGGGGCGCAACTGGGCTTCTACGAGTACGACGCCGCGCGCGGCAATATCTACTTCACCACCGAGGACCTCGGTAAGGAAGTGAATGTGCGTTATATCGCGCGCGACCGCGTCGGCAATATCGTGACTCTGGAAGAGACGCTTGTGGTGCGCTGGATTGATGAGGGCAACCTCGCGCGTTCGTTCGCGACCGAGGTCGAATACACCTCGCCTGTGCCCATCGACCTGCCCACAAATGAACTCTACCTGTGGGCAATGCCCAACCTTGAGTTCCGTCAGCAGGGCAGCCTGCTCAGCGACGCCTACGGCGGGCTGGATGAGTCGCTCCTGCTGTTCTGGAGCAGTACGCGCAACGGGGTGGGCAACCTCTACGGTGGGGCGATCCAGCCGCGCTTCTACATTAGCCCGTTCGACCCCGATCAGGATTAGGCGGGCAGAGCAAAGGTTGTAATGCCGTTGGGGTTTCAAGTGAGACAAAAGGGGACGGAGCGAAAGGGGAAGGCGCTTGTTTCCCCTCCCCCTCTCCCGCAGCGCGGGAGAGGGGGGGCAAGCATTGCGGCGCACGCGCTCGGCTCCCCTCTCCCACAGCGTGGGAGAGAGGCTGGGGGTGAGGGCAAATAACAGTAGACGGGCCTTCCACGAAGGTTTTGTAGCACTTGAACCCTCGATTGGTAAGTCCCTCCAATGTGAAATCGTTCCTTTTTACCCCAATGCCTGTGCCAAAGCGACCCCCACCCCAACCCTCCCCGCAAGCGGGCAGCCGCGACGCCTCCCCCGTTCACGGGGGAGGTCGGGAGGGGGGAGCAAGAACAATCGGCAAAAGGGGACGATTTAATCTTTGAGGCACTTAAGTCCTTCCCATGAAAAATGCTACCAAAACGACGAGGGAGGTGAAAGAGATTCCTCGCTTCGCTCGGAATGACAACCTTTGTCATCCCGAGCGAAGCGAGGAATCTCTGTCGGTATTATTTCTTGCAGGAAGCACTTATTACTCCTTCGGCTGGATCACCGCGCGCCCCATTACAATAAAGTCCGCGCCCCAGCGCAGGGCTTGCTCGGGGGGAGCAGTGCGCTTCTGGTCGTCGGTGTCGAAACCTTCGGGGCGTACGCCAGGCGTTACAATCAGAAACGGCGACGGGAACCGACGGCGCAGCAGGTGCGCCTCGTGGGGGGAAGCAATCACGCCATCCAGTCCCGACTCGTGCGCCAGTTTCGTCAGTCGGAGCGCCTGCGCGCGCGGCGTGCGGGGGATTCCTATCTGCCGCAGCGCGGGCGCATCCAAGCTGGTCAGCACCGTCACACCCATCAGCAGGGGGGGATTCGCGAACTGTTCCACCGCGGCGCGGGCAGCACGGAGCATTTCCACCCCGCCCGCAACGTGGAGAGTCAACATCCACACGCCGAACTCTGCTGCCTGACGCACGACCAGCGCGACCGCATGGGGAATGTCGTGGAACTTCATATCCAGAAACACCCGCTCCGCGCCCGCCTCGCGTAGTGTGCGCACGACATGCAGCCCATGTCCCAGCGCCAGCGCGCCGCCGACCTTGAAGGCGTATACCTGCTCGCGATACTGCCGCACCCAGTCGCACGCCTGCCCCAGATTCGGCGTATCCAGCGCGAGTATCGTTCGAGAGAGGATGGGTTCAGTAATCATCGGCTGGCTTGCGCAGCGCGAATCGCTTTCTGCAGCTCGGTCTCGAACTTCTGCTCGACGCCCGATCCGTAGCCGACCTGCACGAACTGCACCTTCCCCTGCGCGTCGATCAGCACAAAGTGAGGGATACCGCGTACGCGATAAGCCGTAGCGACCGCGCCGCTTGTATCCATCGGTACAGTGAAAGTGTAATTGTTTTTCTGCAGGAACTCTCGCACGACTTCGGGTTCCTCTTTAAGGTTGATTGCCAGAATATGTGCGTCCTTGCCGTACTTCTCAGCGAGTTTCTGCGTATGGGGCAGGGCGCGACGACACGGGTCGCACCAGGTCGCCCAAAAATCGATAAACACGGGCTTGCCGCGCAGCTTGCTCAACTGCACGACTTTGCCGTCCAGCGTTTCCAGTTGGAAATCGGGCGCTTCTGTGCCGATTGGCAGCCCCTGCTGCTGCAACAGCGCGTGTGCGCCGACAGCGGTCAACGCCACCAGCGTGAAAATCGTCAACCATCGTTTTCGCATGGTCATATGCCTCCAGAGTAGAGTATACCACGATAGACAGCACACAGGGATGTTACTTAGCGGTAGAGGCGGGGGAAAAGCGAGGGAGCTTTCATGGCTGCCGGGGGTGGATTCGAACCACCACTACCAGATCCAGAGTCTGGCGTCCTGCCGTTAGACGACCCGGCAACGCGCCCAATTATACCCGATGGGCGCAGGATGTCAAGGGGTAAAACGTCAGACTCTGGATCGGGTGTCCACTGCGAAGGTATAATCCTGCTATGCGCATTGCGTCGCTGTTGCCCAGCGCGACGGAGATTGTGTACGCGCTCGGGCTGGGGGAACATCTTGTCGCCCGCAGCCACGAATGCGATTACCCGCCAGAAGCCGCGACGGTTCCCGTCATCACCTACAGCCTCATTCCGCCCGATTTGCCCAGTAGCGAGATTGACCGTATGGTCTCGGAGACCCTGACGACGCACGCCACGCTGTACGGGCTGGATCTGGAGCTGCTTCAAGAGCTGAAGCCTGACCTGCTGATTACACAGGCGTTGTGCGATGTGTGCGCGGTGTCGTTCAACTCGGTGCAGGAGGCGGTCGCGACGCTCAGTCCGCGCACGCGGGTTCTCAATCTGGAGCCGACGACGCTGCATGGGGTGATGGACACTTTTCAACAGGTCGCCGACGCCGCGGGTA
The DNA here is from genome assembly GCA_937992175.1 of uncultured Fimbriimonadales bacterium. Taxonomy (GTDB): domain Bacteria; phylum Armatimonadota; class Fimbriimonadia; order Fimbriimonadales; family GBS-DC; genus GBS-DC. The sequence goes on along the minus strand of CALKLF010000028.1, from coordinate 8,011 downwards.
TCCCCAAACGCGGGCGAGAACTCATCGAGCAGTTTAGGGAGCGTATCGAGCGCGTGCGCCTGCGCACGCAGAACCGCCCGCCTATGCGCGTCACTTTTTTGGAGTGGATTGACCCGCTGTTCGCCTGTGGACACTGGACGCCCGAACTGGTGCAGCTGGCAGGCGGTATCGAGGGACACGGGCGAGCAGGCTATCGATCACGCCGACTGGAATGGCAAGAGGTACTGGACTGGCAGCCCGAAGCCATCGTCATCGCCTGTTGTGGGTTTGCTGTGGAGCGCACCCTGCAGGACATGCCAGTTCTGGAGCAGTTGCCCAGCTGGAGCAGGCTGCCCGCTGTGCGTAACGAGGCGGTTTTCATCACGGACGGCAACGCCTACTTCAGCCGTCCTGGTCCACGCCTTGCGGACTCGCTGGAGTGGCTGGCGGAGCAGCTGGAACAGCTCGGTGTGCGAGTTGGTTAGCACCCCTCGCCGAAGTGCAGCAGCACGCTCAGAAGGTCCCTGTCGGCGACAGTTCCATCTTTGTTGATGTCCTCATGGCGCGTGTGGCCGGTGCCGCGTGTCTCAAAAGCGAAGAGCACGGCAAGCAGATCCGAATCGTCGATGCAGCCGTCGCCGTTCGTGTCGCCCGTGCGCCATGTGTCCAACACGAATCCTTCGTATCGGCGCGCCGTGGCGTTGACACCCTGCCCAACGATGTATCTGCCGTCCTCGGAAACGGCGTAGGCTCGCTCCAACCTCGACCCATCCGCGTTGACCCAGATCCTGAATTCCGTTTTGCGTATCCCACCGAAACACGCGATAATGGGCAGAAGAAAAGCCGACATATTGACCGACCACGACGATCCATCCGCTGACACGGCTACGGCGCTGGGATCCCGCGCTTGATTGCGATCTAAAAGCACCTGGACGCCGTGCGTCGCGTTCCTGCGGAACGCAAAAGAGAAGCGATCCGCATCGTAAGCAATCCCCACCACGACGCTGCCGTCCGCAGACACACCGAAGGCGTTCGCGGAGGTCGAGAACGGTACCAGACCTTGAAGCCCAGTGCCTTCACTCCAGCGGAACGCAATCTCCGTTATGTTTGGGCTGCATCGCAACCCCCACCCCACGATTGCCTGTCCATCGGCGGAGATGCGCGTGGCTTCGGCGTAGTGGCAGTCCCAATCACCCACCATTTGCATTCCCGTTTGCGCTGCCAGAGGGTACATCCCGCGCCTCGCTCGTTCTGCCGCCCCTGAGCAGCCCAATCCACTCTATGCTTTGCGCAGTTCCACTCGTCAACACACCGAGCGCAACGCTCAACGCCACCAGCGTCTTGAAGCCCGACCCTCGCACCAGTTGTTGCAGGTGTTCCTCCTCAAGCGCTTGTCAGTGCCGTCCGCACGACACACTCCTATTATACATCATTCGAACAGCTCCCCCACGCGCACCCTGAACTTAGGCAGCAGTTCGCCGCCCGTCAAAATATCGTCTTCGCGCAGCACTTCCACCTCCAGCGGCGCAGTGTAGCGGTACACCTGCTTGCGCTCGGGGAACAGCAGCCACACCTCCTGCGCACCTGATTCGAAATACTCCAGCACCTTCTGTGCGAGGTCTTTCTGGTTCTCGGAGGGCGAGACGATTTCGACGGCTAAGTCGGGCGCGCCGTCGATGAAGTCCACAGGCGGCTTGCCCTGCGGCAGGCGGCTAACCGACATCAGCGACAAATCAGGGCTGCGAATGTTGCCCCCCGCCACCCGAAAGCCTGTGCTGGAGTCAAACCCCTCGACATTGTCTGGCGCGGTGCTTCCAATTTTTAGCGCCAATCGGTAGCCAATTTTTCCGTGTCTTCCGCCTGTGGGCACGATTTGGATCCTCCCGTCGACCAGTTCGTACTTGCGCCCATCGTCAGGCATCTGCAGCAGGTCTTGCTCGGTGTAGCGGCGCTTGCGTTTCGGTTTCTCGCGCACGGTCGCCATCGGTCTCACCCGACTCAAGTGTACCTCAGTTGTTCACTTCATCACGCCTTCCATCGTGCTGTCGCTGTCGGCGGCTTCTTCTGCCGCGCGCGTCGCCTGCACGACTCGGATTCGATGCCCCTCAATCGCATGCACACGCAGCTCCCAGCCGTCCACGCGCACGGTCTCGCCTTCCGTCGGCTGGTGTCCGAGCTGCCCGAACACATAGCCCCCCAGCGTGTCGAACTCCTCCGACTCCAGCGCGATGCCCAGCAGTTCGCTCGCGTCGTCTAAGTGCAGTTTCGCGTCGATGAGCAACGAGCCGTCGGGCAGAGTCTCCACTTGCGGTTCTGGCTCCACATCGTACTCGTCCTGAATCTCGCCCACAATCTCTTCCACGAGGTCTTCGAGGGTCACCAAGCCCGAAGTGCCGCCGTACTCGTCTTGCAGGATCGCCATATGGGTGCGCTGGCGGCGCATCTCTTGCAGCAGTTCCACCACGCGCTTGCTTTCGGGCACGAAGAAGGCAGGGCGCAGCACCTCGTGCAGCGAGAACTTGCCGCCCGTCTCGCAATAGCGGAGCAGGTCTTTCGCGTGGATGATTCCGATGATGTTGTCCAGGCTGCCCTCATAGACAGGGATGCGCGTATGTCCTGTTTCACGGACGAGTTTGATAATCTCCTGTGGGGCGGCGGTGGCGGGCACGGCTTTGATGTCCACGCGCGGGGTCATCACCTCACGGGCAATCGTGTCGGTGAACTCGAAGATGGACTGGATCATCTCCTTCTCTTGCTCTTCGATCACTCCCTGTTCCTCGCCCGCTTCCACCAGCACGCGCAGCTCTTCCTCGCTGACGACGGGGGCGAGGCGCATCATCTGAATGCCGAACAGTTTAAGAATCGCGCGTGTGACGGCGTTCACCAACAGGATGGGCAGCGCAAAGATGCGATCAAAAACCGTGATTGGCACAATCACCGCCAGCGCGACGCGCTCCGCGTGAGTAATCGCGATGCTGCGCGGCACAGTCTCGCCAATCACCACATTCGCGAACGCCGTGATAATTGCCACCAGTGCGACGCTAAAGCCATGTAGATTGATTCCAATCGCCGACTCGACAGGGCGCAGCAGCGCGTGGAGCGGGTCGGCAAGGTTCGTCGCGGCGACGGCGGACGCCAGAAACGCCACGATGTTCAACCCCACCTGCACGGTGGACAGGAACCGCGACGGCTCGCTCTTGAACGCCGCCAGATACGGCGCGAGCCGATGCTTCTGCTCGGTCAGCATCCGCACCCAGCTGTGGCGAATGGAAGTCAGCGCGCTCTCTGCCATCGAAAAGAACGCGCTCAGCAACAGCAGCACGAGAATCACCAGCAGACTGGCGGCAGGGGAGAGACCACTCGCTTCGGGGTCGGGCGACATCGGCTCTGATTGTCCATACAGCGCCCATGTTGCGCCGAGAATCGCGATGAGTGCGATAATCCAGATTCGGAGAAGCGGTTTTCGTCTGCGACTGTTCGGGTTATCGGTCATAGAGCGTCTCTACCTCCTCATCGGGGCGTGAGCCAGAAGATGAGCGCGCCCAGCCCGACGCCTAACAGGCTCCCCAGCACGACCTCGCGCCAGCTGTGGATGTCGGCGTCGACGCGGCTCTGGGCAATCAACGCTGCCAGCAGCAGCGCCAGCACTGAGGCGAGCAAGTCGCCCGACACGACGATAATCGCCATCGCAAAGAAGAAGCCCAGCGCCGCATGCCCGCTCATCGCGCCCCCATGAAACAGGCGCACCTTGCCCTGCGTGGCAAGCACTTTGACTAACGAGACAATCACGAAAATCAGGATGATGCCAATCGTTACCGCCACCGCCAAGGTCGGCTCGGCGCGCTCCATCCGCAGGCGGATTTGCTCCAGACGCAAATCGCCCATAAACAGCACCCACGCCACCACCACCGCGTTCAGCGTGGCAACCAGCACCGCGCCCGCGGCGATGTCTTTGGCGAACTTCGCTTTCGGGTGATACTCCTCGGTCACCAAATCGACAGTGGCTTCGATCGCGGAGTTGAACATTTCGGCAATCAGCACGAGCGAGATGGTGAACAGCAGCACGAGCATCTCGCGCTTGTCGAGGCGGAACAGCAGCCCCATCAGCAGCACGAGGACAACGCTGACAAAGTGGAAGCGCATGTGATGCTGGGTGCGCACGACGGCGACGATGCCCTCTAAGGCGTAGCGGAAGCCCTCCAGCGGGTGGTGTCGCTGGGCGGGCGTTTCGGATTCGTGGGGTTCCGCCTCGCCGTTGCGCGACGGCGGTTGGGGTTGCACTTCCCGCGCCCGTTCGGGCGGTTCCGCGTCAGGCGTCCTCATAGCGTGAGTACCACTCCTCGCGGGCGGCGTAGCCCAGTCGTCTCAACATCGATACCGCGCGAGCGTTCATCGTTGCACGCCCCGTTTCGGTCGAATCGTCGTAGCCCATCAGATGTAGTGTACCATGCAGCGCCAGCATCAGCAGTTCGGTGAGCAGGTCATGTCCGTTCGGCGCCGCCTGACGCAAGGCGGTCTCGACGGAAATGACGATGTCGCCGAGGGGAGTCTCGATTCCGCCCTCACCCCCCGTCCCCCTCTCCGTAAACGGAGAGGGGAAGCTGGGCGTGTGGGGGGCTTCGGTTCCCCCATCTCTGTTTACAAAGAGGGAGGCAGGAGGGGTGAGGTCAGAAAAATCGGTGGGGTGCGCAGTCAAATTGTATGCGGGCAGTGTACCCTTCTCAGGGATAAGATTTCCCCGCAAAACCCGCTCGATTTGCGCTAACACATCCTGGGTACGGTGCAACACCTCCTCATTCCGAAAACGGATGACACGGAAGCCGTTGAACTCCAGAAACGCCTGCCGTATACGGTCTTCTTCAGGAGTGTAGTCGTGTATTTCACTATCTACTTCTATTACCAGCTTCGCTTCATGGCAGTAGAAGTCGACAACAAATCGTTCAATCGTATGCTGGCGGCGGAACCTGAAGCCCAGCATTTGGCGATTGCGCAAGTACTTCCAGAGATGTTTTTCGGCAGGCGTTGGCTCGCGCCGCGTTTGTCTTGCCAGGGGTTTCAGCAGCTCCCAGAGTTCTGGCTCAGTGTACCACACACCGTCGCGAGTCTCAAGGCTTGGGAAGTCAAGGGGTGAAAGTCCTTGGGCAATATACCTCACTCCCCTGTCCTCCCTCTCTGTAAGCGGAGAGGGGGGAGCGCCAGTTCCCCGCGCAGGCGGATCCCCCTCTCCGTAAACGGAGAGGGGGGTGGGGGGTGAGGTATAACAAAAACTCAACACATCCGTTGCCTTATCCACACCCCGATAGGCGCGGTTGAACTCGCGAATCTCGGCATCGGTGGTGAGATAGACGCTGATTTCTTGAGATTCCTCGCTCCGCTCGGAATGACATCGGGCAAGGAAGGGAGCAACCCCAGATTCCTCGCTCCGCTCGGAATGACAGGCAACTTGCGGCGGGAAACGGCTGTCATTCCGAGCGAAGCGAGGAATCTCAGCCAATTCTCGCTCTATCAGTGCGTCCACCGCCTCCTGTAGGGCGCGTTCCAGCGTCGCCTGCGCCGATTCGCCCAGTTCGGTGCTTAGGAGGCGCGCCGCCTCAGGCGCAACCTGCAGCGCGACCGAGACACTACGGGTGGACCGCATAGATGGGTTCATCTTCCACTTTCGCGCCGGGGTACTCAATCCGCCGATGGCGCGCGGCAACCAGCACACGCACGAACGCCTCCTCGATCAGCCGCAAATCGCGGAAAGTGAGGTTGCATTCGTCGAGCTGCCCATCCTGACGGCGATTCTCGATCATTTCGTGGACGAAGTTCGCCAGGCGCGCGGGGGTCACATCGCCCAGCACGCGCGACGCGGCTTCCACGCTGTCCGCCAGCATCACAATCGCCGCCTCACGGGTCTGCGGCTTGGGACCCTCGTAGCGGAAGTGTTGCTCCAGCACGGGGTCGTGCCCGCCATTAATCGCCTGATAGTAGAAGTAGGTGATGAGCGTCGTGCCGTGATGCTGGGCGATAATGTCGCACACGGCAGTGGGCAGGCGATGTCGACGCGCCAGCTCCACGCCCTCGCGCACATGCGCGGCGATAATCCGCGCCGAGAGGGTGGGGTTAATCTGCGCGTGCAGGCTGTCGACGCCCTCCTGGTTCTCGATAAAGAACTCGGGCTTGCTCAGTTTACCAATGTCGTGGTAGTAGCCTGCGACGCGCGCGAGCAGGGGGTCCGCGCCAATCGCCAGTGCAGCTTCCTCCGCGAGCTGCCCTACCATCTGGCTGTGAAAGTAGGTTCCGGGCGCGCGGTCACGCAGCTCACGCAGCAGGGGCTGCTCCAGCGAGGCGAGTTCGAGCAGGGTCATCGGCGTGGCAAGTCGGAACGGACGCTCCAGCAGGTTCAGTCCGAGCCAGAAGAGGGCGACCGCGCCCACGCCCGTTGCGACGCCCCACAGCCCGCTGCTCAGTGCGTCCAGCCAGCCCGTCGCGCCCGCGAGGCTACCGCCAAACGCTGTCAACGCGAGCAGCCCGCTCAGCAGCGCGCCCGCCCAGAACATGTGGGTACGACGGCGCATCGGCGCAATCGCCAGAATCGCGCTCCAGCCCGCCAGTCCAACCGCGCTCGTCGTCGTGATGGGCAACTTCAGCGTGACGGCGACCCCGCCCAGCAACACGGCGAAGGTAAAGAGAGCCAGCAGGGGATGAATCAGCACGCTCAATAGCATCCCACCCGCAATCAGAGGCGCAAACGCGAGGAAACCGACTTCAGGCGTCATCGCTGCGCCTTGCCCGACCAGCGCCGCCGCACGCAGCCCTAACAGGCTGAAAAAGCCGATGATGAGGGTCAGCGCCAGTCCCGCCTCGCGCGTACTATGCGCCACGGGCGAGCGCAACGCCAGCCCTGTGGGGCGCAACAGCCCCGTCTGATAGAAAAACGCCGTGAGCAGCCCCACTTCCGCCAGCGCAACCAGCACGCGCTCCAACGCCGCGTCAGAGAGCGACCGCAGGTCGCCGTTCAACAACGCCAGCAGCAGCGTCGACAGCCCACCTAGCACGATGGGGGCGCAAAGGAGCGTTCTCAGCCGTCGCCCTGAATTCTCTTGCGCGTTGCCTACGCTCCGCGCCCCGCGCCGCGTACTCCGTCCGAGAACGCGCATCGGCGTGAAAGACGCTCACTTCTTGCGCCGTCGCTGCTTCTGACGCCGACGCCGCTCGCTCGGCTTCTCGTAGTGCGCGTGGCGCTTATACTCCTGCAGTATCCCGCTCTGCTCCAGCGCTTTCTTGAAGCGCTTGAGCGCGTTATCAATCGACTCGTTCTGACGAACCTGTATCTGTGCCAATGGTCTGTCGCCTCCTTCACTCTGGCAGTTGTGGACGAGCAAGATTCGCGCCCTGTCGCCCTGCTCCTGCCAAAGGTCGCATGATTCTATCGGATTTTACCTTAAAAAGTCAAGTGGCTACGAGGCTGTTCGAAAAATCGTGGGAGCCACACAAAAAGACACACAACCACCCTGCCGCCCCCTACCCGCACCAACCCCACCAAGTTCCACAACACCCACATCCCCCACACCCAACACCGCGCACCACGCCACGAACGCGAACCCACAGAACTCCCATACGCGCCCTTCACGCTCCCAAACACCTGCTCTATCCGAGAACGACCCCGCAACACCTCAGGATGCGCCGCCGCACGCGCACGCGCCCGCAACCGCGACGACGCACGCGCCCGCTGCCACACCCCATCCAACACACGCGCCACAGGCAACCAACCCGCTTGCTCCAACGCCCCATTTTGAGCCGCGCCCGATACCCATACAACGCATCCCCCACCAACAAAGTGCCCCAAGGCAACCCCCCACGCTCATACGCCGCCACCCACGCCCCCAACAACCGACCCTCATCCGCATACGCCTGCCCCAACGCCGCCCCCACCACCCACACCCGACCCCCTTGCCAATACGCCCCCACCACGGCTTTCACACGCGAACGCAACCGCCGTATCGCCGCTCCCCGACGAAACGGCGCGTCAAACGGCGTCGCATAACCG